>CALXQM010000014.1 GCA_944390765.1 uncultured Alphaproteobacteria bacterium | reverse complement strand
AGTTCAATATGTCTCCGGCCTCTTACGTGCCATCCACATATCCTCTCTCCATTCACTATTTCAATGACCGTACCTCACCTTATATCCCTTACCCACCCCACTTGTCAACCCCTACTTATAATTATTTAATTATATTTTTAACTATATATTAATATTTCATTAATAAATTACTCTTATTAAGATTCTGTAATTATTTTATATTAATATATATAGGTTTTAGTTCTTGATTTGAAATTTTTATATTTAAAAGATGTTTAGCATTTCTAAAATCATTTATTTTAATAAATTTTCTTTGTGAATGTTCTATAATTTCAGGAATTTCCCCTGCAAATATAATCGATGAAGGAATATTTTTCAACAAGTCATATATTGGACTAACCCCTCTATGGTTATTAGAAAAATTGTGGAAATAATATTGATTTCCTTCACTTTTAATAATAGCTATACAATTATTATCCATTACATATGATAATTTATGAATTACGTCGAAGTAATTTGTACATTTTATCGGAATCTTTAATACAAATGATAATCCTTTAATAAAACTTTGAGCTATTCTAATTCCTGTAAATGATCCTGGACCAGAGATAGTAATTAATTCTTGCATATTTTTTAAATTTATATCATATTTTTTTAATAACTTATCAACTAAGCTAACTAAATAAGTAGTAGCATCTATATCTTCATTACATGTATAAATTTTTCCATTATATTGAATCGCAATAGAACATCTTTTTAAACAAGCGGTAATAGCAATTTTATTCTTCATATAATTTTACTTTATTATTATCTATACCTAAATATATTTCCCCATTCATTAATGCAAATGCAAATTTACCAAAAATATTATAACGCCAACCTTGCAAAAATTTCACATCATTAAAATTACCACATAAAAAATTAAATAAATCTTTAGTTTTAGCAATAATTTTAGGACAAATTTGATATTCTTCAGATTTTACTCGAAGTAATGTCTTTAAAATCTCAATTTCTGCATTATATTCACGCGGTTCTTTTATAATAATTTGCTCTGAAATACTATCAGCAAAATAAATAAATTCTTTCATTACACTATCATGTATATTTCTAGAATGCTGTAAATTATGAATAAAATCCGCTCCTTTTCTACAAATATTTTTAATTAAATCATCTTTTATAATATTTTCTAAATTTAATTTTAACTCTTGAGATTTATTATATCTCCATTCCAATAGTAATTTCATAATAGGAATATTATCTTTATCAATAGAATTTTGTAATTTTTCGATTTTTGACAAAGAATTATACATGTCTATGATTTCATCATCCAACCAATTTTCTCTATTTAAGTCTCTTAGTTTTTTTTGTTGCTTAATAAATACTTGTCGCAAATAAACAACATCATTCATAGCATAAGTAATTTGTTTATACGATAAAGGACGATTAAGCCAGTTACTTAACACATACGATTTACGTAAACTTTTTCCTAAATATCTATACACAATATCATGATAACTAACGTTTTCTTTGGTATTTAATAACATTTCATAAAGCTGTGTGTCATAAATATTATTAATTGTTAATCCATTATTGACGAGAATTTCAATATCTTGTTCCGAAGAATGAAACACTTTTTTTAAGCT
Organism: uncultured Alphaproteobacteria bacterium; assembly: GCA_944390765.1. Taxonomy (GTDB): domain Bacteria; phylum Pseudomonadota; class Alphaproteobacteria; order UBA3830; family UBA3830; genus UBA3830. The sequence continues at coordinate 81,426 of CALXQM010000014.1, read as the reverse complement.
TTTATTTGACAAGCAAAATTGCAAAAATGAAATCGGCACCTTTAAAGGGTCAATAAGATATACACAAGAAGATGTCGATATCTGTATTAAACATAATATAGGCAATGGATTGTTTTCTCTAATAAATTCTGTATCAACAGTTATAAAGCTATTCGAGTATTTTAATTCATTTTGAATATCCTCATTAAATTTCTCGACTTTGTCAGAAGAATCAATGAAAATCATATTCCAAAAGAACCTCTGAACATAACTTTGTTAAATTATTTAAGAAAATTATTAAATCTTCTGTTGCAATTGTAGGACCTCCCCAGATTCTTATATGTGGTTCAGTTTGAGAATGACCTAAAAAATCATATCCATATTGTCTATTTTCAGATTTTTCTAAAATTTTGTGTAAGAACATCCATTTATCTGTTTTTGATAAAGATTGATATCCGTCATTCTTAATATCTAAGCAAATTATATGAGTTGCACGAAATTTTTCATCAACTAGAAATCTAAAAATATTTTGATTTTTCATCCAGGTTTCAACTGCATTATAATTTTTTTCTACTTGCTTTATTAAAAAATTTAAGCCTCCTTTTTTTTCTGCCCAAATCAAATTTTCATAATATTCTTCTATGCATAACATAGAAGGAGTATTAATTGTACTCCCTTCAAAAAAACTATAATTTAATTCACCATTTTCAACTATACGAAAAAGCCTTGGAATTGCACGGTCTGGATGAACATTTACTATACGTTCTACTGCTCTAGGGCTTAAAACAATTACACCTGAACCAGCCTCTCCTCCTATCCCTTTCTGCCAAGAAAAAGCTGTCGCATCTAATTTTGACCAATCAATATCCATTGTGAAAACTGCTGATGTAGCGTCACATATAGTTAGTCCCCGCCTATTAGAACGAATCCAGTTAAGCTGTTTAAAAGCTACTCCAGATGTTGTAGAACTCAGGCAGAAAACTACATCTTGGGAAAAATCAACTATAGATGTATCAGACATTGTTGGAAAAGGAGCTTTAATCGAATATACATTTTTGGCTTTTAATTCTTTTTTTATATCATGCTCCCAGTGATTACTAAAAACACAATGATTTAATATTTCTGTACCCTCATCACTTATAAGATTCCATAATAACATTTCCATAGCACCGGTAGTCGAACCTGGAGTAATACCTACTAAATAATTATAAGGAATATTCAAAATTTTCCTTTGTAAATCTAAAACCCTTTTTATTAGATTTAATCCGTCTTTTGAACGATGAGAACGCCCCACCAAATCTGCCTTAGGAAGAAACCATTCATTATGCTTTGCACAAGGTCCTGAACCAAAACACAAATTCCTCATAAAATAACCCCTATGAGAAATATTTAAACTGATTTATGTAATCTTTTACAATAAGACTTCAATATTTGAAATTTTCTAATATTAGAAACTGTATCTAATCTTTCTGGAAGCATTTTTACACTCATAGGATTAATAGGTACACTATTTTTCGCTAATTCCAAATGTAAATGAGGCCCCGTTGATATTCCACTTGAACCACTATATGCAATTAATTGACCTTTTTTTACCTTTATTCCTGGGCGCACAACAAACCTACTTAGATGACCATAACGACTCGAATATCCTGAAGCATGACGAATATCAATACAATTACCATATCCAGAATATCTAGATGCTCTTGTTACTACGCCATCAAAAACCGCATAAATAGGTGTACCATAATGAGTTGAAAAATCTACACCAGTATGTTTACTGTATCTCCCCGTCACTGGATGTTTACGATATCCATAATTTGAACTGATTTTCAAATTTCCACGAATAGGCTGCCCAAAAAAATTCTTATTCTTAGAAGCTCCATATTTCTCTCCATTCTCAAAAAAATATCCTTCTTTACCATATTTATACAAAGATACTTCCTTATGTTTCGTGACAATTTTCGTATATAACAACTCCTTATCATTAAAAGCTATCTCAAATCTATCCCCTTTATTAAAAGAATGTCTAAAATTAATTTTTGAAGCCAATTTTTTTATTACACTATCTACAATCTTAGCTGGAATACCTAAACTGCGAGCATCAACATAAAAATTTGATTTTATAACTCCTGTTACAAAATTACTATTTTTAAATGGCCCAGATTTAATTAAATTTTGTTGTTTATCTTTTCTAGCAATAATCTTACTATTATGTCTTTCTATATTAGGATGTTTTAAGCTTAATAAATTCAACAAAGAACAAGAGTAATCTTCAAAAGAAATAACTGGACTATCATTTTTTATATTTTGATTATAATTCAAAAAATTAACTAATTCATTATCAAAACAAAAATTTTTATCATCTTTATAATTAGCTTTATTTTTATCTATAAAGTTATATGTAAAAGGTATATATGCCATCATAAATAATGCAAGCCCATAAACAATCCGAAATTGCTTAGATGTCCATAATAATTTCAAATTCGCCTCCAACAAGATTTAATTACCTTTAACATATACTAATATGAATTATAAAAATTAATAAATTTTGCTAATTCATAATATATAATGCCGTACTTAAAAGATAATAATATTTTTTGTTATTTACAATAACTTTTTAGATTAATTTTGAAATTTTTTGTAAAAATCATCGACTAATTTAACAATTTCATTCACACCTTCTAAACTATTAATTTTTTCACGAAAGTTCGCCGCATCTTTCATACCACTGCTATACCAGCAAAAATGTTTTCTAAAAATACGCAAACCATGTACCTCTCCATAAAAAGTTAACGTATTATAAAAATGCTCCATAATTGTTTTATATTTTTCTTCTTCTGTAGGAACTGTAATAACATAATTATTATTCAAATACTCCTTTATTTGCTGTAATAACCATGGTTTACCTAAAGAGGCTCTGCCTATCATAATACCTGAAGCTTTTGACATATCTAGAGCTTGAGTTGCATCATAAATTGTTTTTATATCCCCATTACACAAATATGGAATATTTATAACATTACTTAATTCTGATATTTCTTTCCAATTAGCTTTCCCGCTATACATTTGGCTTCTTGTACGGCAATGAATGGATAGCATCCTTATTCCTTCATTTTCAAAAAGTTTTGCTAATTTTAAAAAATTTTTATGTTCATTATCCCAGCCTAAACGCATTTTTAATGTAACGGGAATATTAACAGCTTTTACAACAGCTGATACTATAGATACAGCTAATTTTTCATTTCGCATTAAGGCTGATCCTGAATCATTATTGACAATTTTTTTGGCAGGACATCCCATATTAATATCTATTATATCTGCCCCATAAGCTTCATTTATTTTTGCGGATTCAGCCATCTTATAAGGATCTGCGCCGACAATCTGAACAATTCTTATATCATTATTGTTAATAATACGATTTAATGTTTTCTTATTATTTCGAACTAAAGCTTCACTGGATACCATTTCTGTAACTACAGCTGTGGCTCCGAATTTCATGACTATTTCACGAAATGGAGCATCTGTCACTCCAGCCATAGGCGCCAAGAATACGGGCGTACCTGCATTTAATAAATTATTTAATTTCATTTGTTATTTTTAAACTCTACTCTCACATCATAAACTTGATGTTCTAAAAGATTTAAAGATGGAGAAGAAGCGAACAACCAATTATTAAAAATTTCCTTTTTATTTTCTTCTATTTTTAATAAGGCATATATTTCTCTTTCTTCATCAGGAGCATTAATAAAAGCTTTAATCAATAATATATTAATATTGCCGAACTGAACATTATTTCCGACTTTCAATTTTTGATAGTAAACTTTCCCGCTGATTTTATCTAAAACTTGAATACATACTGTATCAATAGGAATAGGATGACTTTCATATACTAAACCGTCATCTTCATTATCATGAAACACCATTTTATGTATCACACTCGACATATGTCTTTTATGATTTACACAAAACACATTCATGTATAAAAATATAAAACAGAAAAATAGTATATTAATTTTCCTGATCATTTAATGTAACATCTTCATCATCTAAATTATCATTATCTTCATTATCTATATTGTCTAGTAAATCTACATCCACTATATCTTCTGACGTATCTTTATCTAAAACTATTTTACTTTTTTTCTTTTGAAGATATTCAGGATCGAATACTTCTCCACAAGAAGGACATATAATAGGAGATTTATTTAAATCATAAAAACGTGTTCCACAGGATAAACAAATTCTTTTAATTCCCCATTTTTCCTTATTCATCGCAAACTCCATTTTATAATATAAAACAAAGCAATATAAACTTAGTAGTTATCTAAAGTCAATCTAATACTGTTACAATATGATAAGTTTTCATTCCATTTATTCCATAAACTAACGACATAACCACCAAGCCCTGCCCCTATTGGCTTTGAAGCAAGAGCTCCTAGCCTCTTCAAATTTTTAATAGTATTATCTAATGATTGGTTAAATAATCCCCATTCTTTGAAAACTTGAGCACCTAAATTAATACCTTCTGATAATTCCTTTAAATCATAATTTCTTAGACCTTCTATACACAACCCTACGGATATATTCATTTTTTTTTCTAATTCTAAAGCTAATTTTTTATTTGTAATAAATAAATTTTGTACAATTTCAACACAATGTGAAGTGTTTGAACTTTTTCCACTATAAGTTAATGTAAAGCAAGGGATATTAGGAATATCTATTATCTGATTAACATTATTATTCTCAAAAATTAGCGGTTTTTCTAAAATAGAAACAGCAACATCAAGTCCACTACTATTTGTATGAAATTCGTTTTCTAACACTCTTCCTAGAGATATTATATCACCTGAGTATCCAAAAAATTGACATAATTTTACAATATTAGCACAAAATGCAGCAGAACTTCCCAAGCCGACTTGCATTGGTATTGTACTACAAATATTATATTCTCCTATGAACTCTTTTAATGGTATATTAGTATAATCACTAGCTATATTAATTAGTTTTATAATTTGCTTCCTTGCATTTATAAAATTAATATCCTTAACACGTAGCTCCGATGTTGAAGAAAAACATAAATTATTGCAAAATCTCTTTAAAGGAAATACTATTGCCCTTCCCCCATGAATAACAGAATGCTCTCCTGTTAAAATCCATTTAGCATAACTAGAGAAATTCATTCTTTCTCCAAAAAAATATTCCATTTAGGATTTTTTAAACTCTGCAAAAATAACGAATGAACTTTAATCTCTTCTTCTGATGGAGGAAAATATCTTGGATTATGAAATTTTCTATTTCCTTTCCTATAATCGCCTTTTTCTTCAATTCCATCAAAAAACAATCCTCCTTGTCTCCCCCCTAACAAATTAATATAAACTTCTGCTAAAAGTTGACAATCTACTAGAGCTCCATGTAGCGAACGTATAGAGGTATCTATATTAAACCTACGGCATAAAGCGTCTAATGAAAGAGCTGACCCAGGGAATTTTTTTCTGGCAATATCTAAAGTATCAATAGCATCATCTAAATTAAATAACGGTTTACCTAGTAACCCTAATTCCCCATTAAGGAAATCGATATCAAATTTTGCATTATGTATAACTAAAGGACTGTCCTGAACAAAATCCAAAAAATCGTCAACTATTTCGCTAAATACTGGTTTATCAGATAAAAATTCATTGGTAATTCCTGTAATTTCTAAAGATTCTGCGCTCATTAATCGTTCAGGATTAATATAAACATGATATGTTTTCCCAGTTGGCACATGATTTATCAATTCTACACATCCGATATCAACTACTCTATCACCTTGCTCAAAACTTAAACCAGTAGTTTCAGTATCCAAAACAATTTCTCGAATATTTTTTTGAAAAGTCATAATTTGTAAACTCTTTTATGCGATGATAATTATAACATTTTTAGAGGAATAGTTAAGTGGCGAATATAGCTAAGATATTAATATTAGATGACGAGGAGGATACAAAAGACCTTTTCCAGCAAGCGTTTCGTCAAAAAATATCTGAAGAAAACTATTTTTTTAGTTTTGCAAAAACAAAACAAGAAGCTGAAAATTTATTATCCCAAGAAGAGTACGATATATTTGTATTTGATATGTCTGTAGTTGCCTTTGATATTACGGATTTTGTAAAAAATATTAAGAAAAATTATCCATTTTTAGAAATAATTATCGTATCAGCTTATAGCGACATTAGCATACTTAGAACCGTTATGAGATGTGGAGCACACGACTTCATTGTTAAACCAATAAATTTCCAAGATTTTGATATAGTATTGGATAATACATTACATTTTGTACAAAGTAAAAGATTAGCTGAATATAATGCTCAAAAATTGAATGTAATTTCCGGAGAAATAGGATTATCCGCTCAATTACAAAAGAGCATTCTTCCTGGAAATGAATTAAAATATGACTCGTTAGAAATTTGGGCAGATTCTGTTCCAACCGCTGAAGTGGGCGGAGATTTTTATGATTTTTTCTGGTTATCTGATACAAAAATAGGCATAGTAATAGCAGATGTATCAGGAAAAAATATATCGGCAGCCATGTTCGCTGTTATTACTAAAACTTTAATTAAGACATTTGCCAAAATATGTGACACACCATCAGAATGTTTTAAACACGTAAATCATACATTATGTGAAGAAAATGTAGCAACCATGTTTGTAACCGCTATTTATGGAATATTTGATTTAAATACCAAGAAACTTACCTACACTAATGCTGGTCACTTACCAATAGTTGATATAAAACCTCATACTGAACCTACTTTTTTAAATTGCGATACTGGTATTGCATTAGGAATAATGGATGATATAGAGTTTGTTGATAATACTCATGATATTGTTCCCGGAGAAATGTTACTCCTTTATACTGATGGAGTAACAGAAGCGGCAAATCGTAATGGAGATGAATTTGACTTTGAAAGATTAATGACAACTATTAAAAATTCTCACATTAATATACCTAAGTTATTAACACAACAAGTATTTAATTCTATTCGAGAATTTGTAAATGGAGCAGATCAATCTGATGATATTACGACTCTCTGCTTTAAATATAAAACGAGGATTATAAAAAATGTTACTTAAGATTCAAAATAAAATTGAGGAAGTTGGTAACATATGTACCAAATTAGAAGAATTTTGCAGTATTCATAATATCTGCGAAAAAAAAGCATATGATATAGTTATTATAGTAGATGAAATGGCTACTAATATAATAAATTATGCTTTTCCAAACGGAACAGAACATCATTTTACAATAGAAGTTAAAGTAGAAGATGATTATGTACATATTCAACTTGTAGATGATGGAATTCCTTTTAATCCTTTACAAAAATCAAAACCTAATTTAGACGAAAGTTTAGATTCTCGCCCTATAGGCGGCTTAGGTATTTATTTAGTAAAACAATTATCGGATTTCGTCACATATTCCAGAATAAGTGGGAAAAATTATTTAGATATATTAATTAACACAACAGAAGAAGAGGTAAACAATGGAAATTAAGAATGAAAAAAAGAATAATATAACAATAATTTCACCAGTAGGAAGAATTGATACATCTACTGCAAGAGAGTTTGAAGAAGGTGTTATGAAATATTTAGTATCAGGAACACAAGTGATGATTTCTTTTTCAGAAGTAAATTATATTTCCAGTGCAGGATTAAGAGTTATCTTAATGGCAGGGAAAAAATTAAACTCAACAAAGGGAAAATTAGCTCTTATTAATATGCCTGATAAAATTTATACTGTTTTTAAGATGAGTGGTTTTGATAAAATTATTAAAATTTATACTGATTTTGATACAGCAAAAGCTGCTTTCGATTCATAATTTTATTAGAACTAAGTTGATTATATAAAATTATTTAATTCTTTTACCTATTATTAACTAATTCTGCGCTAGGTTACTATCAAAGGATAATAGTTTATGTATAATCAACTTGTTGAAAACGAAAAAAATAATACAATATCTGATAAGAAATCGACAAATCAAATATTAATATCTTCTGATGAGATTTTTTCTAGCAATATTGAAGGATTTCAAAAATATACACCCATATTACATATGGAATACAGATTGTACAAATCATTCTTATATGGAGAAAATTTAGCATCTGCAGTTATGTTAAATGCAGAAGAAGTATCAATTGACATTTTATCAGGATGCCATTGTGCTATGCTTATAGGTCGTATGGCAAAATCTATTGTTATTCCAAGTATTATGATAGTAAAAATTTCAACAAATAATAGTAAAAATAATATAACTGAAAAAAATGAATTCAAAAATTGTGTAATTCAATCATTTAAAATGCAAGATAATTTAGTAAATTTCTCCTTTAGATATTCTTCATTTAAAAATGAATATAAAGATTTTAAATTAGATGGTACACAAAAAGGAAATGCAGCTGTTCAAGTAGATTTAATAAAATGGAAGGTAGAAAATACATAAAATGAAAAACTCATCAATATTACCGCTATTCGATAAATTAACAATTGAAGAATCATTAGAAAAAAATAATAATTTTAATGATAATATTTCATTAGAATTATTAAAAAAATCTATTCAAAAGGATTTAACTTATTTGTTAAATACAAGATTTTTCCCTTTTTGGAATGAATATTATCAAAAAATATCTTTCCCTTATACATATGGGGCGAACTTAACTGGAGCAGTCACGGCAGAAACAGTTTTCGAAATTCAACAACTAGAAAATAAAATTTTAAGTGCTATAACACAATTTGAACCAAGATTAAAAAATGTAAGAGTTCATATTACTAATAATCTTACAGATCCTAGTAAAATTTTTATAACAATAGAAACTAATATATCTATAGAAAATAAAAAAATACCTTTAACATTCCCTATATTGATGGATGTAAAATGAATAAATCAGAAATCGATTTATTAGCAGAATACTATAGAATTGAATTATCGTATCTAAGATCAGCAGGTAAGGATTTTTCTAGTCGCTTTCCAAAAATAGCTAAACGTTTAGATTTATCCCATGATGAATCATCGGATCCCCATGTAGAAAGATTAATAGAAAGTTTTGCTTTTTTAACAGGAAAATTACAAAAACAAATTGACGATCAATATCCAGAAACTGCAAATGCTATGATGGATGTAATATATAAACCTTTAATTTTACCTATTCCATCTGCAACAATGATTAACTTTGATGTTGATTTATCCAAACTGAAAAAAAACATTGGATTAGTAATCCCTAGACACACTTCTTTACAAGCTACCAGTAATAACGATACGATATGTACCTTTACAACAGCTCATGATGTAAAATTATGGCCTATTGCTTTAACTTATGCCGAGCTAATAACAAGAGAAGCAATAATTTCTGAATATTTAACATATTCTCAATATTTAAAATTAGATTTCGAATGTGAATCCCCTGGAATTTGCCCAGAAAAATTACGTTGCTATATAATCTGTGATGCTTTATTAAGAGGGAAAATTTTTGCAGGAATTTTTTCAGCCAATATGCCCGCAATTTTATTACAAGAAAATCACTCTGATTTACTTCCCAAGGTATTACCTATAGGATTAACTGATGAAGAAGCTCTTTTTGAATATCCTAAAAATGTACATAAAGGATTTAGATATTTACAAGAGTATTTTGCATTTCCAGATAAATTTTATGGCTTTGATATAAACATCGATAAAGAATTATCAAATAAATTTTCTATCTGTATCCCGTTAAAGTCTGAAACTAAATTTAATTTATCCAAAAATATGTTCTCATTTTCTGCTGTTCCTGCAGTTAATTTATTTCAAAAAGTTTCAGAACCATTACAATTAGACTACAAACAAATAGAATATCGATTAGTACCTGATTTTAGAAGATATGATAGTTATGAAATATACATGATTAAAAAGATGGTTGCTGTAAATCCTGATACAAATGATGAAGTAGAAATACCTGAATTTTATTCTTGCAATCATTTTACGTCTGAATCCGATATAAGTATATCATGGGTAGCTCGAAGAAAAGAAACATTACAAAAAAATTCTTTGGGAGACGATGCATTCGTTTCATTTGTGGATGAAAAATTTAATCCTAAACAACCTGCAGATAAAATATTCTATGCTTATACTTTATGCACTAATAGACATATAGCTGAAGATATTCCAGCTTATGGAATTTTTCAAACTGATATACCGTCATTACCGGTTAAACAAATTTACTGCATAAATAGACCGACACCTCAAAAGAATTCACTTAAAAATGGTGAAATACTGTGGAAACTAATTTCAGCTATTTCCCTTAACTCACTCTCTTTTTCTGATGATGGTATTTTAAAATTAAAAGAGGTATTGAGACTATTTGCTAATATAACAGACTCCCCATTAAAATACGAAGTAGATGCGATATTAAACATCACTAGTAAAATAGGAATGAAACGCATTACAAATCAAACATGGTACGGTTTTATTAATGGTACTGAAATTACTATAGAATTTGATGAATCTTTATATAACAAAGGCATTCCATTAAGTTTAATTATTAGCAAATTTTTATCCACTTATACAAGTATTAATACATTTGTAGATGTTAATGTAAAAAATAAAGAAGGGAAACTATGTTCATGGGAAACACAACTGGGAAAGAAAAAATATCTTTAGAAAAATCATTATTAAATAATCCTAGAGGATATAGTTTTGAAACAACAATAAAAATTATTAACCATGGATATACTCAAGTATTTGGTAAATCTACTTCAATCCATCATTTTCCTTTTTATACCAATAATGTTAATGTATTCTACTTAAGGGGAACAGAAATAGAAAAAATTACTATTAATGAAACAGGAAAGAAGATCATTAATATTGGCAGATTATCAATAGCAGGGTTAAATGCTCCATTACCAACTCCATATTCAGAACTATTATGCAATAGAAATAAAATGCAAGATTTCGCGATGGAGCAATTTTTAAATATATTTCACAGTAGACTACTAGGAATTTCATACAGAATTAGCCAAAAGAGACATATTTGTTTACAACAAAATAATTACCCAATGTTAAATGCTATTTCTTGTTTTTTTGGGACAAATCATCCCTATATAGATAAAAAATTTTCTAGACTTTGTTATATATTTTGGTTAAAAGAGAAAAGTGTTATGGGAATAGAAATTATACTGAAGTATATATTTCCTTTCAATGTTAAAGTGCAACAATTCAATTTAACAAAAATAAAACAAAATAACAAACGATTGAAAAATATAAATCTTGGTATTGATTTCTATCTTGGGAAATATGTTTATATTACTAATATAAACATATCTATATATTTATTCGATTGTAGCTATTCTTATGTAAGAAACTTTATTAATAATACGAAAAATATTTCATTGCTAAAAAACCTTATTAAACAATATGCTGGAGATTTTTATAATTATTCTATATTTATAAAACCAAATAATGCACCTGAATTAACATTTAAAAATTTTGTTTTAGGAAAAACATCTTGGTTGAAAGGAAATTTTTTGGATAATACTCGAATCTAATATTAATTTTCTTCTTTTATCCAAATTTTAGTAATTTGTCATAATAACCTTGATTTACCCATAAGTTTAATGATTTTTCTAAATTTTGCTCTTGACTAATAACCATTTGAATATCAAATCTAACAACTATCATTTTATTTCTTTACTAAGACGATTAAAACCCTTGCTGAAGGCTCTACCATATGCTTTGTAAATTGTAATAATTGTTCAAAAGGTAATGAATTATTTAAAATCAGCTTTGGTGACCATCCATTTTTTATACTATCTACTAATTTCTCAATTTTAGCCAAAAAATCATTTGAATCTTTATCTTTCATAACATTATTAAACGATTCTTCAATAACTTTACTATCATTTATAATATCATCAACATTATTCCTCTTATAATCCATATATCTATTTAATAATTTATCAAAACTAAATTGATTAAATAAATTATTATTTTGTCTTAAAATTAATTTTGACAAATCTGCCATTTCTGTTTTTAAATAAATAATTTTACTCTTTAGCATAGTTAAGGTTTGATTTTTGTCTAATAATTTTTTATTTTTCTCATCTAATTTTGTTGTAAATACTTGTTCTACATTACTTTCTTTTGATATATTTGATATTTTTTTCATAGATTTTTTGCTTTGAGTTAAACCTTTTACTTTTTTTATAAGAGAACTTCCTTTATCTAGCAAATTATTAAATTTATTCATAGCAGAACTTTTTAATTGATTAATTTTATTAAAATTTTCTATATCTTTATTTATACTATCAATCTCTGTTGTTAATCCACCAATTTCTTCTTCGATTTTTTTTATTTCTTCACTTAACGCATTATATGTTACAATATTTTTACCTAATGTAGAATCGTAAATAATATCACTAATAATATATCTTATCATATCTTCAGATAAGGTCTTGAATTGTTGTAATTGACTTGTAGATAAATTTAATCCTATAGCCTTTTTTTCTTCTGATGTAGATATTGATAATTTTAACAATACCTTTTCAATTCCTTTAAATAAAGTATTTTTATAACTTTTACTCATGTTACTTGTATATGGTAATGATGCAACAAATCCATCATATAAAGCGTATTTAATGTCAAAATTTTTAGATAAACTATTTACATCTTTTTCAGAGAAATTAGAAAATTTCTGTTTTTTTATATCAAAAATATCTTCTATACAAAAAATACCTCCTTTCTTCAAAATATTTGATGAAATATTAATAATTTCATTTTTATTTTTGAGACATATTAGTTCATTAAAATCAACAGCTATATAAGAAATTTTTTTAGGTAAATAATTCGATAAATATTCCCAATTATGAACATTAAAATAATCACCTGATATACTTAATATCTTTTCTGGAACTGGATTACTTCCCCAAAAAAGCCAATTAATAGCAGAAAATCTTTCAATATAAGGGTTATATTGACCATCATTTCCTAAAACTAACCAAATATCATCAACTTCTTTGAATTTATCATTAAATTCTTTTTCAAAATTTTTATATTTATCAGAACATATAAATAATAGATTTGCCAATGTTCTATTTTTATCATTTTCTTGTTTTGTTTCTTTTATTTCATTTTCAGTTTGCTTTATTTTTGTTTTCAACAAATTTACATCTTTTTTTTCTGCAGTAGGTTTAGAATTTCTTTGATTATTTACATTATTTTTTTTCTTACTATTAATTTGTTGTCTTTGTGTTTCTGTATTTGGATATCTATCTATAAAAAGTATATCTTTACCTGGTAACACTATCCAATCATATGAATTATGATTTACAATATAAATCATATTCTCATGTTCTTCTATGGTAACATTACTAAAAGATTTATTGTCTTTTTGTAACTTTGTATTATCTCCCGTTACTTGATAATAATAAGCAAATATAAAACTTATTAAAATTATAGTAATATGTCTCACATTTAATCTTTCTATATCCCTATAACAATATAAACAATTTTAATTAAGAATATATTAATTTCATCTAGTCTCTCAGATATTTTTAATATTTTAGTTTTTAGAGTATTACTTGACGAAATAATTATCTACAAGATATCATAAAGACTCTAGATAAAAGGATAATCATGGATAAAGAAAAAGCATTAGAAGCTGCTCTATCCCAAATAGAAAAAGCATTTGGGAAGGGTTCTGTTATGAAACTAGGACAGCATGGTGGAGTAATAGATATTGAATCAATATCAACTGGTTCTATAGGTTTGGATATGGCTCTTGGAGTAGGAGGATTTCCCAAAGGTAGAATTATAGAAATTTTTGGCCCAGAAAGCTCAGGAAAAACAACTCTAGCATTACATGCCGTAGCTGAAGCTCAAAAAAAAGGTGGAAAATGTGCATATATAGATGCTGAGCATGCGTTAGATCCTGTATATGCTAAACGACTAGGAGTAGATGTTGATAATTTAATTTTGTCACAACCAGATACAGGAGAACAGGCTTTAGAAATTGCTGATACGCTAGTTCGATCTGGTGCTATAGATATTTTAGTAGTAGATAGCGTCGCAGCACTTGTTCCAAAAGCAGAAATCGAAGGAGATATGGGAGATTCTCATATGGGTTTGCAAGCTCGTTTAATGAGTCAAGCATTACGCAAATTAACCTCCACTGTTTCTAAATCGAATTGTATTATGATTTTCATAAATCAAATTCGTATGAAAATTGGTGTATTCTTTGGAAATCCTGAAACTACAACTGGAGGAAATGCACTAAAGTTTTATGCATCTGTACGTTTAGACATACGCAGAATTGGTTCATTAAAAGATAAAGACGAAGTTATAGGAAACCAAGTAAGAGTAAAAATTGTAAAAAATAAAGTTGCACCTCCATTTAGAACAGTAGACTTCGACATTATATATGGTGAAGGTATTTCCAAAACTGGAGAGTTATTAGATATGGGTGTAAAAGTTGGAACAATAGAAAAATCTGGAGCTTGGTACTCTTATAATGGAGAAAAAATAGGACAAGGGAAAGAAGCCACAAGGACTTTCTTAAAATCACATCCGGATATAGCCAATAAAATTGAGCAAAGCATAAGAAACAATGCAGATTTAATTTCCGAAATTAATGAAAATATTCCAGAAGATACATCAAAAATTGAAGATAATGAAAATATAAACTTAACTGAATAAAAATATTTGAAGAGGAGAAAGAAAAGTTCTCCTCTTTAAATTAAAGAATCAATAGTATAAGTATTAATTTTTATATTAATAAAATATAATCCATAATGATTAGAGTTTATTATAAACAAGTGGAAATTGGATTTATTAGTACTAAGTCATAATGTAGCTAATGCTGTGCGTTATACTTATATAATTTGAAATATCAAAGTTATCATTGCGAATTTTTAGTGGATATTTGCATTACGTATTATAAAAACTATTATAGCTATACTACTTTCGACAGAAACTCAATAAGTTTTTGATATTTAAATAACATTTCTTAAGTTTTTATAATTAATATATAAAAAATGTTTGTACAATATCATATTTTTTGTGTTAAATACGTATCTGTATACTATTTATTTGAAAAAACAATTTTAAAAGCTCTCTCTTTTCGTCAGATATTTCTTTAACTTTTTCATCTATGATTGTATCTATATTCTCTTGACCTATATCCTTTAAAGATTCCGATATATTAATAATCAAGTACAAATCTTTATGATTTATCTTTACTTTACCATATATACCATCTGTCGCTATTATATTTTCATTTTCAAACATATGTGCAATCGATTTTAAACTTGGAAGATTATATGGAGAAACTCCAATTGAAACTCCGGAGAGCCCTTTTAAAAACACTCCCATTGCTATACGAGAATAACCTCTTCCTGCATAATTAGGATGTATAAATATATCGCATTGATTTCCAGTATTCCATATTATTCCAACAGTTTTTCCATTAACAACTATAGCCTTAACTAATAATTTTTCTTCAATTCCTTTTTTATACAAATCATTTATACCTTTTTGATACCAATCATCATCACTTTCTAAATTTTTAAAAAGATGCCCAACCAAAAATTCTACATAAGACTTTTCAGGCGATGAAAGTAACATTAATTCATCTTTTCTTTTATCACTAAAATCTTCTAAAACAATATTAGAATCCAGATTCATTGCAATATTTTCAATATTCCAAATAAATATTAATAAAAAAGCAATAAATACTTTTTTTCACATTATAAATTAACATAATCAAACTCTTAAAATTATCTAATTATTTATTATATGATAATATGAAACAGTTAATTTTTTGTTTATAAAAATAAATCATAGATTTGAGTACTTGACAAACTCCAAATTTATACATATATAATATACTATATTATATTTTGGTAAAATCATGATGAAGAGATATTTATTTATTGTAGCCTGTATTTTTTTTTCATTATTAGTTAAGTGTATAGATTCTTATAAAGTAACAATCATTGATAATAGTCAAGTGCTTGGTTTATCATGCAATGCAATGTTTATAAATTTTTCGCAAGGCTATAAATTGTACTATCCGGTATTAGAAGCACAAAATGATTTATTTAATAAAATTGCTAAAGTAGCCCAAAATATGGCAATAAATTATTCAGAATACAAATTTTGTTCTGACAAAAAAATAGTTCAAGGAGACATCAATAATCTTGGAATTTTAGTATATGCTATATATAAGAAAAGCGAAATTCAAGATTTGAAACTGCCTGAGTTTATTTTAGAAGCATTACCACTCGAAAAGTACTATTCATTCAAAGATATTCCAGAAGGAGGAATATTAATTACTTCCAACGGAATGGTATTTTGTAATAGAAATCAATTCGAATGGTTGAAACAGCAGTCTCTTTAGTAATAGATAAAAAATATAATGGAAATAAAATATCTTGAAATTTTATTTCTAGTTGATACATATATTTGAGTTATTGTAAAATATTTAGAATATTTTACTATTGGAAAAGCATAAAATATTTTAAATAAATCTAATATATAATAGAAATTCAAATAAAAAACCGCCCGATTAACAAGTTCAGGCGGTAAGGCTTTATTATGAAAAACTTTTACAATTCAAATAATCTCATAAAATAGTAAATAATTTATTAATATTTGTTATTTTTAATAAAAATTTTTTTTATCATTCATCTTCTTTCTTTTTATTATCTGAAAATAAAAACTTACTTACGATGGTTTCTAAATTTACAGGACCAGTCGTATGTTCAATTTCATCTCCATCTTGAAGATATTCTTCTGATCCACCCGCAGATAATGATAAATATTTCCCTCCAAATAAACCATCTGTGCTCACGCTAGCACTAGTATCTATTGGTAATTTGATATGATCAAACACATGAAACTTAACTATTGCAAAAAATGTATTTAGATCTACTTCTAAGCTATCAATTTTACCTACTCTAATACCGCTAATTTTAACATCAGTTCCTTCAGACAATCCATCAACTCTATCAAAACGAGCGACTAATTTATATCCATCAACGCTTTTCCAACTTGATTTAGAATAAACAAAATAAAAAAAACATACTGTTATAATTAATACAAAAACACCTACAACTGTCTCAAATGTGCGTCCCTTTTCCATAATACTCCTTATAAATACTGCCCTCCATTTACATTTAAAGTAATTCCTGTAATAAAAGAAGACTTTTCACTTGCTAAAAATAGCACAGCATTAGCTATCTCTTCAATATATCCAAAACGTCTTAAGGGAATATTTTCTATAATTTGTGCTTTTATATCATCTCTCATAACTTCTGTCATATCTGTAGAAATATATCCAGGTGCTATAGCATTTACTGTTATACCTTTATTGGCAGATTCTAACGCTAATGATTTAGTAAAACCTATAATTCCAGCTTTTGCTGCAGAATAATTTGTTTGACCTATTTGCCCTTTTACACCATTTATAGAGCTTATATTAATTACCCTGCCAAACCCTTTTTCTCTCATTGATGGTATAATTAATCGCGTCATATAAAAAATTGAATTTAGATTAGTATTAATTACTTTATCCCAAAAAGAAACTTCCATTTTATGTAACATAGAATCTCTTGTTATACCCGCATTATTAACTAATATATCTATGGTACCATTTAACTCTGAACAAACTTGTTCTATTCCTTTTTTACATGAATCATAATTCGATACATCCCAAGAAAAAACAGGAATTCCTGTTTCTTTATGAAATTCTTCGGCTGTTCGTTTATCACTATTATAATTTGCAGCAACAATATAACCTTCTGTCATCAAGGCTCTAGAAATACCACTACCTATTCCTCTTGTACCACCAGTAACTAATGCTATTTTTTGCATAAAATCTCCTCAAACCAACTATAACTACTAATTTTTTGTGATATTATCATTAAAAAGGTTAACACTTTATAAATAAAATGGATTCAAAACAAAGAAAAATCCTTGGTCATAAAAAGCAAGAAAGTATTTTAGCAAAGGCATTAATTTCTAAAAAATTATTTCCCGTATGGATATTTTATGGACCTAATGGAATCGGAAAACTATCTATTGCTTTAAAATTTGCAAAATATTTACTGATAGATGAAATACCTTTTAAATCAAATTTAGATTTAAATGAAAATCATAATATACATAAATTATTAGATAATTTAATTCATCCAGACTTTTTTTTGTTAGATACTATTAATATATCGATTGATGATATTCGAATTTTAATAGGAAAAATTTATAAAACTCCCATAATATCTAAAAGACGTGTTATTATTATTAATAATTTAGAAAATCTTAACAAAAGCATCTATAACTCTCTTCTGAAAATTCTAGAAGAGCCTCCCAAAAATACAATATTTATTCTTATTTGTAATAATATAGGAATGATTCCTGTAACTCTATTATCCCGCTCTTATAAACTACGATTTTTCCCATTAACTCCAATAGAAATTGAAACAATACTCAAAATGTACGGGAATGAAGACAATAAAACATTAGCAAAAATTTCTAATGGTTCTGTAAGTAATGCCCTATTTTTAAAAGATAATGATGGTGTACAACTTTATAATAGCATTATTAATGTCTTAAATCAGGATTATAAAAGTTCAAATCAACTAGTTGCAAAAATTATTGAAAATAATTTTTATGAGAATTTTAATATTGTAAAGCAATTAATTATTCAAGCTTTTTATTTTTATATAATTAATATTACAGGAATAGAGAAAGTAAATATTTTTCAAAATAAAAAAATCAATTCTATAAAACATGAAATAGGAAAAGTCTTATATATTATATCCCTTCTAAATTCTGGGGATAGTTTTATGCTTGACAAAAAAGCTATAATCGCTGAAGCTTTTGAGTTATTTTTTGAAAGGAGTTCATATGAGTCCAGATATTGAAATATTAATCCAAAAAATCTCGAGATTACCTGGTTTAGGCAATAGATCAGCCAGACGTATTGTTATTCATTTAATTCAACGCAAAGAACAAATATTAGAACCTTTACTTATAAGTATGCAAAAAATTTATAATAAAGTAAAAACTTGCCCTAATTGTGGAAATATTGATACTTTTGATGAAATTTGTTCAATATGCTCTGATAACTCAAGAAGAAAAGATTTAATTTGCATTGTTGAAAATGTAACCGATTTATGGGCAATAGAAAGAACTTCTTGTTTTAATGGAACCTACCATGTATTAAAGGGATTATTATCGTCCATTAATGGGCAAGGTCCTGAATTTCTGCTTTTAGATAAATTAATGAGCAGATGCCAGTTATATGGAGTCACCGAAGTTATAGTGGCTCTTAGCGCGACTGTAGAAGGTCAAACAACTGATTATTACATAAAAAATTTCTTTAAGGATAGTAATATAAGAGTATCATCACTTGCTCATGGTATTCCAATTGGAGGAGAACTTGATTACCTAGACGACGGAACCCTACTGACAGCATTTTCTGCTCGCAAATAAGGTTCTTAACTATTTAATAAAAATTTAAAATTATTTATTTGCTCTTTTTTCTATAATTTCATCAATTAATCCAAAATCTTTCGCTTCTTCTGGAGACATAAAATTATCCCTTTCCATCGCTACTTCAATTTCAGACAAGGATTTACCGGTATGTTTTACATACATATTATTCAAACGCTTACGTAAACTTAAGATTTCGCGAGCATGAATCTCTATATCTGTAGCTTGTCCTCGACAGCCACCTGATGGTTGATGTATCATAATTCTTGAGTTTGGTAATGAAAACCTTTTGCCTTTTGATCCAGCTGTTAATAATAAAGAACCCATAGAAGCTGCTTGACCTAAACATAAAGTCGTTACTTCAGGTGTAATATATTGCATAGTGTCATATATGGACAAACCAGATGTTACAATACCTCCTGGAGAATTAATGTAAAAAAATATATCTTTTTTAGGATCTTCTGATTCTAAAAATAATAGCTGGGCACATATCAAACTAGCAGATGTATCATTTACCTCTCCAGTTAAAAATACTATACGTTCCTTTAACAAACGAGAAAATATATCATAAGACCTTTCTCCCCTACTCGTCTGTTCTATAACCATAGGAACTAAATTATCTATAATATTTTCCATGTTTATTATCCTTATTCTGATTCTTTATTTGTTTTTTTCTTATTTGTTACCTTTTTATCAGATTTTACATCAAGTTGCTCAGATAAATCATTCGTTTTTTCTACTTTTTTTATCTTTGATCTTCCTTTTACTTTTGTAGAGTCTGCAGAATCTTTAAAAAATTCAAAAGGCTCTTCATCTATAGCTATTAATTCTTCTACAGAACACCTTTTTTCTTCTATCTTTAACTTCGATAATAAGAAATCAACTACCTTTGCTTCTAGTAATGGTCCAACTACCGCATTCATAGCTTCAGGATGTTTATACATATTATAAACTTTTTCTTCTTGTCCAGGATACATATTAGCTATATTCTTAACTGCTTGAATTACTTCATTCTTTGAAACATTAATATTTTCATTTTTTGCAATTTGAGCTACAACAAACCCCAAACGAACCCTTTTTTTAGCAAGAGATAAACACTCTTTTTCAATTTCAGGAGAAAATTCCTTATTATATTTTACAGCCTCTGCTTTCAATTGTTTCTCTACTTCAGATTTTTCAATATTTACCATATTAGAAGGAACCTCAAAGTCATAAAGATCTGCCATTTTCTCAAGTAATTCTCTTTTCATGATATCATGAGAAACATAATCATACTTAGAAACCAAATGAGATTTCGCCCATGATTTAGCTTTTTCTAAATCGTCATAACCGATAGACTTTGCAAATGTATCATCTAATTTATACTCTGTAGCTTTTAATATTTTTTTGATAGTAGCGGAATATTGTAATTTTTTACTAGCAAAATTTTTATTCCCAAAATTTTTAGGATAATTGATATCGAATTTACGAGTTTCACCTACAGTCGCACCAATTAAATGCTTCCAAAAATCATCAACTAAGGATTTATCTCCCACAGCTATTTCAAAATCAGACATATTACCATTTGAACGATTCTTCAAACTGGTTAATAAATTTAAATCGATTACAATATGCTGACCTTCTTTGACTTCTTTTGCTGATTTATCCAAAACCCAATTTTTACGTTCTTTACGAATCCCTTCTAATAAATTTATAACATTATCATCAGTAACTTCTGCACAATATTTAGTTATTTCTACATTTGACATATCCTTTATCTCAAATGTTGGAATTAGTTCAAATTTCAATGCAAATTGAAGTCCATTTTCATCTTCTTTAACTATATCTGTAACAAAACGAAAAGATATAGATAAACTTTCATCCTTTAATATTTGACGAGAAGTAGAATCTATAAGATTTTGTTTAGACTCATGATTTACATTTTCTCCATACATGCGTTTAACAATATCAAGAGGAACTTTACCAGGACGGAATCCATCTAATTTAATTTTTTTCGCAATTTCTTGCAATTTCAATGCCTTTGCATTCTCTAATTCATCTTTAGATAGCAAAATATTATAACACCTTTTAAGACCATCTATCGTCCTGTCTAAAACTTTCATAAAAAACTCCTATATAAATTTTGGTGCGAGCGAAGGGACTCGAACCCCCACAGCGTTAACCATCAGAACCTAAATCTGACGTGTCTACCAGTTTCACCACGCTCGCATAACTATATACATATAATATATATCATGTATTTTATTAACAAAAAACTACTATTTAAAATAAAAATCCATAGTCATTTTTAACAATTCATCCATGGAAACTACTGGGAACCAATCCAAAATATTTTTCGCTTTTCTTATAGATGGTACTCTCTCTTTTACATCTTGATAAAATTCGCCATAATAATCACAAGCGCTAATATCTACTATGTCAATTTTTTCAGCATTTTCTTTTAATCTATCATAAGTTAATGCCAATTGCTTTATTTTAAATGCTAAATCTTTAATACTCAATTTGTTAGATGGATTTCCTATATTAAATATTTGTTTAGAAGCGCAATTATTTTTATTTTCAATAATTTTCAAAAGTGCATTTACACCATCAGAAATATAAGTAAAACAACGAATTTGTTGCCCTCCTCCGACTAAATTTAAATTTTTCCCATGTAGAATATTACTCAAGAATTGCGTAACGACCCTAGAACTACCATTATTCGGATTTGAAATATCATCCAATCTAGGTCCAATCCAATTAAATGGACGGAATAGTGTATAATCTAAATTATCACGAATTCCCAATGCATAAATTACCCTATCCATCATTTGTTTAGAACATGAATAAATCCATCTTTGTTTATTAATTGGACCTGTTACGCAGTTGGAGTCATCTTCCTTAAATTCATCATCAACACACATACCATATACTTCAGAAGTTGAAGGAAAAATAACCCTTTTGTAATATTTTGCAGAAAGTCTTACAATATGTAAATTTGCTTCAAAATCTAATTCAAAAACTCTTAATGGATCTTGTACATAAACTAATGGACTAGCAATCGCTGCTAGTGGTAAAATTATATCATTTCTTTGTATCACATCTTCTAAAATTTCCGAAGGTTTTAAAATATCACAATTAATAAAATTAAAATTAGAATAATTTAATAAGTGTTCTATTTTAGCTGAAGAAATATCTATTGCGGTAATATTCCACCTTGGCCTATTTTTTAAGATAGCCTCGGATAAATGACTACCTATAAACCCCCCTGCTCCAATAATTAATATATTCATTTTATATCCTTTTTATTTTTCTTACTTCTTTCTAAAATCTCTTTAATAACAAAACGAGGATGAGCACAAACTGCAAAATATGCTCTACCTAGATATTCACCTAATAACCCTATTCCTAGAATAATTACACTAAGCAATAAAAATACAAAAGCAAAATGTAAACCGAAACCATGATGATGTCCAATAACTTTCTTAAAAACCTCTACAAAAAAATATATTAAACTAGCAGAAGAAATCATCATTCCTACCATAGTAAATGCTTGTAAAGGTGCTAATGAAAAACCCGTCATTAAATCAAAGGTAATTCGAATTAATTTATATAAATTATATTTGGAATTTCCTGCCTTACGTTCTTCATGAGTAACAGGAAAATCTATAGGATTCCCAGCAAATTTTTGAGCTAAAGCAGTAATAAAAGTTGATGTTTCTCTTGTTTTTACAACTTCATCTATAATATATCTTTTATAAGCTCTGAGCATACATCCATGATCTTTCATTTTAATGCCCGTAACTTTACCCCGAATAAAGTTTATAATTTTTGAGGCATATGTCCTAAAAAAATTATCATGACGCTCTTTTCTATAACCTCCGACTAAATCATAACCTTCTTTCATTTTATCCAATAAACTCGGTATTTCTTCTGGTAAATTTTGTAAATCAGCATCCAATGTAACAATTATATCTCCTCTAACATGTTCAAATCCGGCTAAAATAGCAACGTATTGTCCGTAATTTCCATTAAATGAAATCACTCTAATAACATCTGAACGTTCATTAAACAATGTTTTCAACATTTGAGGAGTTTTATCTATACTACCATCATCTACGAAAATAACTTCATAACTATGTTTATAATCATCCATCGTTTTTAATAACCTAGAAGATAAATTATTCATATTCTCTTCTTCATTAAAAACCGGAATTACAATAGAAATTTCTGGGTTATTTTCATCCTGTACTTTTTTATAAATTACATTTTTTTTATTATCTGTCGATTTCACCAAAATTTTTCTTCTGTCTTCACTCATTATATGCTCTTTTTAAAAAACTTTTTAATCATATCAATTACATAATCTTGTTCATATTCTTGCAATGCTGGATACAAAGGCAAACATACTATTCTTTCTCCTACATATTCAGCTTCAGGGAAATCTCCTTTTTTATAACCAAATTCTTTCTGATAATAAGTAAATAAATGTAATGGGGTATAGTAAGGAGTAGTTCCTATATTATGCTCTTTAAGAAAACTCATAAATTTATCTCTTAACGAAGCATCCCTTAAACAAATGGGAAATAAATGTCCAGAATGAATAAACTCATAATTCGGATTAGATTGCATAGTTAATTTGTCGCTTAAATCCAAAAAAGCTTCCCTGTAACGATTTGCTAGATGTCTACGTTGTTTATTTAAATTATCAACTTCCAATAATTGATGTAATCCTATCGCTGCCTGAATATCAGACATATTACTTTTAAATCCGGGCATTACTACGTCATAATAACAACTACCATTTTTAGAAAATCTATCCCAAATCGATCTATCAATTCCATGAAAACGTTGTAAACCTAATATATGCGCTTCTTGTTCTGAATCCAAAATAACACAACCACCTTCTCCAGATGTCATATTTTTAATTGGATGAAAACTAAATACCTGAATATCTCCAAAAGTACCTATTTTCTTCCCTTTATAATATGAACCTACAGCATGAGCAGCATCTTCAACAACTCTTAAATTTCGACGTTTAGCTATTTCATAAATTTTATCCAAATCTACAGGTAACCCCGCATAATGCACAGGCATAATAGCTTTTGTAATATCAGAACAAGCTTCTTCAATTCTATCTGCATCAATATTAAAAGTATCACGATTAATATCAACAAACACAGGTCTAGCTCCTAGCATAGCAATGACATTTGCCGTACATACAAAAGTCAAAGGAGTTGTAATGACCTCATCACCAGGTTCAACGCCAATAGCCATTAATGAAGCATGTAATCCTGCAGTAGCGGATGTAAAACAAGCGCTTTTTCTATCTGCATAATAATTACTTAGAGCTTTTTCGAATTTTTGAGTTAATGGGCCAGTCGCTAACCAACCTGACTCTAAAACTTTTATAACTTCATCAATCGTCTCTTTGCTAATCATCGGTCTAGAAAGAGGAAGAAACTTTTCAACTTTTTGCAATGAAAATCACTCCTATAAAAACCAAAAGAATTCCTAATATCCTGTAAAAATTAATATCTTCTTCAAAAAAAAACCAACCCCCAATAGCAGCTAGTACAAAAGATAAACTACCAAAAGGATATAAAAAGCTTAATTCAAATTGATTTAATAAATAAATCCAAAGTAAAAAAGAAACTATAAAAATAGCTCCTCCAATCCAAATATTTAAATTTAAAAACATAGAAACTAATACTTCCCACAAAGGCTGTGAAAAATTTATACATTTAGCCCCATTCTTTAAAAACAATTGAGCTACTGTATTAATACAAACTTGAAAAAAAATAAGGAAATAATTCATCATTTATTCATTATTGCTATAAAATTCTTATCGAAACTCAGTATTCTATGAATATTAGTCCTTTTCACAAATACTTCTCGATAACTACTCCTAGATAATAACAAAAAAATCCTTTTATTTGTAGTATTCCATAAATGCCAAAAATCATTTTCTTTTATAAGCTTACTACGATAAGGTTCAGAATTAGCGCCGAATTCTAATTCTCCCACAAAATTTATTACTCCAACTGTATCATTTAAATATACAGGGAAATCTTGATAATATTGATTATAACAGAATACTAAATCTTCTTTTGTCTTATTCATACGAATAGCCTTAGCAACATCACGTGTCGTAGGTTTTTTTACGTCTTGATAATAAGGAGCCAATTTATTAATTGTCCATAGCATATTACCTGATAAAAAAATACATAAGACTACCATGAAAATAGGTGATATTTTTTTTAAGATAGCGAGAAATTGAACAATCATTATCGAAACTAATAATCCCATAATAAAATATATTAAAATTTTAGTTTCTTGATTTTCTACAACATCACGCACCAAATTATAAGCAAAAAAATAACTAGCTATTAGAGATAATATCAGCAAGATATTAATAATAACACCTAAATACAAATCTCGAAAATTTAATGTTGAGAACCAAGAAGCAGTTATTAAAGCCCAAGGTGGAATTATAGGAAGAATATAAGGAATAAGCTTAGAATTAGATAAAGAAAAAAATATAAAAATCACGAAAATCCAACTAAGAAAAAATATACTTTCAGAATTTTTATTTTTTATATCCCTTAACAAATTTTTAAAAGCAATTAAAGAAAATCCTGTCCAAGGCAACATTCCCAATATTATTATCGGAATAAAAAACCAAAAAGGCTGATATCGATTATGAATAGTAGAAGTATATCTCAAAAAATGTTCAACAATAAAATAGAAATGTAAAAAATCGCCATTACGATAAGCAACAATAACATGCCATGGCAGAAAAATTGCTAAAAACACTAAAATTCCTGGAATATACAAAATTTCTTTCAAAATTTTCAAATTACTTGTGAAAACCATCCAAACAAAACAAATCATAGCGGGTAACACTATTCCTATCAGTCCTTTTGTGAGACACGCTAAAGCAGAAAATGCATAAGCACATATCAACAGAGACTTTCTATATCGTTGCAAACTATTTTTTTTTACAAATGCCAAAAAAAAGGAAAACAGGCCCCCACTTAAAAGAATTGTCATCACTAAATCTAAAATTATTAGATGACTATGAACATAATAAATTAAACTAGTAGCTAATATCCCTGCTGATAATATCCCTACTTGTGATGAATAACATCTTGTTCCTACAAGAAATAACATAAGACATCCTAGTATTGCAAATAAAACAGGAATAAATCTCATGGAATTTTCAGTGATACCTATGCTTTTTATTACTGCTGATTGTAACCAATAAAACAATGGAGGTTTTTCAAAATATTTTAAATCATTCAATCTTGGTGTAACATAATCTCCATTAACAACCATCTCTCTTGGAATTTCTACATATCTTCCTTCATCCGGCGAAGCAAAAGGTCTATTTCCCATTTCATAAGAAAAAAATAAACTTAATATAATCACTAGAAAAAATAAAATTCTAATTCCTTTAGAATTATTATTGATTATTGTCTCCATAGAGATAACTCATTCAAATCTGGAGCGGGTGAAGGGAATCGA
This sequence comes from uncultured Alphaproteobacteria bacterium, assembly GCA_944390765.1. Taxonomy (GTDB): domain Bacteria; phylum Pseudomonadota; class Alphaproteobacteria; order UBA3830; family UBA3830; genus UBA3830. The sequence continues at coordinate 54,454 of CALXQM010000014.1, read as the reverse complement.
ACCCTCGTCACAAGCTTGGGAAGCTTATGCTCTACCATTGAGCTACACCCGCAACTTAGAATATTCTATAATAAGGTAGTTTTAATTTCAATTCATTCTAAATATAAAATTATTAATAAATATTTTGTGAAAGTCGAATTTTCAACCTTCTGTCATTCTAAGTGAACACACACTTCATTCTCGTCATTCTGAGCGAGTGAAACGAGCATGAGAATCTATTTTTGCACTTTCATCGTAATACTATTTACATCATCTTATAGATTGCCACGTGATAAATGGAAAAGGCGAAGTCTATATGGCTCTGTGTGGTGACGCTTAAAAAAGGCTCCTTGCAATGACGCCGAACATAGCATACAATAATTCCCTCATGTATTGTTCTGCAAAAGTGGAGTGGTTGTAGCGAAAAAGGTTTATTTGATGTCATAATAAGAATTAATGTTGAATAGCAAAGAAATATTTTGCCTATAATTAACAATAATTTGTAATTTATTAAATTTATAATGAGAAAATAGTTGCATTTTCATTATATTTGGGTTATTATAAAAATAAAGATTTTAGAATGAGGATAGAATGAAAAGAATTTGCGTTTTTCTGATTTTGTTTTTTGGATATTCTAACAGTATGGATATATCACAGAATGGCAATTATTCGGATAGTACCATGAAAGCATGTAATGTTTCAGCTGAAGTTGTTGAACATTTAAATATGTTATATAATGATAATGAGCCTGTATTAATAATGAGTGATAAGAACTATATAGAGATATTCGACATATTACAGGATGCAGAATCAATTAGCTTCACTTTTAGAATGCCATCAAATGTTTCTATATTTACTGGTGTAGAATATGGTAATGATTTGATAAATGCAGAGCATTCGGTGGTTGGAAGTAATTAACTTCTATATGATATATTTAAATTGCTTTTTATATCGAAAAAATAAAAGATTAAAATTGTTTAAAGATTTTATGAAAAGATTAGAGAATGGTTTAATAAAATATGGTAATCAATCAGATCGCTTAACTTTAGAATTATGTAAATGGACAACGAAAGAATAGATTTGTTGCGGAACGAGACTATTCCGACGACATAGGCTCGAAATATTCGACGGAATATATGGAATCTATCATGTAATTTAAAAAAATATATGGGAAATAACATGATAGATTTCAAATTATCATCAGCGAGGAAAGAGCTTTTTGCAAGAATCACGAGAGTGAAACTGTTAGATTTTATAAAAATTGTATAAAAAGTACAGCCATTGAGGGATAAGATACGGGCACGAAAAAAAAGTGTCACGGTCGAAATTCTAAGCTCAATTGCTTAGAAAACGGGATTTTGCTGGTTTTGCTCTACTACCGCTAATACGCAAGCCTTTACTTTTCTTGGCATGCAATTTAATTTAGACGCAACGAATGTTTGTCAACATATTAAAAAAATTGAAATCGAAAAAATAGATAGAAAAAATGAAAAAAACCATTATAATAACGATAAATGCATTAGCCATTAATCTAATGATAAATAGATTGTCAAATTAACATATCTTCCAATAGAAGAAATAAAAAAATCAAAATTATCTGTTTTTATTAATAATTTTTTTATTCCTACAAATGTTTTAAATTTTACAAGCCCCACTTGAACAGGTCTCATCTTGCAATTGAGCTTCAGAGGCGTTATCTCTGGTATTATGATAATACAATGTTTTAATTCCTAAAGAATAAGCAAATAATAAATCTTCTAATAAAACTTGCATTGGCACTTTGTTATCACTAAACTTTTTTGGGTCATAATTTGTATTAGTTGATATCGCTTGATCAACAAATTTTTGCATAATTCCAACATTTGTAAGATATCCACGGTTATCAGGGAGCTCCCAAAGCAAATCATAAATACTAGCAAGTTCTTCTATATATGGTACAACCTGTTTAAGTATCCCATCCTTACTTTGTTTTACTGAAACTAAAGCACGTGGAGGTTCTATACCGTTAGTCGAATTACTAACTTGTGAAGAAGTTTCAGATGGCATTAATGCCGTCAATGCACTATTCCTCATGCCATATTTTTTTACTTTACTTCTTAATAATTCCCAATCAAGTTCTAATTTATTAGGAATAATCCTATCTAAATTTTTTTTATAATAAGTATCTATTGGTAAAATACCTTTAGAATATTTTGTATCTGTAAATCTTTCACAAGTCCCTTTAATTTTAGCTAATTCTACAGAAGCATCAATACAATAGTACTGTAAAGCTTCAAATATTTTATGAGTTAACTGATTGGATTTTTTATCATAATAATGTGCACCATTTTTGGCAAGAAAACAAGCATAATTTATGACGCCAATACCTAAAGCTCGTCGTGTTTTGGTACTTACTTCTGCTTCTTTTAATGGATAATTTTGGTAATCAATAATACTATCTAATGCATATACTAATAACTTTGTACAATGCTGCATTTTTCTATAATCAAGACCAATTTTTCCTATATTAATAGCGGCTAATACGCATAATGCAATTTCTCCAACATTTTCATCTTGACTAATTGATTTAGTTGGAAGTGTAATCTCTGAACACAAATTAGATTGCTTTATAGATGCTTGACTGCTAATAAAAGAAGAATGATCATTACAATGATCCACATTCATTATATATATACGTCCGGTACTTGATCTTTCCTTCATTAATAAAGAAAAAAGTTCCAAAGAGTCGATTTCTTTTTTATATTTTATATTTTCATCTTTTTCGTATTTTATATATAGTTCTGAAAATTTATTCTGATCTGAAAAAAAAGCTTCATATAAATCTTTTACTTCATGAGGCGAGAATAAAGTAATTTTTTCTCCTTTTTGAAGACGACGATAAATAAATCCATTAATTTGCACTCCGTAATCCAAATGACGTGCTCTATTTTCTTCAACACCACGATTATTCTTTAACACTAGAAGATCTTCAATTTCTAAATGCCAAATCGGATAATAAACTGTAGCAGCTCCTGTGCGTACTCCTCCTGCTGAACAACATTGCACTGCAGATTGAAAGAATTTAATAAATGGAGTAATACCTGTATGATAAATTGCCCCATTACGTACAGGAGTTCCTTTTGCTCGAATTTGACCTACATTAAGACCAATACCAGCCATACGAGAGACATATTTTATAATAGCATTTCCAGTTGCAGAAATACTATCTAAGGAATCGCCACATTCTATTAAAACACAAGAACTAAATTGTCTTAATGGAGCACGAGCCCCTGCCATAATTGGAGTTGGTAAAGAAATAGTTTGATATGCTAATTCATGATAAAAATCTTTTATGATTTCCGCTCTTTCTCGTTTGCTATTTGAAAAATCCTGAAAAATTGCCATAGCAATGCACATTAATGCCATTTGTGGACTTTCTAAAATTTGTCCAGTCACACGATTTTTTATTAAATATTTACCTTCAAATTGTTTAGTTGCAACATATGAAAAAGTCAAATCTAAATTATGCTGAATTGTTTTATCAAAATCATTAATTTCTTCTTTAGAATATTTATTTAATAAGTTTTGATCATACCAACCTTCTTTACACATTTTAACGATATGTTCTAAAAGAGAAGGAGGCAACCATTTTCCGTAAGCTATTTTCCGAATTTTAAAAATATTTAAATTTGCTGCAACATACTGATAATTAGGTGTAGATTCGGAAATTTTATCAGCTGCTGAACGAATTAGTAAATCTTGAATTTCAGCTGTTGTAATTCCATCATATGCTTGAATACCTGCATGTAAAACAATATCGGAAACAGAAACTCCCTCAAGCCCTTCACAGGCATATCCAACAATTTTATGTATACTGTCAGCATTATAAGGTACACGTGAGCCATCTCGTTTAATAGCAGTAATATTCATATTTCTCCTTTTTATTAAATATCAAATTCATTTAAATCTTGTACATTTACATTAATATTTATCTGGTTTGTTAAATAAGACGTTACTTCGACTTCTTGTGGTGCGACTTGTATACTATCAGAACTAAACCAAGTAGAAATCCATGGAATTGGATTTTCAATCTTTTCAAAAGGAGATTTTAATCCAACAGCATTCATACGTGTATAAGTTAAATATTTCACATAATCCGTTAAAATTTTCTCATTTAATCCTAACATAGCACCATCTTTAAATAGATACTGTGCCCAACACATCTCTTGATATGCGGCATCAATAAACAATTGTTCTACCTCTGATTCACATTCAACTGCTATTTTAGCCCATTCAGTTCCTTCTTTACCATTCCTCAATGTATTTATCATTTGTTGCGTACCAACAAGATGAAGCATTTCATCTCTTGCAATAAACTTAATAATTTTTGCATTGCCTTCCATAAGCTCTCTTTCTGCAAAAGCAAAAGAGCAAGCAAAAGATACATAAAACCGTATCGCTTCCAAAGCGTTAACTGCATGCAAAGCAATAAAAATTGCTTTCATGTGTTCATAATAATCATAATTATTTGTTAAACCTTGGGCATGTGCATCCATTAATATATTTTGCTTATGCAAATTATCATAATAATATGTTATGCTTTCTGTTCGTTTTTTTATTTCAGGATTAATTACTATATCATTGAATACAATATCCGGCTGAGATTCAATAGCACGAATAATATGTGTATAGCTACGGCTATGAATTGTTTCACTAAATGCCCATGTTTCGATCCATGTTTCTAACTCTGGAATAGATACAATTGGCAAAAACATCATATTAGGAGAACGCCCTTGAATACTGTCCATTAAAGTTTGATATTTTAAGTTACTGATAAATATATGCTTTTCATTTGTCGGAAGTTGCTTATACTGAATACCATCCATTGTAACATTAACTTCCTCAGGACGCCAAAAAAATGATAACTGTTTTTCCGTCAGACGATCAAAAATTATATATTTTTGTTGATCATACCGCGAAATATTGACCGGCTGCCCTAAAAACATACTTTCTTTCAATTGATCATTTTGAATAGGACAAAACGTTTCATAATGTCTAGTATTTATCATTTTACGTTCCAAAATAACAATGTTATAGATTAACATTTAATGAAAGTAATTACTATTATAAAAAGCTAAATTACTGCAAAAGATGTTTCACTAATTAATTTAGCTAATTTAAAGAAATAGTGTTCTTATATTATTTATCTGAATTAAATATATGAAATTATATCTTAACGACCTAAAATAACATCTATTATATCAGAACTAATAAATTCTGTACGGATAATTTGCTGTTTTTTATTACTTAAATCCCTTAAAATAGCTTTACTATCTAGCATTTCCATTTCGTTAGCAATTAAAACAAAATTGATTCCTTTTCTATTAGCATAAGTTAACTGAGAACCTAGTGGCTTATCTTGTAAATATGTTTCTGTTTTTACGCCTAATTCTCTAAATTTGTTTGCTAATTTCATATAACTTGATACTAAACTCTTATCTTGAACAGTAACTAAAAGATCAGCTGTTGATTTCTTGTATGTATCTATTAAACCTAAATCTATCATTTTTGGAACTAAACGTGATATTCCTATTGACGCCCCTACTCCAGGATATTGTTTATCATTTCCTAACGTTAAAGTTAAATTATCATAACGTCCGCCACCTGAGATACTGCCCATATCTTTTATATCATTAAAATTTGTTTCAAAAATTGTTCCAGTATAATATGCTAAACCTCTAGCAAGTTGTGGTTTAATTTTAAGATATTGATCATTTAATCCTAATTTTTTTAAAATTTGTATCACTTTATCTAACTCTTGAACACCTATACGAAACTCTTCCCCCAAATTCAACGAATATAACCAAGCTAAAGTACTGTCTATATTAAAATCATTCGCCGTTTCAAAAAATGTATTAATTTTTGTTATATCATTCTCATTATTCAAAAGATTTTTCATTTCATCGTTAAATTGCTCCAATGTAATTTTAGAAATCTTATCCACAAGACGTATTGCATCTGTAATATTACCTTTTTTTACTAACGGCTCTATAAAACCTGATAAAATTTTACGATTATTAATGTAAGTACGAAAACGAGGAATATTTAAACTAGATAAGACTACAGTTATCAATGAAATAACTTCCGCATCATGACAAATAGATAATTCTCCATCTCCGATAATATCTATATCACACTGATAAAATTGCCTATAACGCCCGTATTGAGCCCTTTCCCCTCTCCAAACTGGAGCAATTTGATATCTTTTATATGGGAAAGTTAAATTACCTGAATTTTGTGATATATATCTTGCTAATGGTACTGTAAGATCGAATCTTAATCCTATATCTTTTTTAGAGTTGGCATCTGATAATCGATATAACCCATAAATTTCATTATCATTTCCTTTAGAAAGTAATGTTTCAATACGTTCAACTGCGGCTGTATCCATCGGAACAAATCCATATAATTCAAAATGCTTACTAATAGATTGTACTACTTTATTAAATGCAATTTGTTCATTAGGAAAAAATTCTGGAAATCCGGATATATTACTTTTCATCTTTGCCCCTAAATAATATATGTATATTATATAATAAATATATAAAATAATCATAATAATTTATTTTCGCATAATTAACATAAAATTAACTAAATTATGTTAGAATGCATTTAAATTGGGAGAAATAATAATGAATAAAACCTCTTTTTTAGCCGTAGGACTAAGTACTTTACTAATACTAACATCTTGTGATGATGCAAATCAGAAAAAAGAATCAACAAAGTCTGAAAATATATCGAATAATGCTCAAGAATCTTTAGAAAAAACTTTTTCAACTTCGGAACAAAAGAATTTTAATAGAAATGATGAAAATAAATCTGAACAAGAAACAAAGGAAGAAAACAAAGCTTCTGAAGAATCAAAAAGTACATTAGATAATAAAATTGTAGAACATAATGGAGAACAAGAAACTAATATGTCTATAGATATAAATAAAACAGATCCAATCGTCGAAACACATAATATCGACAATACAAATATAGAGAACTCAAAAAAAACAGAACTTGATTCTCATAATAAAAAGGAAATAGATTCTACAAATAATAATTCTGCTATAAATGAAACAAATACTAATACAGCAGAAGAATCCTCTGTTTCAGCTTCTGATAATAAATCAGAATCAGATGTTGCAAATGAAATTGAGACTTCGAGCAACAATTAAATAATTATAATAGGCGATATTTAAAATACCGCCTATTTTTTCAGAAAAACATTTATATTAATTATCTAAAATCAATTGGCCTTTCCAAGGCTATAGAAAGAACATCATCTGCTGTTTCTGCTTTTATAATTTTTAGTTCATCCAATACGCATTGCGGAATATCTTGCAAATCAGATTCATTAGCTTTGGGAATTATAACTATTTTAATCCCTCCTCGATGTGCTGCTAATAATTTCTCCTTTAATCCTCCTATTGGAAGAACACGACCTCTTAATGTTATTTCACCTGTCATTGCTACTTCATGTTTAACTGGAATAGAAGTCAAGCAAGAAACAACACTAGTTACCATCGCTACACCTGCAGAAGGACCGTCTTTAGGAGTTGCACCCTCTGGAACGTGAACATGTATATCATTTGTTTCAAATACTTTAGAGTCAATGCCAAAAACACTCGCTCTAGAACGGACATAACTAATTGCAGCTTGAATAGATTCTTGCATGACATCACCAAGCTTCCCTGTTAAAGTAATTTTGCCTTTTCCAGGAACACTTACAGCTTCGATAGATAACAATTCACCACCAACCTCTGTCCATGCTAGTCCTGTAACAACGCCAACTAAATTTTTATCTTCAATATCCTGCCGTTTAAATTTTTCAAAACCTACATATTTCTCTAAATTTTCAGGAGTAATATTAATAGACCTAATTTCTTCATTTTCAGTTAATTCTTTTACGACTTTTCTACAAATTTTTGCAATTTCCCTCTCTAAATTACGAACACCAGCTTCTCTAGTATAATCTCTAATTAAAGTCATAATAGCGCTATCAGAAATTGTTAACTCTAACGGTTTCAAACCATTTTCAACCATTTGTTTTGGCTGAAGATATCTCTTAGCTATTTCCATTTTTTCCATTTCTGTATAGCCGGATAATTTGATAATCTCTAATCTATCAAGCAATGGCGTTGGCATTTTATAACTATTTGCAGTAGTAATAAACATTACATCTGATAAATCATAATCAACTTCAAGGTAATGATCATTAAAATTACTATTTTGCTCAGGATCCAAAACTTCTAATAAAGCGCTAGCAGGATCGCCTTTCCAATCTGATCCGACTTTATCAATCTCGTCCAATAAAAATAATGGATTGCTAGATTTCGCTTTTTTCATACTAGAAATAATTTTACCAGGCATAGACCCTATATAAGTTCGACGATGTCCTCTAATTTCAGATTCATCCCTTACACCTCCTAATGATACACGCACATAATTACGTCCTGTTGCCTTAGCAATAGATTTAGCTAATGAAGTCTTCCCGACTCCTGGAGGGCCCATAAAACAAAGTATGGATCCTTTTATCTTCCTTACCCTATTTTGTACTGATAAGAATTCTAGTATTCGCTCTTTAACGTTTTCAAGACCATAATGTTCTTCATCTAAAATTTTTCTAGCTTCTTTTAAATCTCTCTTCACAGCCGTTTTAACATTCCAAGGAATGGATAACATCCAATCTAAATAATTTCTTACAACTGTCGCTTCTGGTGACATAGGGGACATATTTTTTAATTTACGAATTTCAGATGCAAATTTTTCTTTAGCTTCTTTGGAGAGTTTAATTTTTTTAGCTTTAGATTCTAGTTCTTCAATTTCATCAGTTGTGTTATCTATATCTCCTAATTCTTTTTGAATTGCTTTTATTTGCTCATTTAGATAATACTCTTTTTGGCTTTTCTCCATTTGCTTTTTTACACGATTCCGAATCTTCTTTTCGACATGAATGACATCAATTTCTGATTCCAAAAAATTAAGTAATTTTTCGAAACGTTTCAATGTATCTTTTTCTGCAAGTAGATCCTGCTTATCTTCTATTTTAAGAGTCAAATGAGCTGCAACTACATCTATTATATCATCAGGATCATTTAATGTTTTAATGGCATTAATAACATCTAATGAAACTCTTTTATTTAACTTTGCGTAATTTTCAAATTGTTCTTGTACTGTTCTACAATATGCTTCAACTTCGACATTATTAGAATTACTTTTTTCAATAAATTCATAGTAAACTGACATAAAACCATTTTCTTCTACACAATTCAGTGCGGTTACTCGTTCAGTTCCTTCAATTAAAGCTTTTACTGTCCCGTCAGGTAAATTTAATAATTGGATAACATTTCCAAGAACTCCATCATGATACAATCTATCAAAACTAGGTTCTTCATCTTTCATATCCTTTTGTGTCAGAAAAATTATCTTTTTATCGCTTTTCATTGCAGCAGCCAAAGCTCGAATAGATTTTTCCCTACCTACGAATAAAGGTACAACAACATGAGGAAATATAACTATATCTTTTATTGGTAAAACAGGATAAATATTTTCCAAAATTAACTCCTAAGCAATATCGCTATTTTTTAAATCTATATATTTTAATATAGGTTTACTCTTTCCTTCAATAACTTCTTTTGTAATTAATACCTCTTCTAAATTTTTTATTGAAGGTAATTCATACATAGTATCTAGTAGTACAGATTCCATAATAGAACGCAACCCTCTAGCACCAGTTTTTCTTTCTAATGCTAATCTTGCTATGCCTTTCACTGCATCATCTGAAAATGTTAAAATTACTCCTTCCATACTAAATAACTTTTGATATTGTTTTATTAATGCATTTTTTGGTTCTGTTAAAATAGATACCAAAGCAATTTCATCTAGATCATTAAGCGTTGCCACAACTGGGAGCCTACCTACAAATTCAGGAATTAACCCAAACTTTAATAAATCCTCAGGTTCAACTTTAGAAAAAATTTCTCCTAAATTTTTATCCTCTTTTTGTTTTATTTCAGCTTCGAAGCCTATTGAAGTCTTAGTCCCTCTAGATTCAATAATTTTCTCTAATCCTGCAAAAGCTCCTCCACATATAAAAAGAATATTAGTCGTATCTACATGTATAAATTCTTGTTGCGGGTGTTTTCTTCCTCCTTGTGGAGGAACTGAGGCTATTGTACCTTCCATAATTTTTAATAAAGCTTGCTGTACACCTTCCCCTGATACATCTCTTGTAATTGATGGATTATCAGATTTTTTAGAAATTTTATCTATTTCATCTATATAAACTATACCTTTTTGTGCTTTTTCTACATTGTAATCAGCTGCTTGTAGCAATTTAACAATAATATTTTCAACATCTTCACCTACATATCCAGCTTCTGTTAAAGTAGTAGCATCCGCCATCGTAAAAGGCACATCAATAATTTTCGCTAATGTCTGTGCTAAAAGAGTTTTTCCTGTGCCGGTAGGACCTATTAATAAAATATTAGACTTTGACAGTTCTATATCTGCACTTTTAGCTTCACAATTTAATCTTTTATAATGGTTATATATAGCAACAGATAACACTTTTTTAGCTTTATCCTGCCCTATTATATAATCATCTAAAGTTTTACATATCTCTTTAGGAGAAGGCAACTCATTCCTTTTTTGAACTGATTCTGCTGGCTGTACATCCGAAATAATACCCGCACATAATTCAATACATTCATCACAAATATACACAGTCGGTCCTACTATAAGTTTTTTCACTTCATGTTGAGTTTTACCACAAAATGAACACCTTAATGTTCCTTCCATATCCACTCTTTCCATTAACTTCTCCTATCATTATATTTTAACAATATACATATCTTCTCATTAATATTCAAAAAAATGATTAATTTTATGCATTTTATTAAAAATAATTCTAAATCATCCTCTCATTATATTATAAAACTGCCAGCAAAATACTATATTATCCAAAATTAATGAAATTAAAATACAAGAATATTAAATTTTTATATTTTGCTTTAATATTCTAGCTTTCTCCCTATTCCATTCTCTTTCTTTAATTGTAGCTCTCTTATCAATATTACGTTTTCCCTTCCCTATTCCTACAGAAAGCTTTACAAATCCCTTATCATTAAAATATATTTTTAAAGGTATAAGAGAATATCCACTTTTTTTGAGTAATCCTATAAGTTTCCGAATTTCATTCTTATGAATCATTAATTTCCGATTTCTTTTGGGATCATGATTCATTTGATTAGCTAAAGGATACTTAGGAATATTCATTTGATATATAAATAATTCATTAGAAGAAGATAAACCAGCATAAGAATCCGTTAAATTAACTTTACAATTACGTAATGATTTTACTTCTGTTCCTAATAAAACTATGCCGGCCTCGAATTGATCTAAAATTTCATAATTGTAGCGAGCTTGTTTATTAATTCCTATTTCTTTATATTTGGACATTATTATTACTTATCATATTCATATAATTATCAATTTTTGCTTTTAGTGAAGAACTAATAACACTTAGTGGAGCTCTAACTTCTTCCGACATTAATCCTATTTTACTTAAAGCGTATTTTATTGGCGCGGGACTTGGTTCACTGAACATTAATTTATGCAACGGAGCTAACATGTCTCTATATTTTTCAAAATCGCAAATATTTCCTTCTTTAAATGACTTATAAGCCTTAACACAAAGTTTAGGACAAATATTAGCACTAACTGATATCACTCCAGATGCTCCCATTGCTAGAGCCCCACAAGCGCTATCATCATTACCAGAAAGAAAATCAAAATTTGTTTTAATATTTTTTCTCCAAACAGAAAATCTTGATAGGTCATTAGAACATTCTTTTATTGCCACAACATTGTTTATTTGAGCTAACTCATAAAAAGCTTGTTCATCTATACTCGTTCCAACTCTACTTGGATTGTTATACAAAATAATAGATTTTGAAGTATTTTCAGATATTTTTTGAAAATGATTAATTATTTGTTTCTGAGTAGGTTTAATATAGAATGGACAAATGCATAGGAAACCATCGACATATTTTTCAGCGCTATTGATAAGAGACAAACTGTAATCCGTTGAAGAAGATATAACCCCTCCTATTAATTTTATTTTTTTATCTATAATTTCAGAAGATAATTTAATTAATGATGTATATTCTTCTAAAGTTAAAGATAATGACTCACCTGTTGAACCACCGACAACTACCCCTGATATTCCTGTATTAACTAGCCATTTTATATACTGTTCAAAAGACTTTAAATCCAATTGATTGTTCTGAAATGGAGAAACAACTGCAACGATATATCCATTAAACATAACATACTACTCTTCAAATTGTATTTGAATTATATCATTCCATTTTTAAAAGTCGATATTTATTATTTAATCGTTATTTTATTGAAATTCGGTAAATTTTTCTTAACTATTTGTACTTTTTAGGTTAATATATATATTAGGATGATTTTGTATAAATATATGATCAAAATTTATTTTCTATTACTTACTTTTTTCATAATATTGGATCAATCATTTGCAAAACAATTTGTAAGTTTGAAATCATCAAAAATTAATATGAGAGTTGGACCTGGTGATGAATTTCCTATTAGTTGGGTACTTGTAAGAGCTGGATTACCAATGATGTTAATAGCTGAATTCCAACAGTGGCGAAAAGTTCGATATTTAGATAATACTGAAGGTTGGGTACATCAAAATCTAATATCTGGAAGAAATACAGCTATCGTAACAAAAGATACTGCTCTGCTTTTCAAAAGAAATTCAACTTCTTCTCCTGTAGCTAAAGTGGAAAAAGATGTTATAGTAAGAATAATAAAAACAGAAGATAACTGGGCGAAAGTTAACGTAAATAAATGTAAAGGTTGGATGAAAATAGAAGATCTATGGGGAGTCAATGATGAGTAGACTCGCCCTTAATCTCATAAGTAATTGATAAAAACTATATTAAATCATCGTTTTAAATATGATTTCACTTTTTCTAAAAAAATAATAATCTTCTTATCTAATAAAAATAAAAAATCTTTGATTGTATGTTTATTTTTTCGTTTGAGATTTTTTATATAAGTTTTTTTTGAGTCTTTAGAAGCATCCGATAAAAATTTTAAATACTTGTCTACATAAGGCTGAGATGGTATTCCAATAAACTCTGTATAACTCCTTATAAAACCAACTGTATAAACTCTTTCAGGTAAAATATCAAAATTTTCATGTTCAATAGCAATTATATATTCCTTGCTAATATTCAAATTATCGACTATTTCATCTATTTTTATATTTTTTCCTTCTCTTAATGACTCTAACTCTGATTTGCTCACAATCTAATCCTCCTTTAATTTTTGTATTTTCTCATACTTTTATGTTAATATCAAGTTGCTTTTGTAAAATTCGGTGGTCGCTATTTATTAAATAGAGGAAAGTCCGGACTCCCTGAAGGAAAGTGCCAGATAACATCTGGCGGCACTAATGATATTGTGCTAGGGAAAGTGTAACAGAAAACATACCGCCGAAAGGTAAGGTTGAAAAGGCGAGGTAAGAGCTCACCGCATATTTGGTAACAAATATGGCAATACAAACCCCACTTGGAGCAAGATCAAATAGGAATAACGTGCCCTTCACACTAAGTTATTCGGGTAGATTGCTTGATAATTATGGTGACATAATTACTAGATGAATGACCATCACCTTCCATATAAAGGTACAGAATCCGGCTTATGAATTTTACAAAAGCAAAAAAATATAGTTCTTTAATTAAAAATTAACTATTCAATGTTATTATAATATTAGATATTTGGAGAAATTATGAAGAAAGCGCTATTAGTTTGTTTATCAATTTCTATTGTAAATATAACGGTATTTTCTAATGTGGAAGCCACTGGTATTTGGAACAAGATGAAAAATAGTGCAAGGCAATTAGGCAATAAAATTTCTGGCAAACAAGATGATCAGAATACTCAAACGTTACAAAAAAATATTGATTTATGTAACCAATTATTATCAAGTATTAAAACATTATCAACTGCATTAGATAGAACTACCTTTATAGAAGCTAAAACTGAAAATGATACAACTGTACTTTCATCAGTCATAATAGTAGTAAATAATTTATCCTTTTTCTTAAGTAATTGGACTAAATATCTTAATGAAATTAAAACAAATATAGCACTACTTAATGGACAACAAGCTAAGGAAACTGAGAGAGCCCAAACAAAAGCTGATACTGCTAAAATGACTGCAGCTAATACTTTAAAAAATTTTATACATGGAATACATTCCCATATTTATAATCTTATTAGTTCTATAATAATTAATACTGCTGAGTTAGGTATAGCAACTGAGAATACCATTTTACCTAATGAATTAAAAAAGATATCCGATACACTTTCTCAAATTATTAATATTCTAAGCTTAATAAATTCTTCATTAGATAATAATATTTTTGCTAACACATTAAACCAATGTGCCAGCTCTTGTGAATATACAGAAGAACGTTCAGAAGAGTACATAAATCAAATATCTACTGAGAGTGTTAATTTGTTTAAATATCTTTTAGAAATATTTAAACATTTTCAATTGTATATCGATAATAGACCACTTAATTCTGAAAACATACAACAGCTAAAAAATGACATTTTACAAACTTTCGCTAAACAATCAATAAATGATAGCTCTAATAACGCAAATGAAGATGTTAACAATAACGATGAGCAAAATGATAGAAACAATAACGATCGATATAACAGAACTTCCAGAGGAAATACTTACGATGACCAGGATATGAGAGATGACGATAGAGATAACAATGGTCAATATAACAGAACTTCCAGAGGAAATGCTTATGACGATGACCAGAGTATGAGAGATGACGATAGAGATAACAATGATCGATATAACAGAACTTCCAGAGGAAATGCTTATGACGATGACCAGAGTATGAGAGATGACGATAGAGATAACAACGATCAATATAACAGAAACTCTAGAGCGAATAATTACGATGATGTTCAGAATATGAGAAATGATGATAGAAATAATAACGATCGATATAACAGAAATGCTAGAGGAAATACTTATGACGATGATCAGGATATGAGAGATAACAATAGAAACAATAACATTCGATATAATAGAAATTCTAGAGCAAATAATTACGATAATGATCAGAATATGAGAGATAATAATAGAAATAATATAAGAAGTAGAACAAACAATTAATACGAGTTTTTAAGTTATTGTAAAAGTTTTTACAATAATTTGGAAATACTAAAAATCAGTCAGTAGCTGATAGTTTTAGTAAAATTTTTAATAAATAGGAGGAAATAATGAAAAAAATAATAATAGGAATAGCTCTTGCAGGGGCGATCAATGTATCAACGGTAGAAGCAAAATACGAAAATGTTAGTGATCTATCCAAGTTAGATATTGAAGAGATAAATCAAGAAGATGATCTAAACTCACTAAAACAATTGAACAATAGAACATCTGCGCTATTAAAAACAATATCAAATGAAGAAAAATTAGGATTATTTGGTAAAAAAAACAATCCTAGATATAGAAAAGCAACTGAAGTACAAACCGCTATCAAAACAAGGATAAAAGTATTAGAAAAAGAACAAAAAGCTCAAGCAGCAACACTAAAAAAAGAAACTATGGAATTGAATAAAATACAGAATTACACAGGAGGTGCAACCTTAACAAAACAGTTCACAACTTTAAGCAATACTTTTAGTAAAACTGCAAATTCATGTAAAACATTAGCTTTAAATATAAATACATTTAATAGTGATAACAATATAGATTCTATTATATTTATTTCAAATGAATTATTCCCAGCATGTTCAAATTGTTATCAGATAGCAGCAACAACTAACGAACATATCGTAAAAGCTACAACCGCACAAAGTAAATCAAAAGCTCGAGGAGATAGATCTGAAACAGATGCAAGAAGATTATGGGGTATTTCTAATGAGCTATATGAAGCTTTATCGCAAAATCTAAAAATATTTTCATCTGTTTTTAAAGCATTACATGAATTGTCGTATGAAAATCTAAATAACGAAGGAAATATAATTCAGTTATTAAATAAAACACAAAATCAAATACAAGGATTACCTGATTTGAGAGAACAAATAGAAAAACTAAAACAAATAAAATCATCAGATAGACAATCACAAAATTGTATAGATAGAATTCAGGAAAATTTAATCCCTATATATAATATGCTCAATGAAATTCGTATAGAAATATTACCTGTCATAATTGATCTTATACAAAACAATGACAAAGATTCATTGAAACAAATTATTAATAAAATAGAAGATATATTAAGTAATGATGAATTTAATAATAACACAAGAAGAAATAGTGATGATCTATCGTATAGATCTAACAATTCATACTATGATAATAGTTCATTAAATAGAAACAATCGGAATTCTTCATTAAATAGATCTAAAAGTTCTAATAACTTAATGTCATATAGCGATAGTTCTTTAAATAGGAACAATCGAAACTCTTCATTAAATAGGTCTAAGAGTTCCAATAACATATCATCTATGAGCGATAATTTTAATAGAGAAACAATGCGGAGATCTAAAAATAGAACAACATTGTTTTCTCAACAAGGATATGATGAAGACTAACAGAATGAAGAAATAATAAAAATAGATATCTGTGAAAGTCGAATTTACAACCTTCCGTCATTCTGAGTGAACGAAGTGAACGTGAGAATCCATGTTGCTATTTGCATCGTGTTATGGATTACCACGTCGCTCCGATCCTCGTAATGACGCAGGGAGAAAAGGCTCCTCGCAATGACAAAAAGTAGAAGAGACGAAGCCTAATGGCTTAGACTAATAACGCTAGGCATAGTATACAAATATCTTGCATGACGTTTTAGAGTTTCTGATTATCATAATCTGAAAAATCAAGAAAATGGGACTAATGGTGAGGTTTATTTATTTTACTTCTCCATTTTAATAAAGTTTATAAATGTGAGAATATGTATATAATTCATTATATTAGCATATATAATACTAATTATACATTCTATCTAAAAAATCCGACGCTTCTCTTAAAATAGTATTTTTTATCTCTTCAATAGATCTTTCATTTTTTATCAATTCTACAATTTGTCCTGACATAAGGGAACCTTTATCTACATCCCCTTCTTGTACGGCTCTTCTTAATGAACCAGCCCAAAAATGTTCTAAAGATAATTTGCCATTATCCATGGTAACATCTCCGTTATGAAATTTTATTAATACTTCTCTTTGCTTTTCTATAAATTCTTCTGTTCCAATATTTTCCAGAGCTCTCACAGGTGCAATATTAAATTTTTTATCTAATTGTACAGGTAATACTGCGTTTCTTCCACTTGCTTTAAAATATACCTTTTTAAAATTTTCATGAGCAATAGACTCTTTACAACATGCAAACACCGTACCTAATTGACATCCTGCGGCACCTAATTGTAACAATGAAGCAACAATTTCCCCTCTTAAAATTCCTCCGGCAACAAAAATTGGATATTCTTTTAAATTAAGAAGTATATCTTGTATTAATATTATTGTAGATAAAGGACCAACATGCCCACCTGCTTCATTTCCTTCAATGATTAAAGCATCTATTCCTTGTTTAAACAATCTTTTTGCTATAGCTAATGCAGGAGCAAAAGCTATCACTTGTATACCATATGAATGAATTTTATCAATTATATCTTTACCTGGTAATCCTCCTGCTAAAATTATATGAGAAACCTTTTTCTGTCCGCATACATCTATAAGATCATGCAATTTAGGATTCATTACTATAATATTCACGCCGAAATTTTTATCAGTTTTGGATTTGGTTTTGATAATCTCATTTTCTAATAGACTTCCATCCATAGAACCAGACGCAAGCACTCCAAATAATCCTGCGTTAGATAAAGCTGAAGTTAAATTTGATTCAGAAATCCATGTCATAGCTCCACCGAGTAAAGCATATTTACTTCCCAAAATTTTGGAGCCTCGTTCCATAAGCTTTAGTATTTTTTCATTCATTTTATAAACCGCAATTCCTATGTAGAATATCAATAGCCTTAAATAAAAACTCTGTTAACAGTACCAAATTTATTCCATATTTTCCTTTTGAACAACAAAAAATTTCAATATTGTTAGAAGACATTAAAGACAATACATATTCAAAATCTTTTTGCTTTAAATCAAACCCTATTAAACTAAGTCTTGAACAATGTCTATGTATCATTTCTTGTTTTATATTTATTACATTATCGATTTTCAAAAGAATCTCTTTTACTATATTTAATTTCTTTCTATCTAAAAAAAAGCTAATTTTATATGGAACTACTTTAATAATATCAATACGAATAAAGTGTTTTCTTAGTAAAGAATCAATATCCAAACTTTCATTGTTATAAAACACTTTAAGTTGAACAAGGTTATGTGTAATCGCTATGCCACAAAATTTACGAGTAGGAATCTCATTACTAATAATAGTACCACCATTTTCTACAAAACTGGATGCTACTCTAATCTTTATTTGTTTCTTTAAGGCATAAGCAACAGATTGCTCTTGTAAAACTTTTGCCCCTAATGCAGCCATTTCTAGCATTTCATTATAATAAACTTTATCTAATCTTTTCGCTTTAAAATAAAGATTAGGATCAACAGTATAAACACCATCTACATCAGAATAGATATCACAAATTTCAGCTTTAATAGCATCCGCAATGGCAACTGCTGTTAAATCTGACCCTCCTCTTCCAAGAGTAGTTATGCGATTTTTTTTATCTATACCTTGAAAACCACAAATAATAGGTACTATTCCATTATTTAAATCTGAAATAATATTTTGAATTCCTATAGATTCAATATCAGCAGATCCATAATTACTAGATGTATTAATAGGCACTTGCCATCCAGCGTATGAACGAGCTTTAATTCCCATATTATTTAAAGCAACAGAAAGAAGACCGGCTGTAACCATTTCTCCTGAGGAAATAATAAAATCATATTCAGGATTTCCTTCATAACCATTTAAACTATGAGCATATTCAATAAATTTGTTTGTAACACCAGCCATAGCAGAAACAACGGCAACAATATTTTTATTCTGTTTATTTTTGGCAACAATTTCAGCGACATGATTAATTCTCTCTAGAGTTGCTACAGAAGTTCCGCCAAATTTTTGAACAACACAAGACATAATATTTTATCACAAATTAGGTAAATGCATAAAATTTATCAGTTCACGCAATTCTTGCCTAGCTGAAACATGAGATAAATTTAGCTCTATTCCTTTTTTTTCTAAATCCAACAGAGTTAAACCTGATAAAAATAACTCTTTAAAAATAACTCTTTCACAGAAACCATTTCCTAATCTAAATCCTATCCTCTTTGATAATGCTTCCAAAACTGTATTAATATCTTTTCTATTTTTTGTATATAAAGTTGTTAATCTATTTCTAATAACAATCCAATCTATTGGTTTTTGTCCCCTAACAGCCCTCATTTTTCGTTGATTCCAAACCATCTCGGCATAAATACTAGGTCTCATTACTTTAAAATCATTATGATCTAAACGAACTAATACGTCCAAATCGATAAAACTATCATTCATTGGAGTTATAAGCGTATCAGCAAAAGAATGAACTGTTTGAGATAAGAATGTATCATTACCTGGAGTATCTACAATTATAAAATCATTATCATTCAATTTATTGAATGCATTTTTCACTTCTTCAGCTTCTTTTTCCTTTGAATCTTTAACATTTTCTAAATTAGTTTTATGTATAGATATATGATTTGATAATTTTATATCATTATCTATATTATTTTTACGTCTATTTTCAAAATAACGTGTAAATGTCCCTTGACGAGCATCTACATCAATTGTTCCAACATTTAAACCTTTATTTAATAGATAAACTGCAATATGCATAGCAATCGTAGATTTACCTGTACCTCCCTTTTCATTTCCCAATACTATAATGTATGGTCTCATTTTTAGCTCCATTTTGTAAATTTTTCTTATAAATAATAATTGCCATAATAATAACCCCAATTGATAGTGTCGTCATTAATATAGTTGCTAATGCATTAACCTCAGGAGAAATGCCAAAACGTAAACTAGAAAAAATTACCATTGGTAAAGTGGTAGAACCTGGACCGGCGACAAAACTGGCAATTACTACATCATCCAAAGATAAAGCAAATGCTAAAAGCCAACCTAGAATGATAGAAGGCGCAATCATAGGCAATGTTATTACAAAAAATACTTTTAAAGGAGAAGCACCTAAATCAAGAGCAGCTTCTTCAATCGATTTATCTACATTTTGCAATCTGGATTGTACAACCATAGTAACATAAGACAAAGTCAATGTAATATGGGCAATAATTACAGTTGTCGAACCTAACCCATTAGGCCAGCCGAAAAATTTTTCTAACCCCACAAATAACATTAACAACGATAACCCCATGACAACCTCAGGCATAACAAGAGGAGATGTGACAGCTCCGATAAAAAGACTCTTCCCTTTAAAAAACCCGAATCTAGTAAAAACAATAGCTGCCATTGTTCCTAATATAACAGATACTGTAGCAGAAATACTAGCAACTTTTAAACTTGTCCATGTAGCTTGTAATATAATTTGATTAGAAATTAAAGCCTTATACCAACGTAAAGAAAAACCAGTCCACGTACTTAAATAACGAGAATCATTAAATGAATATACAACAATACACAATAAAGGAATATAGAGAAACATATACCCTAAAAATAGAAAAAATTTAGTCCAATGAATTTTCAATATTAAGCCTCCATTGCAAATGAACTTTCATCTTTTCGTTTTTGTGCTATTACCATAGGAAAAACAATAAACAATAATAACACTATGGATAAAGCTGCAGCCGTTGGCCAAGACATATTTCCAAAAAATTCATTCCAAACAAGCCTTCCTATTGTAAGAGTCTGAGAGCCACCTAATAATTCAGGAATAACAAATTCTCCTATGGCAGGAACAAAAACTAACGCTGAACCAGCATAAATACCCGGCATGGATAAAGGAACAATAATCGCAAAGAATGCTTTTAATGGTGTACAGCCCAAATCATATGCAGCTTCTGTTAATGAGTTATCAATTTTTTCAATAGCACTATATAGGGGAAGAATCATAAAAGGCAAATAGGCGTATATAATTCCAATACATGCTGCATAAGAATTATTCATTAAAGATAATGGAGCTCTTATTAAATTAAAATTTAACAATATATTATTAATTATACCTGCAGGACTTAATAAAACAATCCATGAATAAACACGGATTAAAAATGATGTCCAAAATGGCAATACTACTAGCATCAATAAAATTGTACGAAATTTTTCAGATGATCTGGCGATTGCATAGGCCATTGGAAAACCAATTAATAAACAACAAAGAGTTGAAGTTCCTGCTATAAAAATAGATGTAACAAATCCTTTTATATACATCTCATCAGTAAATAAAGTTAAATAATTTCCTAAATTTAATCTTAGTTGTAAAGTAGTACCAGATAACCAATCCAAAATAGAAGTATAAGGTGGAGAAGCCAATATAGCATCTGAAAAACTAATTTTTATCAGAATAAGACAAGGGCATATAAAAAATAAAAATACCCAAACGTAAGGAATTGCTATGATCAAATCCCTACCACGTATTTTTTTTAAAAGATCACTAAACCAAACAATAATAATTTCTTCTATTCTGTACATTAAACGTCCTAGAAAATCTTAAATAGCAGCCTCTAATGCTGTTAGAGATCGGTATGAGAATACACCAAAAAGAAAAAATGTCAAACTCTTAATATGTTATATGATTATTATATATATTTTCATCAAAACGAATTAGAATAAGAATTTTTATCTACTCTTATAAAGCTTACAATGAAACTTATCTGTTAAATAGTTAACAATCAAACAATGATTCTCCTATCTCGACAAATTCAAAATTTTCGTATGTACTGAAGTTTTATAAAAACTTGTATATATATTTAAAAACATTTATATATTCCTATAATCTTTAATTTATAATTAATATATTGCCGTGGTTAATTATATACTTATATGTAATAAATTAACGAGTTGCAATCGCATTCAATGCCGATGCTGCACCAGATTGTGTGGCAGAAGACATTGCACTTTGTCCTGCGTTCAATGCTGATGCTGCACTAGACTGCGCAGAAGATATTGCGCTTTGCCCTGTATTCAATGCTGATGCTGCACTAGACTGTGCAGAAGATATTGCGCTTTGCCCTGCGTTCAATGCTGATGTTGCACTAGACTGCGCAGAAGATATTGCGCTTTGCCCTGTATTCAATGCTGATGTAGCTGTAGATTGTACAGAAGACATTGCATTTTGTGCTGTACCCTGTACTGCATCTATTTTTGCTTTCGCTTCCTGCATTTGTATTTTTAATTCATTTAATTGAGTCGTTAAATCATCAACCTTAGATTTTTCAGCATCAAAAGCTTTTTGCTTAGAAGTTAGCGATTTTTCCGCTATTTTTTTTGCAATTGCATTTTTAGCATTAGTAACATTGGCTTGTGCTTTTGTAAGATTCTGTTGAGCTTTAGTAAATTGAGTTTGTTGAGTTGTTAATTGCTTTTGTATTTGCGCAATTTTTTGAGTCAAGTCTTCGTAGTCGATTTGAGCCTGTTTTAAATCCGATTCTTTTTGCATAGCAGCCTCTTGAGCTTCTTCTAATTGTGTACTGTTTATTGAAGATTGTCCATTCTGATTAGCTATTGGAGTTGTATTAGAAGGTATATTATTATTTATATTATTTTGAGTATTATTTACAATATTATTTTGTATTGGATTACCTGTCTGATTTGTTGAAGATTGATTTCGATTAAACAAATTACTTAGAAATCCTCCGCCTGCTGATGTATTGGATGCCCCTATCTGGGATTGTGTATTCGATCTGCGATTGGCAATAGAAGAAATTAATGAAGAAACACCTAGAGAATTAGCAAGATTACTAACGCTATTCATAACTGTTGCAGCCTGCCCCAATTTCCCGGTTAAGCCTAAGGTACTATTAGCTGTCGCTGCAGCAGAAAGCCCGGCAGCTAAACTAGTCGCTGGAACCATTTGCCCTAATGCATTCTTTACATATCCATATGGCGCTGCCGTCCCCGCCAGACTGGAAACAGGTACTAGTTGCCCAAACTGGTTCATTACCATTTGATTGGAATTTGCCATTGTCCCAGACATTGTTCCTGTCATAGACATATTTTGAGCTGCGGAAAGCCCTTCAGCCAAGCTAGTCGCTGGAACCATTTGCCCTAATGCATTCTTTACATATCCATATGGCGCTGCTGTCCCCGCCAGACTGGAAGCAGGTACCAGTTGCCCAAACTGGTTCATTACCATTTGATTGGAATTTGCGCTATTTGTCATATTCATAGAATTCAAACTTGGATTATTATTTTGATTAGAATTATTATCACTATTATCAGAATTAAAAGCTTTGTCCATTGCTTTGTTCATTAAATTTCCAAGTGTATTACTTATACCTGATAGGAATCCAGAAGAATTAGAATTCCCATTATTGTTATTATTTTCATATGAATTATTATTTGGACTATTATGCATCATGTTATTACTCGAATTTCCAGAATTATCTACCATATTTCCATTATTATATTGATTAACAGCACTCCCTTGATATGACATTCCACTATTACCATTATTATTTGATATTTCAGATGAAACAGGTGCTCCTGCTGTACCTTGAGACGTATTAAACGTGTTTATATTCCCTGCATTAAAAGAACTTCCATTCATAACAGAATTATTGTTTTTGTTTGAAGAGGATAAATCCATATATTGTCCTCTCTTATCCATTTGACCAATTCTTTCACTACATTGATCACATATAACCAAATCTCGACCTGAAGAATTAGCTAATTTCACTCCGAAACGTCTTCCTCGACAAAAATAACATGTACCTAATATTTTATTTTCAATACTTATTTCATTTAGAGCTTGCTCATCTAGTAAACCATGTTCCATCAAATGTGCCAATGTCATCTGAACTACTTCCCTGTCATTCATATCTACATTTGAAGATGAAATATCATTAGTATTCATTTGTTCTTTTAAAGATCTTATTTCATTTTTTAGTTCTTGAATTTGCTGATCTTGCATTTTATCCTTTTGATTTTGATACTGATTTATCTGGTTTGTTCTATTTCCCACATTATTATTTACATTTTGATGTTGAACAGGATAATTTTGATTATATTGTTGATTATAACTTTGATTTTTATTATAGCTGTCATCTGAAATTTGTTCATTTGAACGTCTATTATCTATATTTGAATGATTATTTTGAGAACCATTCATTGGAGAATTATTCATTTGTGGATTACTCATTAAATTTTGATTATATCCCATAGAAGAACTTGATAAATTGCTGTTTAGAGGAATAGCCGATTGCGACATGGTTGGGGATACAGGCATAAAAGCTGTCCCTCCCATACTATTCAAATTAGAATTAAGGTTAAAATCAGGATTGTTAGCAAAATTATTAAAATTTTGATTACTATTCAAATTATTAAAAGCGGAATTCTGAAAATTTAATTCATTCTGCATATTAAAAGCATTTCCACTTAATCCTTCTTCTATACTTTCTTCTGGAATCTCTTCACCTATAACTTCTTCTTCTGGAATCTCCTCTTCTATGACTTCTTCTTCTGGAATCTCCTCTTCTATGACTTCTTCTTCCGGAACTTCCTCATCTATTACCTCTTCTTCTGGAACCTCTTCGTCTATGGCTTCTTCTTCCGGAACTTCCTCATCTATTACTTCTTCTTCTGGAACCTCTTCGTCTATAGCTTCTTCTGGCTCAATAGTAATATTTTGATAATCTGAAGCTAAACTTATCGCAGAAGACAAATCAGCTAATCCTTTTTTCTTAAAATGCTGAAGCTTTTTTTGACTTACAGATGGAACAAATGGTTGATACCTATCTATTAAAGTTAAAACTGTTGTTAAATTCGATAATGTTCTTTTATTATTAACTGAATTCACTGCTACTTTTGAATTCTTATTTGTCTGATTTTTATTATTATTACTTCTTAATTCCAAATTATTTTGTCTATATCTAGAGTTATTTGAATTACATTGAGCTATAGGATTATATAAGAAACAAAAAAATATAATCAATATGTGAATAAATTTAATAATATTCATATCTTATCCCACAACTTCTTATTATTATCTTTAAAAAAAATTTATTTTTAGTTAAAAAATGAATATAAAATGAAATTATTAAAGATTATTCAATAAGCAATTTACGCTACTTAAATAAATTATACTAAACTAACTTATAGTCTTATTTGCTTCTTCATCTGATAACCAAACAGATTTATTTATAAGACTATCTATTTGAACTTTTCCTAATTGTTCAGAAAAAGGTATATAAGATTTTATATATTGTGATTCTAAATATTGTATCCCTATGTATTTGATGCCTTTTTGCTTACAAAACGCTTCGACATCAACAAGATTTTTTAATGAATCATCAATAAAAACAATTTTTTCAGGTATCCAATGGATCTGTTTAAGAAACAACTCTAAACATTCACTCTTTGGAAATATATCACAACATAAAATACCATCTTTAAATGTAGGACAGTATTTACAAAGAAAATCTTCTAATACAAGATAAGATATGGGCCATAATTTTTCGAATCTATATCCCAATTTATTTAACTGATTTATTCTCCATTGTATAGGATTTGGAAGATATTTGGTTGGTTTCACAGAATAAGCTGTAAGAACCAATTGTTTAATACTATGCTCGGTTAGTTGTTTAACTAAATCAATCATAAGAGGATTTACAACCACATTATCTTCATGAGTTAGTACAATTCTTAATTTATCGTATAACTCACTTTTAGAAATTTTTTTATTGTTAACATAATATTCTAATATTTCGCGATTTTGTGGTTTAAACATTCCTACTTTAATTGTTGTAAGAACATCATCGCAATCAAAAATAACCAAAGATGATTTATTAACATTTTTAAATTCTTCTTCAATAGGGGATATATTATCTGCCTGAATAATACTCATTTGTCTTCCTTTTGAATATCACAAATTTTAGCACTAATTGTCGAACGAAGAAAATCATCTATATCACCGTTAAGTACTGCATCAACATTACCTTTTTCATAACCTGTTCTTAAATCTTTTACAAGTTGATAAGGTTGCATAACATATGAACGGATTTGATATCCCCATCCTATTTCATTTTTTGATATTTGAGGTCTATTTTCCTCTCTTTTTCTTAATTCAAGCTCATATAACCTAGATTTTAGCATCTCATATGCTATCGTTCTATTTCTATGTTGAGATCTATCGGATTGGCATTGAACAACTATACCTGTAGGAATATGTGTAATACGTATAGCACTATCTGTTTTATTAACATGTTGTCCGCCAGCACCGGATGCCCTATATGTATCTATTCTCAAATCTTTTTCATTTATTTCTATATGAATAGAATTATCAATTACAGGATAAACACTAATAGACGCAAAACTTGTATGTCTTCTTGAATTAGAATCAAAAGGAGATATACGTACTAATCTATGAATACCTGATTCTCCTTTAAGCCATCCATATGCTTTAGACCCTATAATTTTTATAGAAGCTGATTTTATTCCAGCTTCTTCACCCACTCCAATTTCAAGTACTTCTATACCATACTTATGATTTTCAGCCCATCTAGAATACATACGTAAAAGCATTTGTGCCCAATCTTGGGCTTCTGTACCACCAGCGCCAGAATGAACCTCTAAATAACAACTATTATTATCAGCTTCGCCAGAAAAAAAACATTCTAATTGATAAATTTTTAAATCTTTTTCAAAATCTAAAATAGATTGCTCCATTTCAAATATAGTACTTACATCGTTTTCCAATTCACCCAACTCTAACATTGAACGGTAAGTAGAGAAATCACTTTCAGCCTTCTTCAAACGAGATAATTCACTATCTATTTCTGATTTTTCTCGCATAATTTCTTTTGCTCTATTAGCATCAGACCAAAAATCATTTGAGGCAATAAGTTTATTGAGTTCTAAAAGTTTTTTTTCTAATGAATCAGGGTCAAAGAAACCTCCGTATTAAAATTAATGTTGATTCAATAGACTCACATGTTTTTCTAATTTCTTCTTTCATACAGATAATGTTCTCATTCTTTTATTTGGCTTTTTTACAAACATCATACAAATTGCTGCGATAAAAGATATCGCAGAAATAACAATAAATGTCCATTCTGCTCCATAATGTTTCCAAAATTCCCCAGTAAGAATATTAGAAATTCCCATTCCTAAGCAACAAACAAGATTAAATATCCCTATAGATGTTCCTTTAATTTGCGGAGGAGAATAATCTGACACCATAGCATAAAATGTTCCTTGAGTAGCGCCATAATGAATACCATAAACTGCAGCACCTACAATTACCAACCAAAAACTATGGGCTAATGCTAGTATAATACAAGAAGCAAGCATCATACAGAATCCAAATGCTAAAAATAATTTACGATCATGTTTATCAGACCAATTACCAACAATTTTAGAAGTAGGTGAATTAAAAAGATACATTACTGCTAAAACTAAAGGAGCATACTTTACATCTAATCCTAGACTCTGTGCCCTATAAACTAAAAACGATTCACTATATCGAGCGCACATAAAAATAAAGCAAACGAACATATAGTACCAAAAATGTGTACCTAATTGTTTCATATCAGCTATTTTTATAGGAAAACCCTTTCTTTTATCCTTTAAACTAACTATATTTTTCGGTTCAGAAATTCCAAAATATATCAGTAATACAGATGTAAGGATAGGAACTGTAGCAAACAGATAAACCATTCTTAAAGTGGTAACAGATGTACCAAAATACCATAAAGCAAAAAAAGCAATAATAGAACCAACCATAGAACCCAAAAAGGCACAACTCTGCCTAATTCCATAACTAGCCCCTTTTAATTCTTTTGGTGCGCAATCAGCTATCAAAGCATCTCTAGGCGTGTCTCTTAATCCATTTGTAATTCTTTCTAAAATCTGAGCTGCAGTATAAAGCCCAAGGCCGTTACAAAATGCAAACATTGGTTTTGCAAAAGCTGCACATAAATAACCAAAAAGCATAAGTATTTTTCTTTTTCCTAGCCAATCGCTTATTACTCCTGAGGCCATTTTCATTAGATAAGATAAAGCTTCGGATAAACCTCTAATATAACCCATTGCCGCAGGCGTTCCACCTAAAATATTAATAATAAATTCAGGAGAAAAAGCTGTTATCACGACAGAAGCTGTATTAGAAAAAAAACTTACAATTCCAACTATCCAAATTGTTTTTGGTATTTTTGAAGTATAAGAAGTATTGAGTTGATTTGATTTTTCAATCATGCTGGACATAAATATTCCGTAATTTTATATCAATAGCTTTTTATCATAAAAAATATATTTTTGACAGATTTTTTTAACATTTTTTACCGTTTTTTTACTTTTAATTTATTGTAAGTATCTGTTATATTAATAGTTAGAGTATATGGACAAATAAGATTGTGAACCCGGTCAGGTTTGGAAGAAAGCAGCCGTAGCAAATACTGTTTGGGTCATATACTCTTTTAGTTAGGATTAATCTATGTATATTCCATTAGCAACAAAATATAGACCTCAAAAATTTTTGGATGTAGTCGGTCAAGACATAACTGTAAAGATTATCACAAAAGCCATTATAAAAAATAGAGTTGGACATGCGATTTTATTCTCCGGAACTAGAGGTGTAGGGAAAACAACTCTTGCCCGTATACTAGCTAAAGCACTAAGATGCGAGAATAGACAAGATTCTGACTATGAACCATGCTGTAGATGCGAATCATGTTTATCTTTTTCAAAAGATAATCAAATTGATGTAATAGAAATAGATGCCGCAAGTAACACAGGTGTTGATGATATTAGAGAAATTATTGAATCATGTAGATATAAGCCCTCTATAGGACAGTATAAAATATTTATAATTGATGAAGTTCATATGTTATCAAAAAGTGCATTTAATGCACTATTAAAAACTTTAGAAGAACCACCAATTCATGTAAAATTCTTATTAGCAACAACAGAAACTTATAAAATTCCAGAAACAATTTTATCTCGGGTTTTGAAACTAGATTTAAAAAACGTAGATAATGATACTATTGCACAATATTTATCTACGATTTGCAATCAAGAAAATATTTCTGCCAATGCAGATGTATTAAAAGCTATCGCGGTAGCTGCTAATGGTTCGATTAGAGACAGTTTATCGATATTAGACCAAGCAATTAATATAGCGGAAAACAATAAATTAACTACTAATGATATTACAGAACTACTGGGTATAGCTGATGATTATTCGATGCTTGAACTATTTGATCTTATTTTATCTGCAAATCTTAATAAAGCTATAGAAAAATATAGGGAAATTGTCCAACGAAAAACTTTCCCGAATATGATTATAACTAGACTTATGGATTTCGTACATTTGGCATCTTGTATAAAATCTAATGTAAAATCTCCTTTGAATATCCTCGATGATAATTTATATGATTCATTAAAAAAAATCATTGATAAAACTAACTTAGCAGTTCTTTCAAGAATATGGCAAATGTTGTTGAAAGGAGTAGAAGAATTAAAATTTACAGATAGACCTGAATTAGTTTTAGAAATGTTAATTATAAGAATTACTTATTCATCAGATTTTCCTGATTTACAAGACATTGTAAAAAAACTAGATTCAGAATGTTTTGAAAAAGATAAGAATTATGATATAAGAGAAAACTGCGAAGGAAATAAAAATTCTTTATTAGATAGTGCGTTAAAAATGTTTCCTGATGCAAAAATTCAGTAATGGAGAATATAATGAATATTAATCAACTTATGAAACAAGCACAACAGATGCAAAAAAATTTGGCTGAAGCTCAAAACAAGTTAGCTGAAACAGAATTTTCCGGATTATCAGGAAATGGAATGGTTAAAATAACTATCAATGGAAAATATGATATAAAATCATTGAATATAGATTCAACATTAATGATTCCGGATGAAGCTGATATTGTTTCTGATTTAGTAATCGCTGCTTATAATGATGCTAAAGCTAAATTAGAAGCCAAAGCAGCAGAAAATATGAACGGAATTTTACCTCCGGGTGTATCGCTACCATTTTAGACTTGCAAACAATTTTTCGAAAAATAATATAGTTCTTATGGAAACAGATTTCTTAATTTTCTGATAACTAGAGGTTCTAGAACGTCACGCATTGATATTTATACTATCTTTAACATCATTACATGGAGTCATATAGGCTCCGCTTCTTCCACTTGGCGTCATTATGAGGAGCTTGCGACGTGGTAATCCGCAAGATGATTCAAACAGTAATATGATGAATACGCAAATGGATTCTCCGCTCACTTTGTTCACTCAGAATGACGCAAAGTGGAAAGTTCGACTTTTGTAAAAGGTTTAGTATATAACTCGAATTATTTTTTCAGAAATTTAGTAACCTGTTTATTTTTGTCTTTAGTAGAAAATAAAGAACGGAATAAATGTCTTTCTATCTTTATTCCTTGCTCTAATCCAACATTCTGTGAAAGTTTAATAGATTCTTTAATAGCTTTAACACTTAAAAATGGTTTATTGATAATATCATTGGCTAATTTAATTACTTCCTCTTTTAATATATTTTTGTCCACTACCTTATTGATTATTCTCATATCATATGCCTCTTTAGCTGTGATAAAATTTCCGGTCATAATTAATTCACATGCTTTTTTCATACCTATAGCTCTAGTCAGTAGTTGAGTTCCTCCCAAACCTGGCATTAATCCTAATTTAACTTCAGGAAATCCAAATATAGCTCTTTCAGTAGATATAACAATATCACTTGCTAAAACCATCTCAAATCCACCTCCCAGAGCATATCCATCAACACCGGAAATCACAGGTATTTTAGCATTTAAAATGCATTCCCATTTTTGATTTATAAATTCATTATTATATGCACTTTCATAATCTAATAAATTAATTTCATTAATATCTACACCTGCAGCAAATGCTTTATCATTACCAAAAATAATTAATACCCTAGCTTTTTTTTCTAATTCATCTAGATAGTTAGCAATTTCATTCATAGTATGAGAATTTAAAACATTAAGCTTATTCCCATTATTTATTGTAAGTACAGCTATATTATTTTTAATTTCAAAAACAACAGACATTATTCATTCCTTTTAAGGGATATATTAGATCCAATAAATAAATAAAATATTAAATTATTTTATTAAAGTAGATTGAACAATTTCATCAGATAGATCAATTTTACTATCTTTAAGCATTAAAGTAACAAAGTTATATATGTTTCTTGCAAATAACTGACTGGAATCATGAGCAACCCTCGAAGCAAAATCTGTATAGCCAATAATAGTAGTACCTTCATATATTATTTTTTTATCTTTTTGCGAAAGCTCACAATTTCCTCCTGTTTCTGTCGACATATCAACAATAACAGAACCATTTGGCATATTACCGACCATTTCTTTAGTAATTAAAACAGGAGCTGGTTTCCCTGGAATTTGAGCTGTAGTGACAACAATATCTGATTTTTTTAGCACTTCATTTAATTTTTCGGCTTGTTTTTTCTTATATCCTTCAGACATTTCCATTGCATAGCCACCCGCTGTTTCTCCATTTTCACTATTTTCAACTTCAATAAAAATAGCACCAAGACTTTCCACTTGTTCTTTTGCTGCTTTACGTACATCAAAAGCATACACAATAGCACCCATTCTTTTGGCTGTAGCAATAGCCTGTAAACCAGCTACACCAGCACCAATAATTAAAACTTTTGCAGGACGAATTGTTCCAGCGGCAGTCATCATTAAAGGAATCACTCTGCCATATTCTGCTATAGCATCAATCATTGCCTTATATCCAGCAATATTAGCTTGAGATGATAAAATGTCCATAGATTGTGCCCTTGTAATTCTAGGAATTTTTTCTAAAGCACATAAATTTATTCCATTTAAAAATAATTTTTGTAATATCTTTTCATTTTGGAATGGAGATAACATAGCAATCAAATAACTTCCTTTTGTTAATTCCAATTCTGACAAATTAGAAGGTTTTACACACAAATATAAATTAACATCTTTAATTTTGGTATCAAAAATTTTTGCTCCAGCTTCTATATATAAATT
This sequence comes from uncultured Alphaproteobacteria bacterium, assembly GCA_944390765.1. GTDB lineage: Bacteria > Pseudomonadota > Alphaproteobacteria > UBA3830 > UBA3830 > UBA3830. Next base: position 22,129 of record CALXQM010000014.1, on the reverse strand, counting down.
ATCAGAAAAACCTGCCGTCGTTCCTACAGATTCTGGTAAAAATACATCAAATCCTAATTTTATATACTTTGATACTGTTTCAGGAGTAATTGCTACTCTTTTTTCTATTGGATCTATAATTGTGCTAATTATCATCTAAGTAATTCCTTTCATCAGCTCTTCAATCAAATAATTTCTTGATAATGGTAACTCTTTATTATCTTCAAAATACATTTTCAGAAAATACCCAAGCATATTTAAAGCGGAAAATATATCATTTAAAGATGGAATAACTTTTGAATTTTCCAACAAAAATTGTGGAAGTTGAAATAATCTATTTTTATATTTTTCTCCAACTTCTTTTATTACCGCTTTTCCTGTACGTGGTGACACATATACCAAACCTTCTTTTTTACCTGTTACAGCACATTTAGATAAATCTAATCCAACTCCCATTTCTGCTAAGAAATTTTTTTCAAATAATACATAATCTGATAACCAATTATTTTGTGTTATCTTCAACAATAAAGAATGAAGAGAATCAAACAACTCTGAATGAGGTGCTTTATCTGGTAATCCATTTATGCACAAAGTACACGCACTTTCTATAGCTAAAACTTCCATTGGATTATTAAATACAAAAGAAAACGGAGAAAACAAATTTTCTACTTTTAACACCCCTAATTGTTCTGCATTGCGGCCTCTCCAACAGACTTCACATATATCTCCAGGTTGTATAGATAATTTTAATCCTTTTAACAACCCTCGTGTTTTTCCAATGCTTCGGTTAAATAAAGTAATAATACGAGAATTTTCGCCAAAATTCTTAATAGATAAAATAATAGCTTTCTCTTTCCAATGCATTCATTACCTATTTTTTTAAAACAACCTTTAAAAATAAATGAACCTTCTTTTTTAATAGTTCGCTTAATTCCTTACGCGAAGCCTTTCCTATAGCTCGAATTTTTGTCCCCTTGTGTCCTAATAAAATAATTCGGTGAGCATCATTATTTATATATATATTTTGTTTAATTATAACATCATTCTCTAATTCTTTATAAAATATTGTCTCAACAATACATTTATATGGAATTTCCTTATGGATACGGTGAAAAATATGCTCTCTAGTAATTTCAGAAACAAATTTTTCAAGATTCAAATCCGTAACTTTATTTTCAGGAAAAAACCAATCATTATTAGGCATAACTTTAGAAAGATAATCTTTAATTTGAAATGTACCATCATTATTTAAAGCAGATATCATAAATATATTGTCAAACTTTCTAATATTGCTTAATTTATTTGCAATTTCTAATAACTTTGGTTTGTATATTAAATCTATCTTATTAAGAACCAAAGATACTTTCTTATTTTTATGTATTTTCTCCAATATTGCTTCACTTTTAGAAAAATCTTTTTTATTTACATCTATAACAAATAATACATGTTCTGAATCTCTAAAAGCATCCCATATTATTCTTTCTAATGAACTTTCACTTTTTTTAGAAACAAATCCTGGAGTATCTATAAAAATAATCTGACTTTCATTATGGATAGTTATACCCAAAATCTTAATAATAGTAGTTTGAACTTTTCTGGAAACTATGGAAACTTTTTGTCCGACTAAACTATTAATTAATGTAGACTTCCCAGAATTGGTCTCACCTAACACAGAAACAAATCCACATTTTTTCATTTTTGCAACTTTTCTATTAATTTATCGGCCGCATCATGTTCAGCACTTTTTTTTGAGTTGCCAAAACCTGTTGCTATTAAATCATTTACCTTAACTTCTACTTCAAAAATCGGGTCATGAGCCTCTCCGCTCATTTTTACTAAACGATAATTAGGCAAATTATTAAATCTACTTTGAGCAAATTCCTGTAATCTAGTTTTAGAATCTTTTATTTTATAAATAACTTTTGTTAAATCTTTTCCCCATAAATGAATTATAACTTTACGGGCACTTTTAAAATCAGAATCTAAAAAAATAGAACCTATCACAGCTTCAACCATATCTGCAATGGAAGATGAAGTCTTATTTTTACTAACAAACATTCCTTTAGGAATAGAAAAACATGAAATCAATCCTGTTCTTTTAGATAAATCAATTAAAAAATCAGTTCCAGCTAATATTGATATTCTAACAGCAAGTTCACCTTCCGAATCTGAAGGAAACTTTTCATAAATTAAACTAGCAAGAGCTAGCCCTAGAACTCTATCTCCAAGAAATTCTAATCTTTCAAATTTTTTAGTAAATGAATGATTATACTTTCTGGAACCTGGGTGATTTAAAGCTACACTAATATTATCTAAATTTTTAAAATTATAACAAAGAATAGATTCTAAAGATTCAATAATTTCTGTTATTTTAGAGGTTTGCATATACGGTCATACCTTATATTCTGAAACCATCTCCAAAATTCCCATAATTTCACACCTTTATCAATGGAATATACGGTAAATATTGCTTTTCCCATTAAATTCTCAGCAGGAATAAATCCTAATCCACATCTGGAATCCCTTGAACAATCTCTATTATCTCCCATAACAAAGTAATGCCCTTCTGGAACAGTGACTTCTTCAAAATTATTGGCATCAGAAAACCTCATTTCATCTATATAACCAACTGTATGAGAAGGAGCATCAGATAAAGGCAATTTTTCTTCGTATCTATTAATTATATAAGTCTGCCCTGTAGGATAATCAAAATAATTAACCTCTTTTTTAAATGTTAACTGAGCATCAACTCCATTAACTCGTATAATACCATTATTTACACTTACTTTATCCCCTGGTAATGCTATAACTCTTTTTATTAAATTTAAATCATTATATTCTGGATGTTCTTTACTATATGGATGCTTAAAAACTATAATTTCTCCTCTTTTTACGTTATTTTTAAAGAAACAACGTCCTGAAAACAAATTAGGACTAAACCAAATATTATGTTTACTAAATCCATATGCGAATTTCTCGACAAAAGGCATATCTCCCACTAATAATGTTGGAACCATTGAACATGATGGAACAATATACCAATCATAAACAAAAAAACGAAAGATTAAAAATATAACTGTAAAATATGCACAAAATTTTAGATCTGACCGTAACTTTTGTTTTTTTTCCTCTGGAGAAAGTTCTTCCCCCTTTCCCCATCCAAAAAAAAATTTGCAAAACTTTTCTTTTAATTTTAATAAAAAATCTTTCATTACTAATCTTTCTTCATTTTCTCTTCACGTTCATGACGTTCTTGAGCTTTAATACTTAAAGTAGCCACCGGCCTAGCCTCTAATCTCTTTAAATCTATATGCTCTCCTGTCTCCTCACAAAAACCATAAGTCCCTTTTTTTATTCTCAATAATGCAGCATCTATTTTGGATATTAATTTAGTTGCTCTTTCTTTACTTCTTATTTCATAACTTAAATCTGTCTCAGCGGATGCACAATCTGCTATATCTGTAAGTGATGATTTATCTTCCTCTTGCATATATTTTATAGCAGCACTATTACCACGTAAGAGTTCACTTTTCCATGACTCAAGTTTACGTCTAAAATACTCTCTTTGAAAATCATTCATAAACTCTTCATCTGTACTAGGAACATATCCTTCTGGCAATTCACAAATTTTTTCACTCATGCAATCCGCTCCACTAATCTTAAGTTAAAGATGATTTTACCTTTTTTACTATTTCAGCAAAAGCTGATTTATTATTAACAGCTAATTCCGATAAAAGTTTTCTATCAATAGCTATATTAGCTTTTGATAAACCATAAATAAACTGAGAATATTTTAAATCATATTCTCTAACAGCAGCATTAATTCTAACAATCCAAAGCCTGCGAAGATCTCTTTTCTTAGTACGCCTATCTCTATAAGCATACTGCATAGATTTTTCTAGCCTTTCAATAGCCGAACGAAAACAATTCTTTGAACGACCAATAAAACCTTTTGATAGATTTATCACTTTTTTGTGACGAGCATGTGCTGTTACACCTCTTTTAACTCTTGACATATTTTATTCCTCTATTATTTATATGGCATATACTTGACAATATTTTTTGCATCACTAGAACACAAAACCATTGTGCCTCTAGTTTGTCTCTTCATTTTCTGAGAACGATTTTTCATAAGATGTCGTCTAAAAGCAGGCTGAACTATTACTTTACCACTAGCTGTAAAAGAAAAACGCTTCTTTGCAGCGCTTTTTGTTTTTATTTTGGGCACTTTATCCTCCATTCATTTAAATAAACAAAATAGGTACACCCATTACACCTATTTTTGAAACAAAGACCATAAAATCTCTTATTTATTCTAACAAATTATTTAAGATATGAAAATATATATTATAAAATTACTAATAATTATAACTGTGAATGTTCATAAATAAAGCCAATTCCATCATTTAACCCTGATAATAATGTAAAATGAACATTTTTTAAAAATTTTAATAAACAATATCTTAAAATATTACGATGATTTAAGGTTGCAGGTAAAGTAGCATCAAGACAAGAAATATCTTTTCCAGAATAATTAATTTTAATATTTAAATTATCATTAAGTTCAAAATTTGCTTTGCCACCAAAAGGCATAACTTCTTTCAGTATAATCGTATTATATAAAATAATACGTCCTGATATATATGAAATATCTTTTATTGAGGTTTGAAATGATATATCTATATTATAAAGCTTAGAAAAATTAACAATTAAGTTATTCAATAAATCAAAAGAATAATAAAATTCATTATCTTTTGATGAATATAATTCTCTCATAAAACTTAAGATTAAATTAGCTTTTTCAACACTTTCTTTTATACAAGACAACAGTGAAACATCATTTGACATCTCATAAGCATCTAATCCTAAATTTATAGCATTTAAAGGAGTAATCAAATCATGGCAAATTCTTGCGACTAATGCATGTTCTGAATCTATAGTCATATCTTTTTTCTTTCCTTCACAAAGAAGAATTTATATAAAAAAATTGAGAAAATCAAATTAAAATTAATTATTTATTTACTTAATTTTTATATTATTACAAAAAGAGATAGGCAAAAGAAATGAAAAAATTTATATCAATACTTTGTGTCCCATATTTTTTGCATGCTCATGTTATAAATATTAACGTAAAAGCATACATTCCACCTAGACTGGAATTGAAGAAATCAGAAATATTATCTTTTAATAACACATCACGTAGCAAAATAAATAATAATTGTCTAGACATCATAAAAAAAAATAATAAAGTAGTTATCTCCTGTAGAATGTAATTTATTTTTTTTGATTAGTCTTCTCAGATAAGCTTTGGAAAACAGCAGAAATAATCTCTCTTGCGCTCATTTTTGATATTATTTCTAACGACAATGGCTGATTATAACTGCCAACTGCTGAAGCTATAAATTTTGTACGAAAAATATTTTGTAATGAGGTTTTTTCTAATGATTCAGAAATATTAGGGAAATTATCCAATTCCATTGTTTCATTATGATGTTCATATACTACAGGAACATCAATATCCTTTTTCAACCCAAAATCAGAACAAATATTTTTTATAAAATTATCAATATTTATTTCATTGCTAGGAATTAAAGTTAAAACTTCTGCATTCTGATTAGATTTATAAGCGAATAAAACTGCTTTAATCAATAACGATAGTATATCCTTTTCTAAAAATATCTTCTTTAATTCATTTTCTGCAGTATCTATATGTATATATCCATCAGAAAGTAAAGAATCTGTTATTTCTTTTTTTATACCAAAATCATCACAAATGTTATGTGGAATTCTTATAATTTTAAATTTAGATAAATTTTTTCGACTATAAAAATCTGCATGCTGTAATGACAATTCTCCTAATCGTTGTGTAGCACCAACCCAATTACTCGCATTTATTGCTTTAGTACTTGAAAATACATAAACATTTGGAATTTTAAACTCATAAGCAAGATTAATTAACTTCTCTGTATCTATTACATTTTTTACTAAAGATTCCTTTAGATGATCATCATTCATATACATAGCCTTTATAGGCAAATTATAAAACAAAAAATCTGGAGGAGTATTATTCTCTAACATAAAAAACAAATCAGCTATTTTAATATGATAATTACGATTCGATTTTTTTAATCTTCGCTGTATTTCTCCAACTAGAACTTCTGAGTCACAAATTACTGTTAAATTTGCAATTGATATATTACTTAAAATTGTTATGAAATCTTTTACAGCAGCACGACCATCAAAGCAAACCCAAATATTTTTACCTTTAAACATCCCGTTTAATCCGCTTTTGTCTATATTAGGCAACAACTTGTATCGAAAACCTTGATAACATACTGGTGACAATTTATATTCTTTATTATTACCTATAGGGAATGTAATTCTAAATATTCTCAAAGAATATTCTAAAGAAAGATCTATAAGCTTTTCTAAATTATCAGATATGGGAGATTTAGAATAATATAAGATTCTCCTAGGGAAAGGAAAAAAAGACAAACAATTAATTTTACGTAAATGTTTCTCTATATCTGATATTGATGATAATTGGCTAAAACAAATATTTTTATAATTCTTTTCACTAGAAGAAAGTAAAACACATTCTAATACTTTATATTTCTTGAAAACATCAGATATATTCTCTACATCCTGAGCTGTTTCACAGATAACATACACGGGTATATTTCCTGAAAATAATTTATTACCTCTGAAATATGATATAATAATATATTCGACGAATATGACAAAAATAAGAGTAACAACAGCAACGCCAAAGGAATTCACAATAAAAACAATTGGAGCAAAACAAGCAGTAACCACTAAACATATTTTCAACAAGTTGTTTTCAAGAATTTTATCTGTAAACCAACAAAATATTGCACCATAAATAAAAAGAAGTGAAAAAACTTCTTTAATAAAACCAAAAAAACTAAAATGAGGATAAATAAGACAAGAACAAATACAATATGAGCAAATTATTATTAGAAAATTTATTATATGATAACGATAATTATCAGGAATTCTTTGTAAAACGGAATTTCCACGAATCCTTTTATATAGACAAATTATCTTTTTTTGTATCCTATCTTGTGAATAAATTTCTTTTAATTTATTCAAAATAATCTTCAACATCAATCCACTATTCCATAATCTTACTCGAATTATAAATTACTATATGCAAAATAACTAGGTAAATTATAAATTAAATTACATATATAATTTATTTAATTTTATATCCTCTCATAAATTCTTCACCTGTCATTTTATTTCTACCCGCTGGTTGAACTTCTGTAAGTTCCAAAAATCCATCAGAACATTTCATTAAAAATTTATTTTTATTATTTTCTATATCATTTTTAACAGTTTTGGCATCAAAAATTTTAATACGAAGACCATTAATTTCTGTCCATGTTGCGGGTATAGGTGAAAAGGCCTTAATTCGCCTAATCGTATTAATACAAGATTCCTTCCAATCAATAAAACATGATTCTTTTGAAATTTTTTGAGCGTAACATGCTCCTATATTTGGCTGCTTACGTGCTTTCAATAATTCTGAAGGCAGATTCAACAATGTATATTCAATCATATCCGCACCTAATCCCGCTAGTGCAGATGATACCTTACCAAATGTATCCTCTTGGGAAATAGCAATACTTTTCATAGAAATAATATCACCTGTATCTAACCCATCGTCCATTTTCATTATTGTAATACCTGTTTCAGAATCACCATTTAAAATTGCAGATTGTATAGGCGAGGCACCTCTCCACCTCGGTAGTAATGAAGCATGTATATTAATAAATAATGTTTCATCCAAAAAATTCTTAGGTATTATCAATCCATAAGAAGATACAACAACAACATCAGGTCTCAGTTTTTGAAAAGATATAAACACATTTTCATTTTTCAATGTTTTTGGTGTAAAAACAGGGATATTCCTTTGCTCAGCATATTCATGAACAACGGTTTTTTGGATCTTATACTTCCTTCCTGTCGGCTTTGGTTCACGAGAATATACACCAATAATATTAAATCCTGATTCACTTAAACGTTTTAACGATGCCAGAGAGAAATTAGAACTCCCCATAAAAATAATTCTATTAGTTTTCATGCTTGTTTTCTTCTGGCTTTGAAGCTTGTAATTTTATAAATTTATCTAAAAAACTATCCCTTTTTGATTGACTTAAATGATCTATATATAACTTTCCTTCTAAATGGTCTAATTCATGTTGCAAACAAAAAGATAAAAGTCCTTCTGCTTCTAACTCACATTTATTAAAATTTTCATCCAAATACTCTACTTTTACTTTTTCATATCGCAAAACTGTCTCTGATAAACCAGGTAAAGACAAACACCCTTCTTTAGATTCAACTAATGAATCAGCTGAATACCAAACAATTTTAGGATTTATCATTTTATAAAGAGTAGGAGGTTCATCCCTTACATCTATAACTACTATTTTTTTTAAAATACCTACTTGAGGAGCTGCCAAACCAACTCCATTCCATTTATACAACTTATCCGCCATCTCATTTAAAATTTCCTTTACTGTCGGATCTCCTATTTCAACTTCAGCACATTTATTTAATAAAACGGGATCTGGATAAATTCTTAATTCCATAGAATTCTCTTTTTTTATTTTCTCTTTTACATCTGAATTTGCTAAAAGTTCAACTCGCTTAACATCAGTCGCACTACACGTACCCACAACATAACAACATAACAAAGCAGCTGATAATAAATTACACATATTTACCTCCATAACAATAATAATCCTTCTCCTCAATTATATATTCAATGAAACCAAAGAAAATAGAGCACATATAAAATTCCATTAATTCTCATCTTCACTTTCTTCTGAAACTGAATATTGTAATTTCATAAATTTATTTAAAGCTCTATTTCTTTTAAATCGGCTTAGATGATCTATGTATAACTTTCCTTCTAAATGGTCTATTTCATGTTGCAAACAAAAAGACAAAAATCCTTCTGCTTCTAATTCACATTTATTAAAATTTTCATCTAAATACTCTACTCTTACTTTTTTATAACGTAAAATTTTTTCTCTTAAAACTGGTAAAGACAAACACCCCTCCTCAGATTCAACTAATGAATCAGCTGAATACCAAACAATTTTAGGATTTATCATTTTATAAAGAGTAGAGGGTTCATCCCTTATATCTATAACTACTATTTTTTTTAAAATACCTACTTGAGGAGCTGCCAAACCAGCTCCATTCCATTCATATAATTTATCAGCCATCTCATTCAAAATGTTCTTTATTGCAATATCACCTATTTCAACATCTGAACACTTTTTAGATAAAATAGGGTCTGGATAAATTCTTAATTCCATAAGTCTTACTCAAAGTTACCATAGAATAAAACTGATTTTAACATATTATATGCTTATAGTTAAATAAAATTTTAACTATCACATATTAACCTCAACTTTAATAGTTATAGTGCCTTTATATGTACCAGCAGCATATTTACAGCTATTCTCTCCCGATTTTAATTGTGGCTTTAAGGTAAAATTATATTCTAAATTGCTCCCAAACTTATTTTGTTCAATTATCAGATCTTTATTATTTTCTTGAATTGTTTCATTCAATGAGTCCCCTCGAATATTTAATTCGTACGGTATTTTTTTACTTTTATCATTTTCTTTAATCAAATAAAGTTCTGTTTCATTATTATCTGTCTGAAATGTTATTTTCACATTTTTATTATCGTTATTCCATACAGTAAATGCAGCATCTTTTGGATTTAATATATCTAATGTTCCGTTACTATCCGTTCTTTTTATCCCTACTTCCGATTCCACATTCGCTATAAGTTCAACTTTAGCTTCTTTAAGAACACTTGCACTATAAACACTGACAATAGAACAGCAGAACAAAGTCGCTAATGATAAATTACGCATATTACCTCCATAATATATAACAGATTATATAGTATATTTTTTATTAGTTCACAAGCATATTTTGTCGAATATACAAAAAAAGAACAAAAGTTGTTGTAATATCATTAATTAGACCATATATTAATATAAAGTTAATGAATCGAGGAAGATTAATATGAATAAAATTATAACTATATTATCCTTAATAGGATTTTATTTTTCAAATACATATTCCTTAAGTATAATACCAATGAGTACATCTATAATACCAGGAGAAAAGAATTCATTTCAATATCGTATAGAGAATAAATCTGATGATCTTATGGCGTTCGAATTATCTCTTTGGATAAGAGATCAAGACAAAAACGGCAATGATATATTAATAAAAGTTAACAAACTCGCAAAAAACGAAAATCCTAAAGCTGAAGAAATAAAATTTAAAGACCTAGCCAAAGATTTAAGTACTAGTTTAATTATTTATCCTCAACAAATAATAATTCCACCTCATACCCAGCGCTCTGTTAAAGTACAATATCTAGGGAAAGCTCCTGAAAAAGAAATAGCCTTGAGAGTACAAATGTCTCAATTTCCTATCAATTTAGCTAAAAAAGCTCCTAAAGATAACGCTCAAACAGCCACAATAAATATTCGTTATGAGATATGGGCATCTTTATATATCACTCCTAAGGAAGCAAAACCTAATGTAAAGTTGGAATACTCTGCAAATGAGAACTACATTACTTTACATAATGAAGGTAATGCTCATGCAGAAATTTTTAATTTAGCCCTTATGGATAATGGAACATTAATTAGAGATATGATTGATCCATCTGAAGCTCAAACAGTTATTCTAGCTGGAAACACTCGAATATACCATAAGAAAAAGAATAAGTCTAAAATAGAAACAAAAGCTTCATTATCTAAAAAGTCTAACTAATGAATAGAAAGAGAAACCTGAATAAAGAGTAAGCTTTTTATGAAAAAATGGTTCATATATTTCCCTTATTTTTTATATTTTTCAGCATATCCTGAAACAGAACAGGTTTCTCATGAACCTGAAATTAATATAGACATTCCCGATGTAACATACGAAGATGATGAAGAGCTTTATAAACAAGTGTTTGGCACAGTAAAAACTCAAAAAAACATACTTATTGATTGTATAGTTTTAATAGATGGTGAAGAAGTTGGAGAAGCTCCTGTTTTAATAGGAGACGACAATAAAATTCAAGTTGCTCCTCTTAAAGGACTTTTAGAAGACTTTCTTGAACAAAGAGATATTGTAATTTTGGATAAATTTAAAAATAAAGATGGCTTTATAAGCTTTTCGGATTTAGATAAATTAACTTTAAAAGTAAAATTAAATAGATTAAATCTCAAAGTTGAATTTTCGCTTCCTTTAGAAAAAAAGAAAACTCGTAGTTTGGATGAACGCAAAAAAATAAAAAGAAAAGCGACGTCTACACCAGCAAATATAAGTGCATATATGAATATCAGAGCTGCAGAAACCTTTTATAAATATGAGAAAAATTATAATAAGCAAAACTTATTACTAGCACCAGTAATAAACTTATGGGGGCTTTGTATAGAAGGTGAAACCTCATATGAACATTATTCTGATTCCGCAGAAAAAGGTAGATTCCATAGAGATTATACCACAATAGCCTATGACTGGGTCTCTCAAGATATTATGTTTAAATATGGAGATATATATAGTCATTCTCTTAGTTATCAAAGTGCTCCGCATGTCTGGGGAATTAATTTATACAAAGATATTGAAAGAGAACGTATTGAAGGAATCAATAGTCCTATCCAAATTACATTACTTAGAACAAGTACTATAGAGGTTTACTCTAATGGAAGTCTTATTCGTTCTAGAACGAATGTTGCTCCAGGTACATATACGTTTGATGATCTTACATTTAATAATGGTGGTAATGACATTCGTATAAAGCTTATAGATGATACTGGTCATGAACAATATATTGATGAAAGCTTTTTTTATGAAGGAAGTTTCGTTCCTAAAGGTAAATTTACCTTTGGTGGAACATATGGATATCCTGAAACAAATGATAAAGCTAATGGACGTTATGATAAAAAACATCCAATTACATCTTTAACATTTAAATATGGTTTATTATCGGCTACAGAAATTAACCTGGGAATGCTAAGAAATAATATAGGTCATACAAATTCTTATGGAATAAAAAATAAAAACATTCTAGGAAGTTTTGATATAAAATATGCTGACAGTAGCTATAAAAATGAAAAAGAACAACGTTCGATTTCAGGGAAAGTACATTACATTCAATATACCTCACCATCTTTTAATATTTTTGATAAAACAAACCTTATGGCGTCTATTTCCATAGAAAAATCAGATAATTTTTTCAAACCATATGCATCCCCTATCAACAGTAATTATTTAGATAATATTTTTAGAGAAGAAGAAAATTTGTATGGAAAAAATACTAACATCTCATTCAGCGCTTATATGAGTAATATTTTTAGTTATAATTTACATACAGCTTTCTCACAAAGAAAACTATATGATGGTAAAAAATCAAGGCATCAATCATTTTCAATATCGCGTAACTTTAACATCAATAATGATTGGTTTAGTAATGCTAATGTTAGCTTAACTTTAGATAGAACAAGAGATTTAGATAATCGCAATCGAAAAGCAATCAGCCTTTACTGCTCTCTATCTTTGAGAAATAATATTTCTATATCCACAGGATTGGCTAAAACAGATGACGATAATTCAGCTTACATTTCCCTGTATCATAATCCTGAAAATACGAATTTTAATTATGAAATTTCTGCCAGAAAAAATAAAATATCTAAAGATTTATCATTATATTCTCACTATTCTCATCATCTATTTTTAGGAAATTTCAATCACTTGAGAAATAATTTGGGAGAAAGTACAACAAATATAGGTTTAGAAACAGGTTTATATTTTGCAGATGGACGTTATGCTGTTGCTCAACCTAATTACTCGGATGGAGGTTTCATAATTGTGACTCCACGGAAGGCTTTAGCCAATCAATCATTAGGATTTGTTTATAGAAATACTAAATCAGGATTCTTAGGTGGAGGAGCAGTCATTCCAACATCAAGAACTGACTTCACAACCGCTAAAGTCGATTTAGAATCACTAACTGGAAATATTGATATTAAACAGGATACAGTTTCTGCTTATGGCCAATATAAAAGAGGATTTTTCCAGGATATTGAATCTGAAGGTATATTGACAGCCAAAGGACAATTGTTAAACGAACAGAATGAGCCATATCAACAAATTACGGGATATGCTATTCATCAACAAGATCAAAAAGCTAAACCAATTGCATTTTTCACAAATGAAGATGGTGAGTTTTTGCTAACAGAACTTCTACCTGGCAAGTATAAACTTATTATAAATATTGAAGATATAAAAGATATAATTATAGAGATAAAGGAAAAAAACAATGAAAATATTATCGATCTTGGAAAAATTATTTGTAAAAATACTGATTAGTGTAATTTTTTATATTTGTACATATACAACTATTACAATAGCTGAAGGAGATACTGTTGCCAAAGTTAGACTATTACAACCAGAAGATAAAATATATTCCGTTGTGGATGGAACGGACACTAGTAAAATATTATATCAATTTAAAATTCAAGTAGATGAAAATGCTACGCGTAATTTTAAAGCATGGGAATTTCAATCTAGTATTGTCATACATATAACAATAATTCCGCAATTAGACAAAATTGTTCCAAAAGATAAAATTCATTTTTCTACAATAGAAACAAAAGAAGATGTCATAATAACCCCTTTGGATATTTCTACTAATGATATTTTTGACATGCCTAATAATAAATTTAAAATTAATATTAAAAACAAATTAATCGAAGAATGTTCGTGGAAACAATCCGGTATTATATTAGAGAATATTGAAATAGAAATAGAACCAATAATTGAATTTGAAGTAACGCCCAAACAGTTAAATTTAGGAACTATTCGTTATGATGGAAATTCATATCGCATTGAAAATGGTCCGTTTTGTTTAAACTTTAAATACAAGGTATTAAATGAATATAATGCCTATATATTAATTCATTCAGAAAATAATTTTAATTTAAAAAATAAAAATGGTGATACTATTAAATATTCCATAGGTCAACATGAAATTGATAGAAAAACAAATCCTATAAAAATGCGTCTTCTTCGAGAATATAATCAAAGTATGTTTCCAAAAATTCAATTAGTAAACGAAACAAAGAGAAAACCTGTTGGTACATATAAAGATACATTAACCGTACAGTTATTAACAGAATATTAATAAAAATAAATTTTCTTTATGATATTTAAGTTTATATCATACAATTAAATTTTAATGTACCATTGCAATTTATATCAATTACCAATATATTTGTTGCAATGCCTCTGTGGCGGAACTGGTAGACGCGACAGACTCAAAATCTGTTGTCCATTAGGATGTGCTGGTTCGATTCCGGCCAGGGGCACCATATTGGAAGATCATAATGAATAAAAAGATAGCATTGACAGGCGATAGACCTACAGGATGTTTGCATTTAGGGCATTATATTGGCTCTTTAAAAAATCGCATACGATTACAGAATCAATATAATCAATACATAATGGTCGCAGATATACAAGCTCTGACAGATTATTTTTCAAATCCATCTAAAATCTCAGATAGCTTATTAGAAGTGGTTGCTGATTATATTTCTGTTGGTATCGACCCAAATTTATCTACAATTTTTATCCAATCACAAATTACTGCGTTACCTGAGCTGGTTATGTATTATATGAATTTAGTAACGGTATCTAGATTAGAGCGTAATCCAACAGTAAAAACAGAAATTCAACAAAAGAATTTTGCTGATAGTATCCCAGCAGGTTTTTTGTGTTATCCAGTTAGTCAGGCAGCAGATATTACAGCTTTCAAAGCTGAAATTATTCCTGTTGGAGAAGATCAGTTACCATTAATAGAACAATGTAATGAAATTGTCAGACGATTTAATAGAATTTATAATACACAATGCTTAAAAGAAGCAAAAGCAGAACTAAGCACTACACCTAGATTAGTTGGTATAGACGGAAAAGCTAAAGCTAGTAAATCACTAAATAATGCCATATTTTTAAAGGATTCTCCTGAAATAATAAAAGAAAAAGTTTATTCTATGTTCACCGATCCAAATCATATAAAAATTTCTGATCCTGGTAAAGTTGAAGGTAATGTAGTTTTTACTTATTTAGATGCTTTTTATGATGATAAAGAAGAAATAGCTTCACTGAAAAAACAATATCAAAAAGGGGGATTGGGCGATACTTCTATCAAATCTTTACTTAATAAAACTTTACAAAATCTACTTGAACCAATTAGAGAAAAGCGCTTTTCACTAAAAAAAGATTATTTATATGATATCCTATACACTGGCACACAAAAAGCTAAAACCATAGCTGAACATACATTATGTGAGGTCAAAGAAGCTATAGGTCTTAATTTCTTCTCCAATAAGTGATTCAATCTTAATTAGTTAGAAATTTTATGAATGATGTTACTGAAGATTATATCTTAAATAAAGCAATAAGATTATGGCAACCAAAGCATGGATATCGAGTAGCAATAGATCCCATAATTTTAGCTCATGAAGTAAATATTATCCCTAAACAAAAAATACTAGATGTTGGAAGCGGAGTCGGAACAATTTCATTAATCTTAAAATATAAAGATCCTTCTCAAAATTTATTTGCTATAGATATCGATCCATTAATGTGTAAATTATGTGAAAAAAATGCTCGAGAAAATAATCTATCAATAAAAGTATATAATCAAAATGTAGAATCTATTGATATAAATGAACATGATTTCGACTGTATTGTTACAAATCCTCCATTTTATGATTATAAGAATTTTAGAATATCGAAAAATAAACAAATAGCTAATTTTGAAACTATATCTTTAAAAATTTGGATAGAAGTTTGTCTAAATTATTTATCAAATAATGGAAATTTCTATATAATTCATATATCTGAAAGACTAAATGAAATCCTGTATCATATAGAGGGGAAATTAGGACAAATAGAAATCCTTCCTATTTATTCATATAAAAATCAAGATGCTAAAAGAATCATCGTCAAAGGGAAAAAAGGTAGCAAACAAGCTACAAAAATTCTACCTCCCTTGATAATCCATAACGAAAATAAAACTTATACAGATAAAATTTCTAGAATGCTTAATGGAGATTTTTTATAACATTATTTTTTTATTCTTCCACAACAATGTTTATATTTTTTGCCACTACCACAAGGACAAAGTGCATTACGTGAAACTTCAAAAGTATCTTTATCTGAATTTTTAAACTCTTCATCTGACAATATTAATCTTTCATTCTCTTCAGCTTGTTCAGAAACTAAATTACTTTGTGTTTCTTGTATTGGATTAGAAAGTTCAAACATTGATAGTATTCTTACCGTCTCTCTACGAATAGTTTTAGACATTCCTTCAAATAATGCAAAAGCTTCTTGTTTATATTCATTCAAAGGATCTCTCTGACCATAAGCTCTTAAATTAATTCCCTGACGAAGTCTATCAAGATTTAACAAATGCTCTTTCCAATACTGGTCAATTAATCTTAATAATACTGTACGTTCCATATAACGCATAATTTCTGAAGAATATTTCTTTTCCTTCTCATTTGCGATTTCTTTTATTCTTTGAAATAATAAGTCAACAGCTTCATCCCTAGATAAATTATCTTGCTTCTCTAAAGATAAAACAGATCCAAAAATAGCATTTAATCTATCGTTGATAACCTGATAATCCCAAAATTCAGAAGGGGTATTTTCAGGAACATTATCATATATAACATCTGTAATAGCCTCTTCCCTCATTTCATTAATATCTTCACTAAAGTCCTTATTTTCATCCATCAAATCATAACGCTGACTATAAATAACCTTTCTTTGATCATTCATTACATCATCAAACTTTAATAAATGTTTACGAATATCATAGTTTCTTGCTTCAACCCGCATCTGAGCTTTTTCTAATGCTTTATTAACCCAAGGATGAGTTATTGCTTCTCCTTCCTCAATTCCTAATTTCTGTAAAGTATTATTTAATTTCTCAGCACCAAAAATTCTCATTAAATCATCCTCTAAAGACAAGAAAAATTTTGATGCCCCAGGATCTCCCTGTCTCCCTGAACGACCTCTTAATTGATTATCTATACGACGACTTTCATGCCTTTCAGTACCTATTACATATAATCCACCAGCTTCTTTTACAATCGTCTCATCAGCTACGATTTCTTTTGTTATCCTTTCTTGAATCTCGTTTCTTTTATTTTCATCTTCTATATCTTGTAATTCTTTAGCTAATCTAGCTTCTAGATTTCCACCTAATTTTATATCTGTTCCTCGCCCCGCCATATTTGTCGCTATTGTTACAGCTCCTGGACGTCCAGCTTCTGCTATAATCTGCGCTTCTATATCATGATAACGAGCATTCAGTACGTTGTGTTTTATTTTTGCTTTATTTAAAAGAGATGAAAGCAACTCAGATTTTTCTATGCTAATAGTTCCTACTAATACGGGCTGACTTCTAGCATGACATTCTTTAATTAATTTTATAATTGCAGCATATTTTTCACGCGCAGTACGATAAACCTCATCATTATAATCTTTTCTTGCAACAGGTACATTTGTCGGAATAACTAAAGTTTCTACTTTATAAATTTCTGAAAGTTCCTGTGCTTCTGTTGCAGCAGTACCAGTCATGCCTGACAATTTCTTATACATACGGAAAAAATTCTGAAAAGTAATAGAAGCAAGCGTTTGATTTTCCATTTCAATTTTAACATGCTCTTTCGCTTCTAAAGCTTGATGTAAACCATCAGAATAACGACGACCTTCCATCATACGCCCGGTAAATTCATCGATAATTATTACTTTATTATCTTTAACTATATAATCTACATCTCTTTTAAATAAATAATGCGCTTTAATAGCATTATTTACATGATGAACTATTGCTATATTTTGCAAATCATATAGATTATTTCCATTTAATAGTCCAGCGGCACTTAATAATTTTTCGACATGTTCATTTCCTGCCTCCGTAAGAGTCACATTCCGTTGTTTTTCATCAATTTCATAATCTTCTCGAATTAAACTAGGAATAACAGCATCAACCTTAGCATATAAATCTGCTGAATCTTCTGCAGGACCAGAAATAATTAACGGTGTACGAGCTTCATCTATTAAAATACTATCTACTTCATCGACAATAGCATAATTAAACGGACGCATAACTAATTCAGACGCATAAAACTTCATATTATCTCTAAGATAATCAAATCCTAGTTCGTTATTTGTCGCATATGTAACATCGCAAGCATACTGCTCTTTTCTTTGAGCATCAGTTAAACCGTGTACAATAATACCTACAGTAAGCCCTAAAAATCTATAAATTTTCCCCATCCACTCTGCATCACGACGAGCCAAATAATCGTTAACTGTTACAACATGCACACCCTTACCTTCAAGAGCATTAAGATATACAGCAATAGCTGCAACAAGAGTTTTCCCTTCTCCTGTTTTCATTTCTGCAATCATTCCACGATGTAAAGCCAATGCTCCAACCAATTGAACATCAAAAGGTCGGAGTCCTAAAACCCTTTTAGAGCCTTCCCTTACGACTGCAAATGCTTCTGGCAAAATATCATCTAAAGTTTCGCCTTCTTTCAAGCGATTACGAAATTCAATAGTTTTATGTTTAAGTTCTTCATCGGATAATTTAATAATTGAGCTTTCAAGCTCATTTACTTGTTGAGCTACTCTGAAGCATCTTTTTACTTCTCTATCATTGTGCGAACCAAAAACCGATTTCAAAAACTCAGATAACATAACGCCTCACAAACCAACTTAAGCAATTTAGCATACAATTATAAAAAAAATGTAAAAAGAAAGCTATAAAAAAATTAGTCTTGTAAAATTTAATATTAGGATTAGTATAAACAGATTTTTCTAGAAATAAATCTATAAATCGTTCTACATAAAATAAAAGATTATCTAATAGTTATTCTATAAATAAATAATTATAATACTTCTTATTGTTCTATTTAAATACAAATAAAATTAAATAGAAATATTTATATTTATGATGATATGATGATAGTATATTCAACAGGGTGATATAAAATTAAGGAACAGGGGGCATCAAGATGGGAAAAAATTGGGATAAGGTTTTTATAAAAAATGACACAGTTGATGTAAGAAAAGTAACATTTCGAAACAGATATGGAATTACATTAACAGGAGATCTGTATTCACCAAAAGATAAACTGTCAGATAAATTAGCTGCAATTGCAGTTTGTGGACCATTTGGAGCAGTTAAAGAACAAGTTTCAGGTTTATACGCTCAAACTATGGCAGAAAAAGGCTTTATCACATTGGCATTTGATCCATCTTATACAGGTGAAAGTATGGGAGAGCCGCGTAATGTTGCTTCTCCTGATATTAATACGGAAGATTTTTGTGCTGCTATAGATTTTCTTAGTAATCAATCAAATATTGATTTTAACAAAATAGGTATTATTGGAATCTGTGGTTTTGGAGGATTTGGTCTAAATGCCGCAGCAATAGATACAAGAATAAAAGCAACTGTTACCATTACTATGTATGATATGACACGTGTTACAGCTAATGGATATTTTGATTCTTTAAATGAAGAGGATCGGAATAAACTCAGGGAAAACCTCAACAAACAAAGAACTGAGGACTTTAAAAATGGAATTTTTGCAAAAGCGCCTGGTTTGCCGGAAAAACTTACAGGGAAAGAACCACAATTTTTAAAAGATTATTATGATTATTACAAAACAAAAAGAGGATTCCATAAACGTTCAATTGCTTCTAATGGGAATTGGAATATGACTTCTTCTCTTTCATTATTAAATATGCCGATTTTAGCCTATATCAATGAAATTAGAAATGCTGTATTAATGATTCATGGAAAAAAAGCTCATAGCAGATACTTTAGTGAAGATACCTTTAAAAAACTTAAAGGTGATAACAAAAAGCTATTAATTATAAAAGATGCAAATCATGTGGATTTGTATGATAATTTTGAAAAAATTCCATTCGATAAAATTGAAAATTTTTTTAAAAATTATTTAAACTAGTTTTATGTTATAGAATATAAATTCATATAAAGTAACTCCACACAAATAATGAAAAACATATTTTCAGTGGAAAGCTTTTTAAATATTATATTTACAGATTTTATAAATTCTTTATATTAGAAACTATTGTATTAAACTTTTTTGTTTATAATTGAATTATAAAAACAATTTAAGTTATTTGTCTATTTTTTTATTTACTTTTATTATATTGATTAATAAAGAATAAGCCGAACAAAAATAATACATATGACTTAGTTATAAAATATATTTTTAAAATATAATGATATTAAAAATGCATATCATTAAAAAAAATTTCTATCAATAACTTTTCTTTTCAATATCTTAATTCTTTTTAATAGTAAATTAAATTAAATTCTTTCCACTGCCTTTTAAGAATATAAGCAGACATATCTCACGCCTGAGTTTGATAATAGGTAAAGAAGTTAAAGAAGCGCTACATTGAGTCGCATTTAATTTTTCAATTCTTTGAAATAAATTTGAATAAAGTAGCATGTAAATAAAACAAATCTTCTGGATATACTTCACGTCCAGGAAATCTTCTTAATAACAACAACCACCTATATGCAATCGCACGCTTGAACAAATCATCATAATTTATTGAATTTTATTAACAAAAATGTACTTTTATCAAGAGCAAATATATAAACTTAAGCGCAACTAATTACTGTTCATTGTACAATAAAAAGAGGTTCTATTTAAGAACCTCATATATTTTATTATTGTAAATTTAATTTAATAAGAAATCTGCATTTTTCTTCAGTAATAAAATCATGTTGAACTATATTAACTCTTGGTATTTTTGAAATAATACTCGATAAGCCATATTTATTTCCATATTTTCCACCATCCAATTTTTCTGTAAAAGATCTAATACCTCCAGTTCCCAAGTGAGTCATAATATACTTTGCATCTGCAGTTAATGTCCAATGTAAAGCATAAAGTTTGTTTGTTGGTGCTGTTTTAGCTGTTTTTATAGTGTAATCATATAATTTAGGTACACTAAATGTATTACCCCATGGAGAATATAATACTTCCTCGCTATCGAATAACCAATCATTTTCCGATAATTCTGCTTTTATTAAATTATCTGTTTGTTTACCTTTTACACGTGTATCAAAAATTACTACAATATTACGTCCTATAGCAATTATTTCTTTTAATGGAGTTAAGGGTAAACTTTGTTTCAGATCTTTCCTAGATAATAAATATGGACTCAAATAGGAATTAAATTCTTTAGTTATGAGTTTATTTATATTAACTTTTTTACATTTTTCATCTGGAAAACCTTTTACTTTTACTATAATTAATTCTTTCGGATGAATTTTTGCAAATTTACTCATAGATACAAGAACATCTGATAACTTTTCGCCTCTCAATCCATGAGAAAGATATAAACCATCATTTTCATTACTGACTCGAAAGTCAAAAAATCTAACACCTATCATTAATTGTTTATTAATATTTAAATCTTGCGTTTTTGACCATGGAGCTATTTTTGAAGCCGCTATTTTTGCCATTCCAGGAACTCTACCATCATTAGATATTATATTATTTACTATTGCTGTTCCAGAATCATGTGTACCAGGCAATATTATAGTTGCAATTGTAAAATCTTTTAAATATTCATATAAATCTGTCATCCAATATTCTAATTTAAAATTCTTTTCTTTTGATTGTTGATAAAAATCATGTGATATATTATTTTTTTGATTATCTAATAGTCTTCCAAAAGAATCTTGTTGATAAGCAAATAATTGAATAAATATAAAAATAATTAATGTATAAAAATTCATACTAGCACTCCTTGTATATCTTTTAATAACTATATAATAAAAAATTTAATAAACAATTAATAAAAGAGGGAAAATATTATTCAAATACAAAAGATACAGATATTAAACAGCAAGAATAAATACAAAAGGAAGCAAGAGAAATAAATTAATAATGAAGCAAAAAGAGAAGAAGTGAAGGGATGATAGGATTTATTAAGCCAGGCGGCGAGCTACTCTCCCGCGTGAGCA
>CALXQM010000013.1 GCA_944390765.1 uncultured Alphaproteobacteria bacterium | reverse complement strand
AGTTCAATATGTCTCCGGCCTCTTACGTGCCATCCACATATCCTCTCTCCATTCACTATTTCAATGACCGTACCTCACCTTATATCCCTTACCCACCCCACTTGTCAACCCCTACTTATAATTATTTTTTCTTTTCTATATTTTCCATATCAATAATAAGTGGAATCTATGTGATTCCTAAAATAAAGGGACTTTAGCATAATAATTAAAAAAGATAGAGAGACGCAATCTATATAGTTTTGTGTTTTAAAATTGCCACGTCGCTTTGTTCCTCGTAATGACGCTGGATAAGTAGTCGCAATGGATTACCATGTTACCCCGCTCCTCGCAGGGACGCTAAAAAAGCTGTAATAACAAGGCTATTTAGGCGGTGTTTCGGAAAACAATCCAACTTTAGGAGTAAAAATAATAACAGATTGAAAATACGCTTCTTCCATATGTGGTAGATTTGATAGCAAATAGAATCCAAATGCTTCTCTAGGAGAAACTGAGGATGTTAGCCTTCCATCTGTAAAATAATAAGGATCTGTAAAATGTTTATAAAGTAATGAACATTCTATAATTATTTTCGTTTCTCCAGGTTCTATCGTCAAAGTAGGATAAATTTTAGATGGAATGACATTATTGAGTATTTTTATTAAATGTCTTAAATTATACGGGTAGTTAATTGTACTATTTACACTAACTTCTTTTGGAGAATAAGCGGTTGTAGCAAAATGAATACGCCTTTGCCATATTACGCTTGCTGTTGCATCATTATTTCCTTTTACGCAAACGATTAATACAAGAGGAGCATAACCAAAAACAGAATGACAACTACTCGTATTATACATTGTGATTCCGGGGAAAAAGTTTAAATAAGAGGCACAAACTGCATATTGAATATCTCTTATAGTGATTTTTTTATCTTCTCGATTTTACGAAACGTTTTGTAATAAATTAACCATACTAGTAGCAATAAAACTCATTCGAGTTTTTATATTTTCTAGTCTATATAAATCTTTAATATAGAAAATGAGAATCATTAAAATAGGAATACAAAAAGCAAATTCTATAAGAATCGCTCCTTTTGCATTTTGATGTATATTAATTACTTTTTGTATAAATGATTTTAATGTGATTCGACAACTATTTGTTTTATAAAGAGATTTACCCCCCCCCTCCAGATGTTCTCTTTGTCAAAATTTTCTTGTAAATTAACACAGATTACCTCTTATTTATTTCAAAACTTAATCATAATTTGTTAATTTTTGGTAAAGATTTGTGATTAATAACCTCAATTTTATTTATATGACTCGAAATATAGGCTATTAGGACATCGAAATATAAATTTTCTAAAAATTTTGGTAATTAAACTTTATTATTGATAAATTTTTGATTTTTATATGTTTATTTTTACACAACTTCACATCAGACTTTTTGCTTATCCGCTTGTAATAATTCAATTATCAGTATATTATGATTATACTTTTATGGAGATTTTATGGCAAAAGAAGATTTAATTGAATTTTCTGGAGAAGTTATTGAAGTATTACCTAATGCAATGTTTCGTGTAAAGTTAGAAAATGATCATGTTATATTAGCGCATACTTCAGGACGTATGAAAAAAAATAGAATACGCGTTCTTGTTGGTGATAAAGTCAATGTGGAGATGACTACCTATGATTTTACTAAAGGGCGTATTACATTTAGATCTAAATAAATATTATATTAACTTTTTATTGGCATAATCATGTAAAATTTAGGAGAGTGATTATAATGTCAATGGCAATAGGGAAAAGAGTATCAGAATCTATAATTAAACAACTACAAGAAGAATTCTTAGTGGCTTATGCGTATCTTGCAATGTCATGCGTTTTAAGAGATATGGGGCTATTCGGCTCCGCAGACTGGTGTTTTAGTAAATACGAAATTAACAGATTAAAAGCTTTAAAAATATTAAAACATTTAGAAATGAGAGGCGCGAAATTTAAGTTATCACCTATTCCTGCTTTAAGACAAGATTGGAGAGCTCCACTTCATATATTTGAAGAAGCATCACGGCAAGAACAAAAATTATCCGGACTTGTAGCTGTTACTTATGAATCAGCATTGGCAGATAAAGATTATGTTACGC
Organism: uncultured Alphaproteobacteria bacterium; assembly: GCA_944390765.1. Taxonomy (GTDB): domain Bacteria; phylum Pseudomonadota; class Alphaproteobacteria; order UBA3830; family UBA3830; genus UBA3830. Next base: position 58,450 of record CALXQM010000013.1, on the reverse strand, counting down.
AGCAATTTATACATGCTTTTTTAAAAGAGCAATGTGAAGCAGAATCAGAAATAACTTTTTTATTAAATCGATTAAGAAAAATGCAAGCTACAGATATTGGAGTATTTAAATTTGATGAAGAATTAAGTAGTAGAAATAAAATGAATGGTGAATATTATAAATAAAAGGAAAACTCAGCATATTGCATTGTGTTTAAAAAGATATAACCGATCGAAGCTTGTTAATGATTTTAATAATTATCAATTTGAACACAACGCATTACCAGAAATAAATTATTATGATATCGATACTACAGTCATTTTTTTGGGGAAAAAGTTAAAATATCCTTTTTTAATTTCACCAATAACTGGAGGAAATAAAATAGGTAGAAAAATAAATCAAAATCTCGCAAAGTTAGCACAAAAATTTGGAATAGCGTTATCTGTAGGTAGCCAGAGATCAGCATTAGAAAACGACAATTTTATTTCAAGCTTTGATATAAGAAAATTTGCTCCTGATATACCAATATTAGCAAATCTAGGGGCTGTCCAATTAAATTATGGATATAATATAGAAGAATGCCAAAAAGCTGTTGATATGATAAGAGCAGATGCTTTAGTTTTACATTTAAACCCTCTACAAGAAATCTTTCAACCTGAAGGAAATACTAATTTCTATGGATTACAGAAAAAAATAGAAAATATATGTAATAAACTGAATGTTCCAGTCATTGTTAAAGAAATAGGATATGGAATTAGTTATGACGTAGCCAATAGACTATATCAAGCAGGAGTAAAAATAATTGATATTGCTGGAAGTGGTTCTATTTCTTGGAGTTGTATTGAAGCCCAAAGGCAACAAAATATTTCAATAAAAATGGCGGCTAAAAATTTCAAAAATTGGGGAAATTCCACCGCAAAAATGTTAAAAATTCTATCAAATAATTTTAAAGACATTACATTAATCGCAAGTGGAGGTATAAAAAATGGAATTGATATGGCAAAAGCTATAGCTATGGGCGCTTCATTATGTGGAAACGCCTTAAAATTCTTACAAACAATTTATAAATCAGAAGAAAAAGCTGAAATCTTCATAAATGAAATGATATTCGAACTCAAAACCGCAATGTTTTGTACAGGTTCTAAAAATATAGAAGAACTAAAAAAAGCTAAAATTAATTTTATTAATAATATTACATAAATAAACTAACTAAATACGCCCCATGAAAACAATATGGAAATAAAATAATTAATTTATAATGAATTTCAAATTTTCAATTATTTGGAATCTGAGGGTATAAAGATAAAAAATCTATAACATAGCCTCTATATTTTAAGAATAATTTCCCTTCAGAATATCTATAGAGAGGATCTTTTCTAAAAGCAACTCTTAAAATCATTTTATTTGTAAAAATAGGTTTAACATTTTCATATTTTCCTAATTTACCACCTTGCTTTAATAGATTTACTATTTCATCATTTTGATGTTTCAATATACCTATATTTTTAGGTTTAAAACCATCTCTTCCAGGAGCAAATTTTCCATGCCCATTCATAAAGACTACACCTGTTAAATTCGAGGGAATATCAGTAATAAAATCGCACCCTATAAGCTCCTGCTTTCCTGAATATACTTCACCACAAAAATATAACGGACATTTTTCCACCGTTTCTTTAATTAGTATACGAACAAAATTTTCAGCAACAGTTAATTCTTTCGGAACCATTTCTCCTATAAAAAAAGATGTCCAAGCTTTTGCTGAAGTATGTTTTTCTTCTTCAAACCAGCCAAAATGTCCAGATTCTATCATATGTCTTGCAGAATTTTTAATTGATTGTTCAAAATCTATTATATACGGTTCCTTAGGCTGAATAATATCCCCAACTTCTTGTTCACCTTGTCTGTTTTTCCACCTTAAAGGTAATTCTTTTGATTGCTTTTCAAAAAAATAAAAAAACACTCTTTTGATATTATCAGGTTTCCCTTTTCTTATTTCCGAAAAGAAAGCATTACCTTCAACCTGATACATAGCACAACTATTAATTACCCTAATAAAAATAATCAAAAAACTTAAAATAAATTTCATTAATCACCTGTTTAAATTTTAACTATTGAAAAAACCTTAATGCATTTAAACGCTTTTCAAAAAAAATTTCAACTAAACTTAACTCTTCCGGCTTCAAAAATCCACTATATTCGGCATCTAGCCAAATATATTGATTATTAATAGCATCTTCTACTTGAGAAATTTTATTAGAAATAAAATTTAACTTTTCAGCAGATAATAACTTTGAAAAAATCGATATAAGCCCCAATTTAGTAGGAAAATTATCATTTTTCAATATGGCTTCGTTCTGAAGCAAAAGATTAACATCTGGAGAATATTTGTTTTCATCCGATAAAATATCAATAACCTCATCATAAAGTTTATTAATATCAATAACCGCCGTAAATATTACTATATTATCTTGTATCAGACTGTTATATCTAATGTTATTACATTCAAAAATATCTTTAGTCGTAATTTTTGAAAAATAACTATTCTTCTGAAAATCAAAAGACAACTCTTTATCTTCCATACTATACAAACTGTTATTATGAACTAAAACAATTCCCCAAATTAAAAAAAAACCAATCAATCTATTCATTATACACCATCCAATATAAATAAATATTTATATAATACAAAAAATATGAATCACTATCAATAAAAATTAATAATTATTTTTTTTAATTAAATATTAAAATAACTTCTATCAGTAAATTAATAAAAAATAAATACAAATCAAATATAAATGTGATATGATACTGAAAATGTATAAAAACGAGAATGGGAATGAAAAAAATATTAGTTTTTTTACTTTTTGTTACATTCCAAGCTAATGGACTTTATAGAACAAAGTCGTTTTCAGATGTCAGTTCTACAAAACAAACATTACAAAATTCTATAAATTGCGATATCAATGAAGAGGAAGACTACTCTTACGATGAAGAAGTTACTAGTTCTTTAATGCCCAGTATTATAGTTCCCCATTCTACTAAGGATTTTTTTATTATTAATCAATTAAACTATCTAAAAAAACTTATTCAAAATAATAATATTTATTACTTAGATAATGTAACTATTGATAAAAAAAGCAAAAATGTAATTATTACGTTAATTATATATTTTTTCGATAAAGGTTTTTGTGAAAACTACTCTTCAAAAAAATTTTTACAATGTATTTGTCATATACCAAATAAAATACAAGAGCAGACTATATTAAATAAATTTAAATTTCCTCAAGATTTAGGGTGGCTACATAAAAACTATCTAAATTCAATTATTGATATTTTAGTAATTGAAGCAAATAAAGAAAAAAAAGATAGGCTTATCGAAACTAAATATTGGTAATTATAGCTATATTGAAAAAAATAAAATAATTAAATTAGAAAAAATCAGTTTAGTAATAACTCTAATATTTATCTTTTGTCCCAGTAAAATCTTTCTACGATAATACAATAATTTTACAAACAAAAAAATTAACAAATAATACCGCCGCCAAGTACTTTTGTATCAGAATAAAACACACAATGCTGTCCTTTCGCGATACCAAATATAGGTTCAAATAGGTGCACATAAAAATTATTGTTTTCCTTTACAATTTCTGCTTTATATTTTCTATTTGCTGAACGAATCTTAACTTCGCATTCTCCTATATACTCTTCATTAATAAAATTAACATCTCTAATATTGATAATGTCTTCTTTTAAATTATTTATATTACTAACAACTATTCGATTATTCTTAGCATCAATTTCTTTGACAAAAAAAGGCCCTCCAGAAAGACCTAGACCTTTTCTTTGCCCAATAGTATAATTAATTGTACCTTTATGAAGTCCTAACACTTCTCCTTTTTCTGTTATAATTTCACCATGTTTTGCAAATGACAAATGCTTTTTTAAAAAAGAAACATAATTTCCATTTGGAATAAAACAAATATCTTGACTCTCTAATTTATCTGATACATGTATACCAAAATCCCTTGCAATTTCTCTAGTTTGGGACTTATTCAAATTACCTAATGGAAATTCTAAATATTTTAAAACATCCTGATTTAACTTATATAAGAAATAACTTTGATCTTTCTCTAAAACAGTAGCTTGATGTAATTCAATTTTGCTATTGTTTTTTCTTAACACCGCATAATGTCCTGTTGCTAATACATCTACATTATATTGTTTTCTTAATTCACTAAGTAATTGAAATTTCACAAATTTATTACATATAACACATGGATTCGGTGTATATCCATTTTTATACATATTTATAAAATTATCCATAACTAAATTTTTAAAATTTTCTCTACAATCAACAACTATATGACGAATTTTCAAAAGATCTGCAACTTTTTTAGCATCAGAAATCGAATTCTCTGTATTTTCTGAATCAATCATTCTAAAAGTACAGCCAATTACACTATTATATTTCTTTTTCATTAAAGCAGCAGTAACAGAACTATCTACACCACCTGACATTCCTACTAAGCATTCCATTTTATTAAATTTATTTCATCTCCCCAATATAATTTTTGTTTAATATTTTTATTTGATATTATTAATCTTTGAATGCCGTTTTGAGTACAGACATCAAAAATACTATGCCCTGATTTTCTAATAGGTTTTTTTATTATAGTATTATGCGACAATTTATCTAAATTGTTTTTTGAAAAAATTACATAACTAAATTTTTCATCTTCATAAGGTAGACTCCCTCCCTTGATATTCATATGAATTTTATTTCTTTGTACCCTAATACTGAAATGACACCAATCTTTATATTTTAAAGGACAAATTTCCGTGGAACAGGGTAAAACAGAATAGAATCCTTTTTCTTTTGCAATTTTTTTTGCAGAAATAATATTTGAATAACCAGCAGGCGTTCCTGGTTCAATAATAAAAACATAGCGATAAGATAAATCAAAAATTTTTTTCAAAACAGATTCTTTATCTTTCATTTCATTGATAAAATAAGAGACAAATACGGCATCATATCGCTTTTTATCATAAAATGAATAAATATCTTGCTGAAAAACTTTAATATTTTCGCCCAATAAAAATTTAAACATATCAATCATATGTGTTGATTTTTCTAAAGCGGTATAAATTACATTTTTATCTAATAATGCAATAGCTAGAGAACCACAACCTGAGCCAATATCTAATACATTTGAAAATAATTTATATCTTTTAAGAAATTTTTGAATCACATAATTAATCACACTATATGTCGCAGGCATTCTACCTATAGCATAAGCTAAAACCTGGGTTTTATCTAGTTCTTTATATTGTTGTTGACGATAGTTCCTGGAAATTTCTGCATAATTTAATTTTAAATTACCCTTTATTCCCATTAATTTATCTGTAACCCAAATAGGTAATTCATACATATTTAAACTAATTTCACTCTTAATCCATTTAAAGATGCATTCAATATAATCTGACAAGCTAGACGTGAATTCATATTAAGATTCGAAACTTTTTCTAGAGTGTCTTCTTCGAGAGATGAAGCTTCCGGTATTTTATCAAATAAATTTTCTATTTGAACATGACAACCTCCGCATACGCCAAATCCTTCACAATTACCATGTAAATTTATATCATTTTCTTCAGCAACACCTAGTACTGTTTGCCCTTCTTTAAATGATACTTTTTTTTCTTCACCATTTCTTAAAATAAAAATAATTTCCATACTATATTCTCCTCATGTCAGCTAGTTTTTTACCACTCAAACGACAGCTAATAATTTCATCAAGAAATTTTCCAATAATACTTTCTATTTCACTTTTCAGCAATATAGTTGCATCAAAATTTTTGGAAGACAATTGACTGTTCAACTCTTTTATTTTTTTAGAAACTATTTTTCTTTCATTAAAAGGAATGTCATTTATAATTAGATTCCAGAACTTCAATAATCTATTTAATTCTATCGAAATATCGATATTACGAATTTTAATTTTGTCATTTTCCTGCTCTTCATAAGCTTTTTGTAAAATGTTGAACACATCACTTTCAGATAATACTGGAGTTTCAGTAACAACAACACTTTGACTGATACCTGTTGTCTTTTCAAAAGCTTTTATACTTAAAATCCCATTGATATCGATATTAAAATCTACTATAACACGAGGCATTCCTGCTGGCATAGAAGGAATGCCTTTTAACTCGAAATTAGCCAAGGTTTGGCACTCATCTGCCAATAATCTTTCACCTTGAACAACATGAAACTTTATGCCATGCTGATTATCTTGATAAGTTGTGTATTCTCTACGTTCACTAATTGGAATAGGAGTGTTCCTATAAATAATTCTATCTACTCCTCCACCAAAAGTTTCAATACCTAACGTTAAAGATACTACATCTATTAAAATCATATTAGAATTTTTTTCACTAATAGATTGTGCTTGTATCGCAGCACCTAAAGATACCACCTCTTCTGGATTTAAATCATCACATAGTGGAACTTTTAAAAATTCATATACAGAATCCTTTATTAATTTTAGTCTTGTCATTCCTCCGACTAATATTACATTGTTTATTTCTGATTTATCAATATTAGCATCTTCTAAAACTTGTCGGCATATATCTAAAGTTCTATTTAACGATTTACTAGAAAACTCTTTTAGTTCTTGCTTAGTTAAACAAAAATTATATTTTTTTCCTTTGCAAATAAATTCACTTTCTATTTTATCCTGTTCTTTTAAATTTTCTTTCAAATACTTAGCAACTAGTTTCCCTAATATATATTCATCATTAGTAATATTACTTATTCCGTTTTTGCTAAAATTATTATTCAATATATCATTATCTACATCATCTCCACCTAAATGATTATCTCCTCCAGTGGCAAGAACCTGAAATACGCCATCTTCCAATCTCAACAAAGAACAATCAAAGGTTCCTCCACCAAAATCATATACTAAAAACATACCATTTTTACGTTTTTCTATACCAAAAGCCAAAGCTGCAGCTGTAGGTTCATTAATTAACCTTAAAACTTTTAATCCTGCAATAGAAGCAGCTCGTTTTGTTGCTGTTCTCTGTATATCCGAAAAATGAGCTGGAACTGTTATAACTGCCGCATCAATATTTTGTCCAACTAACTCTTCTGTTTTGCTTTTTAAATAATATAAAATATCAGCAGAAATTTCAGTGGGTGTACGATTTAAAAACTTTCTATTACTGCCTATATGCCGTTTTATCGAAAAAATAGTATTAAGGCTATCAGCTTTATATATTGCTTCTCTCCCAACAATAGGAAGAGAAGATGAATAATTTACAACAGATGGAATTGATGTATTTCCACAAATTCTAATCACCTGAGGTTTCCCATCTTTTACATAAGATACAACAGAGGCTGTTGTTCCTAAATCAATCCCTACTGTAAACATCTTCTTTTATTTTTCCTAAAAATGAATCTAAAAATTTAATTTTTATAAATTTCTCTTGAAATTTGTCAATATCATCGGAAAGTTTACTTAACGCTTCTAATTCATTATCCAAACTCTGTCTCAATTTTATCTGAAAATCTTGTTTTTCTTTTTTATTTAACAAATTTTCATATTCATCCCTCATATTGAACATCTGAAAAGCTAGTTCTTCAGACATTTTGTTACAATCTCTATTATATAACCCAAGGTAATATTCACCTCTTTTAATGGGATTTTTTAAAACATTATATGCAACATTTATAACTGATATATTATTACTATTTGCTGAAAATAAACTCTTTTGTTTTTGCATATATCTTTTTGACAAGTTATTTTCATCTAAATTATATTTTGTAGGTAAATCAAAAATTTCAAAATAATTCATTATGAACAACAATTTCCGCTACAACAAGGGCTAGAATCAGTACTAAAAGATTTACCGCAACCACATTTTGATTTAGCATTCGGATTTTGAAAAACTAAACTACCTCCCATCGGAGATTTCACATAGTCTAAAGTCATTCCAGAAATAAACATAACGGCTTTAGCTGCAATAAATATTTTTACTTCTTGCTCTTCAAAAATCACATCTGTTGGATTAATCTCGTTTACAAAACTTAATTCATAAGTCATTCCACTACATCCACCAGATACAATATCGATTCTTATACCTTGACATTGTTCCTCTTTTATAGAATTTCTTAAAAACTCTAAAGCCTGGGAAGTTAAATTAACAATTTTTTCCATTTTTAAGATCCTTTTTAGATAAATAATTTTCAATTGCCTTTTCAATTGCTTCTTCTGCTAAAACTGAACAATGAGCCTTTACTGGAGGCAAAGATAAATAATCTGCAACATCTTTATTTTTAATCTTTTTTGCTTCTTCCAAACTTTTACCTTGTACCCAACCTGTAATTAAAGCACTAGATGCTATAGCAGCACCACAACCAAAAGTTTTGAATTTTGCTTCTGCAATTTTACCTTCATCATCAACTCTAATTTGTAATTTTATTACATCTCCACAACTAGGAGCCCCTACGACAGATGTTCCAACATTTTCATCTGTTTCGTCTAAACTCCCGACATTTTTCGGATCTTTATATAATTCCATTACTTTATCTGAATATTTCATTTTCACCTACCACAACGGACTTATACTACGTAAATGATTAACAACTTCTATTATCTTATCTGTAGCGTATTCTACTTCATCAAAAGTTGTAAATCTACCTAAACCTATTCTTAATGAGCAATGAGCTAAATCTTCTCTAACTGAAATCGCATTTAAAACATAAGATGGTTCCAATGAAGCTGAAGTGCACGCAGAACCAGAAGAAACAAAAATCTCTGGCATACCTAACATAATTCCTTCTCCTTCAACCCCTTCAAAACTAAAATTAAGGCAACCAGGAATTCTTTTTTCTGAATCACCATTTAAATATATTTTAGGAAGATTTTTAAATAATTTTTGAATAAAATATTTTTTCAATTCAGTTAAATGCTCATTATCTTTTTTCATTTCATTTTTCGAAATTTCACAAGCCTTTCCTAATCCTATGCACAGAGGGACAGGTAAAGTACCGGATCTCATTCCCCTTTCCTGCCCTCCTCCATTGAATAAAGGAGATAAACGAATTCTTGGTTTCATACGAACATATAATGCACCAATACCTTTAGGTCCATATATTTTATGACCAGATATACTCATTAAATCAACATCTGATACATTAACCTCTATTTTACCTACTGCTTGCGCCGCATCCGTATGAAATAACACTCCATGTTTTCGACATAGTTGGCTAACCTCTTTAATAGGCTGAATAGTGCCAATTTCATTATTTACTGTCATTATGGATACTAAAAGGACATTATCATCTATTTCTTTTTCTAAGAAACCCAGATCAACTATACCATTGGACAATACTGGGGCGAAAACAACTTCATATCCTCTATTTATCAATGATCTACAAGCCTCTAATACACATTTATGTTCAATAACTGACGTTATAATTTTTTTTCTATTATTTTGATAAAAATTTACTACACCGTGGATAGCCAAATTATTAGATTCTGTAGCCCCTGATGTAAAAATAATTTCTCTAGAATCCTGAGCATGAATTAAATTCGCAATTTGATGTCTTGCATTTTCGACTCTATCCATTGCTTCCATACCTAAAACATGGTTGGAATGAGGATTGGCAAATTTTTCTGAAAAATATGGCAACATATCTTCCACAACTCTTTTATCACACGGAGTTGTAGCTTGATAATCTAAATAGACATTCATCTTATCACCTCATAATATTTTCAATAATACATAGATAAAAATTTGTTTCAAGTGTTACATAATTAATAATTAGAAGAAATATTGTATAGATGGTTTAATATATTTGATATTCAAGAATGTCTCGAAATTTAATAATAATTAATATCTATACTTCCAATTAATACCTATTTCACCTAGTGTATTAACTTTTAAAGATGTGTTCTTATCCAAAGATATATCTACATCAAAACTTGTGCTTTCTTCTTTTTTGTTTGCGCTAATAAATATATTATCATTCAAATATTTACCTATCTTAACATTAATATGATTATTTGAACTTTGCGTATTTTTGTTTAATAAAGTCGATTTATCTTCTGTTGAAAACGATATGTTATCTACTAGTCCGCTTCCCTGTAATGTATTTAGTAAAGAAAATATATAGCCTCTTTGACCTAAACTGGACACAGCATGAGCTAACTGAGCAGTTTCCCCTATTGATAGACTTTGGGTAGATTTTCCAAACATCATTTGAGATAAAATTACATCCTTAGTATAATGGGGTTTGGAGTATAAATCTATGTTTGCGCCTTTTTTAGGATTATTATGAATTTCTAAAATAGCAAGTATGTTATTAATGTTTTTAGTACATTTTAAATTAATGATAGGATTAAAAGGATATTCTTTTAAAAATTCGACTTCGCCTTTAGAAAATATCATTCTACGACTAAATAAGTCCAATTTGCCTTTTCTTAACTGTAAAATTCCTAATAACGTAGCTTGTTCTTGATAATTACTTAAAATTAAATCCCCATACAGCTCTAAATTATAAATATTTCCTGTAACATTTATTTTAGGACAATTCATTTTTATATCATATTTAAAAAAGTCCTTATTAGTTATGTTATCATCTTCAATTAAAAATGGATCATTTTCAATTATTATGTCATCATATTCATTATTATTGTTTATCATGTCTAAATAACTTAATTCACAATATGGAACATTAACATCACCTTTCAATGTCATATTATCTAATGTCCCTTTCATTGTGCCTTTCCCAGTTATATTTATTTTTAATGTATCAGAATCAAATAACCTAAAATTATTAAAATCCAAATCTAAATTAGCATCTATATTTGGAAAAATTCTGCAAAAAAACAAACGTCCATTACCTGAAGCTTTAGCTTTTTTATTAAATGAATCTATAAACTCAGCATCCTTTACATATAAAATATTATCTTTTCCTTTTAGCTCGATTTTACCATTTTTGAGAATAAGACTACCAACTTGAATAAGAGCGTCACTGTAATCAAAAAAACCGTTTAGAATAGGTTTTTCTAATGTACCTTTAATATTAAAATTTGTATTAATATACCCTTTAAATCCATATCCATCTGAAAGATCGAATATATTAGAAAGATTCACTTTACCGATTAAAGATAAATTTAATGGAATACCATGTAATTCCGCAAATATTCCATCATTTTTTATAACTATTGGAAATGAAGACTTAAGTGAAACTAATTCATTTCCATTTTTTAAATTACAATCCAAATATAAACCATTTAATCGATTTGATATATTCAGTTCCATATTGTTATTTTTAGAAACAAATCCATTAACCTGAAATTTACCGTCACCTATAAATATTTTATCTCTTGATGACAAATGAATACTACCTTTTAACTTGCATTGCGGAACTACTCGATTAAAAAAAGCTGAAAAAACCTTTAATGAAAAATCAGAAAAATCTAAATTAAATTTATTACTATCAATATCAATTAAAGCTTCTCCTTGTTGTTTTTGATTTTTTATATTTAATTTTAATTTATAAATTTTATCGAATAAATTTATTAAGCATTTTTGAATAATCATTACATTTTTTTTATTTACCGCTTGCCCTTGTAAATTCACCTCATTATTATTTATTATCCCATTAAGATTCACCTTAGTAACATCGTTTAATTTTGTGTCAATAAATATTTTATTAAGTTTTTTATTTATAATACAATCAGATAGAAACAATTCGTTATAACGGACGTGCCTAAATGATATCTTAGAGTTTTGCGTTCCTCCACTAATTTTAACCCCAAATAAATTAATCTTATCTAAATTTATCTTAGGAGAATTTAAATTAATATATAAATTCCCTTGTTCAAAAAATAAGTTACCAAAAGCCTTCCCCTTTATTGGATATAAATTTCTAAAAAATTCTAAATCATCAAAATGAAAACTAAATCTACCGTTATTTACTTTACCATCAAAAATAAAAGGATTTTCGGATTTTAAGAAATCATTTCCCGTTGTAAAGATAAAGTCTTTTACTAAAATATCTCTCTTTGCATTCAAATTAGTTTTAATTGAAAATTTATCCCCGTGCAAAAAACAAAAATAATTTTGTAAATCCTGTGTTTCAATACTTAATGCTTTAATTTGATAATTATAAATATTCATCCAAGGAATATTAGCTTGTAAATTAATCGCGTGATTTATTAATTTACCTGTCGCATCTCCTACCTTTACTCCATTTTTCTCAAAATTTATAAAAATTTTATGATTATTTCTCCAATCACTTATTAGATTTACTTCTGCAAGTAATGATTGTAAATTTTTCCAAATTTCATCTGGAATTTTCCCTTGAGAGAAATACTTATCTATGTATATTTTCGCAGATAAATCAGATCTTAAGTCACATAAAAAAATTTTCCCATATAGATTAAATCCAACTTGATTTTTATAATTAACAAAAATATCATTGATATTTATTTCTTTTAAAAAACTTTTAAAAAATCCATCCGATATAATATTAATTTCATCATTATCAGCTAATAATTTATAACTAGCAACACACTCTTCTGGTTCATAAATCTCTAGCTTACCTTTATAACCAAAAAAGTTCTCAAATTTAACAATCCCTTTTTCATAACGAGATATATTTCTATAAAATTCGATATTCACAGATAAATTTTTATCAATTACAATATAAAAATTATCTGAATTTTCGTTTATATGAAATTGAAAGTCATTTAAAGTATGAACTTGACCATTAATATTCAATATACCTTTTTTAACCGACAAATTTTTAATAAAAATACGTAATATTTTCCCAAAAGATAAATAATCTGTAAATTGTATATTAGAACTAGTATCTTGATTATTACTCTCAAATAAAAATTCATTGATATACAATGATGATCTATTAAAAGAACAATTTTTAAATATTAATCTTGTATTTGATGGTATTTTCAAATCAATTTTATCTATATTCGAAATATTGATTCCTTCAACTTTAATAATAACTCCATTTCTTGAAAAATATCCAGTTATAGCATCCAAAATGAACTGTCTACTTTTATCATTATAAAATAAACTTGAAATTATAATAATGAATAACAATGCAATGAGTATAAACTGAAATAATAATTTAATGCTCTTTTTTATCATTAAAACGCTTGTCCCAAACTCATTATAAATTGCATTTTAGAATCTACTTCTTTTCTTCTATTTATAGGAAAAGCAAAATCTAATCTAATTGGTCCAATTTCTGTAAAATATCTAATACCAAAACCTATAGAATAAAACCATCTTTTATTTTCTATTTCAAAACATTTAGATTGATTTCCGAAAACTTTAGCTCCATCAAAAAATATTGTTCCTCCCCAATCTTTATTGATTTTATGTCTTAGTTCTGTATTAAATTCTATTGACGATTTCCCACCAGAAATAGAATCTATTCCTTTAATTTTTTCTGAAGCCATTTGATTTGCATATCCTCTAACAGAATTTATACCTCCGGCATAAATTCTTTTATCTAAAGGGATAAAATCAATTTTACTATTAATAATACCTTTTTTAGCTAAATAAAGTGCAAATACATTTTTTCTACTATTCATCAATTTACAATTATAAGTATAAGATATGACATAAGATTTTAAATCATTTATATTATGACTATTAAGCTTAAAAAATGAAAAATTCGAATGTATTTTATATCCCTCTGTAGGATTTAAAATATCATCAGTCTGATCAATAGTTAGATCTAAAGGGATCCCCCATCCCTTATAATTTTTAGATAATTTATTATTAAAAAAAAATACAGGATCTGAGTCAATAAAATTATTTTCGAAAAATAATCCAATACTAGGATATAAGGAATTAAGCCAAGAATAACTGTAGTAAACCCCCACCTTATCCGACTTTTTAAAAAATACATTTGTTAATTCTTGTTTTCTACCTATTATATAATTCACATCCCCATTTTTCGTAAAAATATCAGGTTGAGTGAGTGATGCTTCAAATGCATAATCCATTCTTTTTTCATTTGCTTTCATAGGTGTACCTTCGGTATTAATCATGAATTTTTCACCACATCCAAATGCATTTAAGCGTGTCCAAGATAATTTTGCGGTTAATGCTTTCAAACCTTTTCTAACATTAGATTTTTTATCGAAATTCATATTCTTAACTCCGGAATACATAATTCCAAAATCAAGTATATGTTTTTTGTCTTCTGTTACTTTTACAACCATAGGAATAGAATTATTATTAGAATCTTCATCTACTGTATTAATATTTACATCAGAAAAAATTTGTGTATTTTTTAAATTCTCTTCACTCAATTTTACCTTATCATAATTAAATTTTTCTCCTTCAAACCATTCTAATCTATTTCGAATAAAATTTTCATCAATACCAGAAAATTTATCTATATAAGTTTTACCAAAAACAACATTATTTCCACAAAGAATATTCAAATATAAAACAGCCTCATTATTTTCATAATCAATAACAACTCTTTTATGAGTAATTTGAGGATTATAAAAGCCATTATTTTTAAGATACAACTCCATTGTACTGATTATATCTTTTATATCAGCCATTGAAGCATATTTTTTTTGTGCTTTTTTATCCAAAAATTCTGAATAAAATAAATTTGTTTGTATATTTTTGTCTAACAAATTTAACTTTACTTTCAAGGAAAATTGTTTTTTTAAATCTATTTTTATAAAAACATTTACCTTACCATCTTCATCTATTTTAATTTTTCCTAAAACAATAGCATTATAATATCCATCAAAGTGTAATTTTTTATAAATAGCTTTTATATCATTATTTAATCTATCGGTTAGGGTATTGATGCTACTTACAGGTTTATTTTTCATTGCAAAAATTCTTAATTTTTTTAATTCTGCTCTAAACTCTGACTCTGAAATTATTTCTTTTAATCTATCTAATAGACTATCATTCCCATTTATTGTTAAATGAATACCATAATAAAAATTCTTAATATCACTTAACTTACAATATACATAACTATTATGAAAACAAAAAACCAATACAATTAGTATAATTCTTAACACCACCGTAATTTCACCTCATTCAAACTACTAGTGAAAATTCCTTGACGTATTTCTTCCATTAATCTATTCATAAATCTAATATTATGTATGGTAATAGCTGATAAAGCTAGCAATTCATTTGCTTTCAAAAGATAATGTAAATATGCCCTTGAAAAAGAACAACAAGTCGGACAATCACAATCTAATTCAATAGGATTATCATCATTAGCATATTCAGATCTTTTTAAGTTTATATGCTCTCTAACTTTTGAATCTCTATATTTATTTTTCACTAAAGCTCCGCCATGTCTTGCTATACGAGTCGGATGGACACAATCAAAAGTATCTATTCCTAGATCAACTCCTCTGAAAATATCAGAAATACCACCAATACCAAGCAAATGTATAGGTCTAGATATATCTATATCCTTTACTGCCATTTCTACTACTTCATACATTTGTTCTTTAGTCGAGCCTAAAGTTCCTCCAATGGCGGTAGCAAAAAAATTATTACTATTAATGAACTCTGCGCTTCTTTTTCTTAAATCTGAATATATTCCTCCTTGAATTATGCCGTAGATAGCTTGATCTCCATTATCTAATTTAATGAATTCATCAAGAGAACGCTTTTCCCATCTATGAGAACGTTCCATAGATAGCTCTGTATATTTTTTACTACTATGAAAAGGAGTACATTCATCAAAAGCCACTATTAAATCCGCACCTAAACATTTTTGAGTTTGTATGGATTTTTCCGGGCTTAGCAATTGTATCGAACCATCCCAATAAGACCTAAATATAGCCCCCTCTTCTGTAATTTTACATAAAGTTGAAATACCAGAACGTCGTCCCTTTATCTCGTCTGCAACTGAACCATGCCCTAAACTAAATATCTGAAATCCTCCAGAATCTGTAAACATGGGTTTATCCCATCCGATAAATTTATGAAGCCCTCCTCTTGATTTTATATAATCTGCTCCAGGATATGAAAACAAATGGTAAGTATTGGATAAAATAATTTGAGATTTTAATTCCTTAAGTTGTTGTGGAGAAATTCCTTTAACGCTGGCTTTTGTACCACAAAAAATAAAAGCAGGAGTTTTAATAACCCCATGAGGAGTTGTCAATTCTCCCAATCTGGCCTTTTCTGTCCTAAAGATAACATCGAATTTAAAATTTTCATACATATTTCTTATCCAAATAAAACCTCTTAGCCAATTTTACAAGAGGAATACAAAAAACAACAACTATTAATCTTAGCAAATAACCTGAGAAAATATAAGTTGACCAAAGAGAATTCCAAGAAATTGGATTATCTGATAATATTATCCAAGCTAAAACTGAAAATACAAAATTATCTAAAAATGTAGATAAACTCATAGAAATAAAGGAACGCAAAATAAGATATTTATTTTTCATAATATTTAGTAAAAATGCAAATAATTTAATATCAAATAACTGTCCGACAATATAAGCTATTAAGCTAGAAATAAAAATATTTAATGATGTAGAAAACAATATTTTCATTTCCTCGTAATGATTATAACAGTCAGTATCTATAATTGTTGGGTACAGGATTGTAATTTTCATTAAAATAATAAATATTAAGTAGCTAAAAAAACTTAGAAAAGTATTTTTTCTTGCTTCACTTGCTCCAAAAAGTTCGGTAATAATATTGTCAACGGCAAAAGTAGTGGAAAAAATTACAGTACCTAAAGCTACAGGATTTTCCATAAAAAAATAATGTGTAAGTTTTAATACTTGGATGTTAGAAGCAATCACAATAACAATTGTATATATAAATAGTCCTTCTTTACCATAAAAACGTAACAAAAAAATTATAGATATTGCGCAAATAAAAAAAGAAAGCACGCTTAAAATTTCAGCAGTCATAATTTTATTCAATATTTATGAATTTGAATATTTATCATTTTAATATATAATAAGGAACTGTAAAGTATACATTATTTGTTACTTTGTTACACTTTACTTGAATTTTACGGAGTTCTTAATGAATAAAGCAGATATAATTGCCCGTATTTCGATGACATATCCTTATATGAGTGCAAAAAATATAGACAAGGTTTTAAATATAATTTTTAATTCTATTGCTTTACAATTAAAAAATAATGGACGTGTTGAATTGCGGGATTTTGGTACATTCTGCGTTAGACATAGAGAAGAATCCATAGGAAGAAATCCAAGAAATGGAGAAAAAGTCATAGTAGCTGCGAAAAAAGTACCTTTTTTTAAAGCAGGTAAAAAATTAAAAGATTTAATAAACGGCAGAATAATATTAGAAAGCAGAAGAGATAGAATGAAAAGAGGTAAATAATATGAATTGGCTTACCAATTTTGTTAGACCTAAAATTAGAGCTTTAGTAGGTAATGATGTTCCTGAAAATTTATGGACAAAATGCCCTAAATGTGAACAGATGATTTTTCATAGTGATTTATCAAACAATCTTCAAGTATGCCCTCAATGTAATTATCATTTCAAATTTAGTGTAAATGAGAGGATTAAAAATCTTTTCGATAATAATGGAGATGTTACAAAAATAAAATACCATTCTAAATTATTAGATCCACTGAAATTTAAAGATACAAAGCGTTATACTGAAAGATTGAAAAATGCAAAAGAAAAAACATCTGAAGAAGACGCTGTCACCGTTGTATTCGGCAGAATTAATGGAAATAAATGTGTTGCTGTATTTTTCAATTTTGATTTTATGGGTGGTTCAATGGGAACTTCTGTAGGAGAAGGTTTTGTTGCCGGTGCAGAATATGCATTAAAAAAATCGTGCTCTTTTTTAGTTGTGCCATGCTCTGGAGGTGCTCGTATGCAAGAGGGCATTTTTTCATTAATACAAATGCCTAGAACTGTAGTAGCAACAAATAAAGTTAAAGAAGCATCTCTTCCTTATATCGTCTTGTTAACAAATCCTACTACAGGCGGTGTGTCTGCATCTTTTGCGATGTTAGGAGATATACATATTGCCGAACCAGATGCATTAATAGCTTTCAGCGGACCAAGAGTTATTGAAGGCACTATTCATGAGAAACTACCAGATGGGTTTCAAAAATCAGAATATTTATTGCAACATGGAATGATTGATATGGTGGTTGAAAGAAAAGATTTGAAAGAAACTATTTCAAAAATTATTTCAGTATTAACACATAAAAAAATTCAATAAATTTTGTCATAAAAAGTTGTTGACTTTATTTGTATTTTTATTAATATATTATTATATATTACAGTAGATTATTTAGAAGGTTTAGATATGATTAAATATGGTATAGCCATTATTTCTTTGTTTGGGTTTTTATTAACCAATGCGATGACTGTAACATCTGATGATAACAACAAATCAGATGAGATGATTTTTCGTGTTAAAAATGATTCTCAAAAAAAATCTACTCTTCAAATAAAAATCAAAGCTAAAAAAAATGATGGAGAAATTGTTGATATTACAGACTTTTTTAGCATAGTAGGACAAGGATTTAAAATAAATAAAGATAGCGGAGAAATTTCTTTAAAAATAACTGATCTTTCAGGTATGAATTCCTATGATTTTGAAAAATATTTGGTCATTATAAAAATGCTAGATACAAATAAAAACAAATTATTTAAGCAGATATTTCCAGTAGATATAGCTACTAGCCCTAATTCTTATGTTTTAAAAGAAAAATTAGGAAAAGATGGTTTAAGGCATGTGAAACTACTTAAATCTTCATCAACAGCATTATAATTAAAATACTATACAATGTCGTTTTGTGTTATTTATAGAGTATAAATTTTGGTAGTCGCTATGAAAGGATTTCAGGATCTTATTTTTTCCCTGCAACAATATTGGGGTGGTTATGGATGTGCTGTTCTTCAGCCATATGATATGGAAGTTGGAGCAGGTACTTTTAGCCCAAATACATTTTTGAAAGCTTTAGGAAAAAATAGTTGGAAAGCTGCATATGTACAACCTTCTAGAAGACCTGCTGATGGTCGTTATGGCGAAAATCCAAATCGCGTACAAAAACATCATCAATTTCAAGTAGTTATAAAGCCATCTCCAAAAGATATACAAGATATTTATATAAAAAGCCTAGAAACAGTCGGTATTGATAATAAACTTCATGATATTCGTTTTATAGAGGATGATTGGGAAAGTCCGACACTCGGAGCGGCGGGTTTAGGTTGGGAAGTTTGGTGTGATGGAATGGAAATCACTCAATTTACATATTTTCAACAAGTAGGAGGAATTCAGTGCAATCCTATTACAGTAGAGTTAACATACGGGCTGGAACGTCTAGCTATGTTTCTTCAATCTGTAGACAATGTATATGATTTAAATTGGAACGGGAAAGAGGGTAAAGAAAAAATTTCCTACGGCGATATATGTAAACAACAAGAGATAGAATTTTCAAAGTATTCTTTTGAGTATGCTAATGTTGATAAATTAAAACAGCATTTTTCAGACGCAGAAAATGAGTGTAAAAATTTAGCACTATCAGGTTTGGTGTTGCCTGCTTATGATCAATGTATTAAAGCTAGTCATTTGTTTAATTTAATGGATTCAAGAGGCGCATTAAGTATTGCAGAAAGAGTTGAAAGAATAGCAAGAGTAAGGGCACTTGCAAAAGCATGTTGTGAGGCACAGATAAAAAATTATGAGTAACTTTTTATTAGAATTATTAGTAGAAGAAATTCCTTCAAGATTACAAGCTGAATCGATTCAAGAATTAGAAAAATTGTTTGTGAATGAATTCGATAGATTAAAAATACCATATAGAAATGTGAATAGTTTTATCTCTCCAAGGCGGATGGTATTTTCATCAGATTTAGAATTAAAATCAACCGCTTATCAAGAAGAAAAAAAAGGACCTCAAATAAATGCACCTATAGAAGTAATTGAAAAATTTCTTTTGGCTCACCATATTTCAAGAAATGACTGTGTAGAGAAAACAATAGATAAAAAAACATTTCTTTTTGCAAAAATCGATCATAATGCACAAGAAACTTCACATTTATTAGTCGATATTATTAAAAAAGCTATAACAAATATTCCCTGGAAAAAATCTATGAGATGGGGTAGTTATTCTATGTATTTTGTCAGACCAATTAGGAATATTCTTGCTATATTTAATGAAAAAACTATAAATTTTTGCTTAGATGAAATTGGAGTAAAGTCTTCTAATTATACTGTGGGTCATAGATTTTTATCTCCTGAAAAAATTTATATTAAAAACCTTGGGGATTATAAATATAAAATAAAAAAATCTTTTGTTATTATAGATAGAGAAGAAAGACGCAATATTATTGAAAATGAAATAAAATCTATTGAAAAAACATATAATTTACAAATAGATACTCCTTTGGACTTAATGGAAGAAGTAGTTGGGTTATCTGAATATCCAATAGTTTTAATGGGTAAAATTCCAGATAATTTTATGAAATTACCAGAAGAAGTTATTATTACTCCTATGAAAGTTCATCAAAGGTATTTTCCTGTTCGAAATAATGAAGGTAAATTAGCTCCATATTTTGTATTTGTCACGAATAATAAAGCATATGATAATGGAAAAGTCATTATAGAAGGGAATGAGCGTGTACTTAATGCAAGATTATCAGATGCTCTTTTTTTCTTTGAAACGGATTTAAAAAAGCCATTAGAACATCATTTAGAATCACTGAAAAAAATTGAATTTTATGAAAGTTTAGGTTCACTTTATGAACGTACTCAAAGAATGATTGATTTTTGTATTTTCGCTTATAATGAATTAAAAAAATCAAATTCTTGGATCAAACCTGAAATGAAAGATTTATTAGTAAGAACAGCTACATTAGCAAAATGTGATCTTTCGACAAATATAGTAAGTGAATTTACTGAATTACAAGGAATTATGGGTGCATGTTATGCTCAAATTCAAAAAGAAAGTCCATTAGTGTGTAATGCAATAAAAGAGCAATATAAACAAGGCGAAGAATTCTCAACTGCGTTTAGCGCTCTATTTTCATTAATAGATAAAATTGAAATAATTACTAGTTTGTTTGCTATAGGTAAAGAGCCAACAGGTTCTAAAGATCCATTTGCACTTCGTAGAGCAGCTATTAGTATTATAAAAATAATAAAAAAGTATAATATTAAAATAGATTTAATAACATTTATTAAACAAGCACTATCAAAACTACCAATAAACAATTATTCAAAAGAAACAGAACAAAGAATCATAAATTTTATTAAAGAAAGACTAAAAGTTCTATTGAAAAATGAAAATATAGACCCTGATATTATTAATTCATTATTACAAAACTATGACAATATATTATTAATTTATCAAAAAGCAGAATTCTTAAATAGTGTATTACAAACAGAAATAGGTCAAAGATTAATCATTTGTTATAAAAGAGCAAAAAATATTATAGGACATAATAAAGATATAATGATAAATCAGTTATTAATTTCTGAAAAAGAAGAAATATCCTTGTATAATGAAATAAATAAATTGGATAGTATTATTAAAAATATTGAATTAAGCACAGATGATATTAAAATTAAATTCGAAAAAGAATTAAATGCACTTTTATCAATAGAAAAATTTATATCCATATTTTTTGAAAAAATACTTGTAAACACTGAAAATCTAGAAATTAAACAAAATAGATTAAATTTATTGACAAAAATAGTACATTTGTTTCATAAAGTACTTCCAATAAATTGATTTTTTTGTTGCTTTGTATTTTCATTTTCATCTTCATCTAGACCAAAACTTTTTTCTATTTCTTTTCTGTATGCTGAGACTGTATATCTTACATCATTAAATAGTTTTGCAGGAATATCGTGCCCTGAAACTAATAATATAATTAATCTATAATTTTTAACTTTTTCCTCAAATAAAATTCTTGTCCGACCACAACGTCCTGAAAAATATTTTTCTTCAATAGATTTGGTTTTATCATCCATATCTTCATTTTTTGCAAATTTAAATGAAGCTTTAGGGCACTTTTCTGTAAATATATTAGAATATTTCGGTTTTTTCTTAAATAATTCTATATTTGTATCTTGCAAAAACACAAATACAGCTGTTTCTGTCGAGCTAAAGCTAGTCCCCCTTGGCCATAAAACCCCTATTAACCCATTATCGCTATTAAAAGTTCTATACCCCCATCCTATAGGCGCATTAATTACGAATTTATTTTTTGCATCAAATTCTGGCGTATAAATAGGTTTACACGCTCTACTTTTAGGTAAAATCTTTGGTACAGAATATGCGTTAGAATAAGTATTCTGCACAAAAAAACTAAATAAAAACAATAATATCAATTTCATCGTTGCAACCTTAATCGGATTGATTTTAACAGTAAAAAGCAAATAAATAATTAAAATTTACATAATCTAAAAGAAAAATTATAAAAATTAACTTAATGTTAACTTTTTATTGTCAATATAACAAAAAAATATAAGGAGAAACTATTATGCAAATTAAAATGTTTTTATTATATGGAATATTTATGATAAACAATATAATTAACATCAATGCTATGCAAATCAACTTATCAGAAATACCAGGACAAACTTCGCCAGATGAACCTATCATATTATCTAGAGATCTAAGAGCCAATCCTTTAACTTTTAGTAGCTCTACTTTTATAACATCTCAAACCGCTTCACAAGAGAGAATAGATTTTTTTATGCAAAATAAAAATGTAGCTAGAATATGCTCAATAGATGGAGGTGGAATTAGAGGAATTATACCAATTTTACAATGTAAGACATTGGAATCTTTGACAGGGCAAAAAATGCATCAAATGTTTCATATGTTTGCAGGAACATCAACAGGTGGTATTATTGCCGCTGGATATAATATAAAAAATCCAGAAAATCCTTCAGAGGCATTATATAGTTCTGAAGATTTACAGGATATATATTATAATCAAGGTGGAAATATTTTTCGAAAAAGATTTTTCAACTGGTTTGGCTTAGGTGTTGCAAAATATAGTAGCGAATCCGCATATGAAACATTTTCTAGATATGCTGGTAATACTAAACTATCAGAGCTGTTAAACGACGTTTTAATTCCTTATTATGATTTATCATTACCTGAACCAAAATTTTTTAAAAATTATATAGCAAACAACTCAATCCATCAAACAAGAGCAGATTATTATTTAAAAGATGTTTGGGCTGCTACCACAGCTGCTCCGACATATTTTAGACCAGCAATAATCAGGACAATTGATAACATAATACACAATAGAGATGTACATACAACTACTTCTGATGGTGGACTTTTTGCAAACAATCCTGTAAATTGTGCCTTCTCAGACGCAATCAGGCTTTACTCAAATGCTGATGCATATATGATTTTATCCATGGGGACAGGGAAATGTGTCAGTAGCAGTATACCCAACTCTCTATTAGAATGGGCATATGCTATACCAGATATATTAATGAACAATACTGCTGTAATGACTGAACATCAATTAAAAGCAACTGGTACAATATATAATAAACCAGTAATCTATTGTAGAACGCAAGTAAATCTAGATAATGCATATAGTAAAATGGATAATATCACTCCAGAAAACCTATCAGAATTATCTGAAAGAGCTACTCCCGATAATATTGTTAATAAATTAGTAAAGATATCAATGGGATTAAACTATCCAAAAACGGAAAGAAACATATTAATCTCTACGAGAGAAGAAGAATCTAACTTCTATGTTATACAATAATTAATAAAATTTATTTCTATCCCAATTAAATGGGATAGAAATAAAACCCTTATTAATCTGCAACATATGGAAGTAAAGCTAAATATCTAGCTCTTTTTATAGCTAAAGCTAATGCCCTTTGTTTTCTAGAGGACACCATAGAAATTCTACAAGGCATTATTTTACCTCTTTCTGATATAAATTTCTGTAATGTACGCGGATCTTTATAATCTATTTTCATTGCTCCACTTTCAAAAGGGCATTTTTTTTTCTTAAACATAAGATTACTTCTTTTCCACAAATTATTTTTATCTTTATCTATAGATTTATTACTCATGGAGTCACTCCTCAACTTCAGAAGTCGTTTCTAAAACTTCTTCTTTATTTTCTTGTATTATATCAATTTTACTATTTGCAGCTCGATAACCAATATCTTTATTTAAAAATACATCATCGTTATAAGATTTAGCTTGAGAAATTAAATTCTCTTTATTATCAAATTCATCAACTTTTACAATCAGATGACGAATTATATCCTCATTTATCTTCATAGTACGGTTCAATTCCGAAACAATAGAAGAATTAGCTTTCATTTGAATTATATAATAATGTCCCTTATGATTTTTTCTAATAGGATAAGCTAGTGTTCTTAAGCCACAATACTCATTACGAACAACCTCTCCTCCGTTTTGGGTAACAAACAATCCCAAACTCACCCCTAATGCTTCAACCTGCTGTTGAGAAAGATCTTGACGACCTATAAAAATATTTTCATATAATCTCATATTTTCTTACCAAACTTAATTAAAATCAAAATTCTATACTTTTGCTAGCTCTTTTCTTATACAACGTTATATAGATTTTATCAATAAAAAAAATAAAATCAAGTTTTAAAAAATTATCTAAAAACATACAGATAGCACCAAATTTTTTGAAAAACTTTATGTAAAGAATACTTTTTTAATCAATATCTATAAAACTCTTCGAAAAACGTTACCATTATGAAATATCCACATTTGAATCAAAATGTGTTCAAATAAACCCATATGAAACATCATATGCCAAAGCATATCATCTATAGAGAATTGATCTTGATGAACCCTGGAATTTATAATAGACAATTCAATTAATTTGTATTTTTATTATGTAATGAATCAAAAATTTTATCCATTTTTTTTGCATATTCAAATGAATTGTCTATAAAAAATCTTAACTCTGGAACCACCTTCAATCTTATATTTTTTCCAAGATAATAACGTATCTTCGATAAATGAGATTCCAAAAATTTTATACAATTATCATTATCAATCAATATTGAAATAGGAGAGACAAATATTTTAGCGTGACTTAAGTCAGAGCTCATTACAACATCTGTAACAACAATCATGGATGACTTTATATCTCCGAAATCATCTAAAACTCCATTAATCAAATATTCTGATACAACTCTTTTTACTTCAACCGCTACCCTATTAGCTCTGGGACTGTTATTTTTCATAATATCTAAATTTGTCTAGCAATTTCTTCAATTTCAAAACATTCAATAATATCTTTCAAATGTATATCATTATAATTTTCTAATGCTATACCACATTCAAATCCTGCTCTAGCCTCTTTTACCGCATCTTTTTCATGGTGTATAGATTTAAGGTTACCAGTATACACAACTATTCCATCCCGAATTAACCTAATTTTCGTACCACGCTTAATAACGCCATCTAAAACCATACATCCAGCAATCTTACCAATTTTAGAAATATCAAATAGCTTACGTACCTCTGCAGAACCTAAAATATTCTCCTTTGTGTCTGGTGTCAGCATGCCAGATAATAATGATTTCATATCATCTATTAAATCATAAATAATTGAATAGTATTTTACTTGTAATTTATCTCTAGAAATTTGATCTTTTGCTTGATTATTTGAACGAACATTAAATCCAAGTAAAACCGCATTAGAGGCTTTTGCCAAAGCAACATCATTTTCTGTAATTTCTCCAATACCAGAATGTATAATTCTAACAGCGACTTCTTCATTAGAAAGTTTTAATAGACTTGAACAAATAGCTTCTGCAGATCCCTGAACATCAGCTTTTACAATAACAGATAGTATTTTCAACTTTTCATCAGCTTTCAACTTAGTAAACATTTGCTCAAAACTTGTATGAGATGTAACAACCCAAGATTGTTCACGCTTTTTTCTATCCCTGTAATTTGCTATTTCTTTAGCTTTTGATTCATCATTTATTGCAATAAAATCATCACCTGGAATTGTAGGACCACTAAACCCAATAATCTCACCAGGTGTTCCTGGAGTTAATTTTTCTAAAGGATTATGACAATCATCTCTAATGGCTCGAACCTTACCGAAAACACTACCTGAAACGAAAATATCACCTACTTTCAAAGTTCCTCTATTAATCAATATAGTTGCGACAGAACCTAATCCTTTCTCAACTTTAGATTCAATTACAATACCTTCTGCTGGTCTATTCGGATTAGCTCTTAACTCTAACATCTCTGCTTGTAACAGAATAGCTTCTTCTAATTTGTCAAGATTTAATCCAGACTTAGCTGAAATTTCAACATCTATAACATCTCCACCATATGACTCAACAAACACTTCATAATTCATAAGATCTTTTCTTACTTTATCAGCATTTGCATCAGGCTTGTCAATTTTGTTAATAGCTACAATAATCGGAACACCCGCCGCTTTTGCATGATGTATTGCTTCTATAGTTTGTTCTTTAACGCTATCATCTGCAGCTACAACTAAAACAACCACATCTGTAACATTTGCCCCACGGGAACGCATTTCAGTAAATGCCGCATGCCCAGGTGTATCGATAAAAGTTATTTTTCTTCCATCTTTTAAAGTAACTTGATAAGCACCAATTCCTTGAGTAATACCACCAGCTTCATTTAACGCTATATCTGTTTTCCTTAATGCATCCAATAATGAAGTTTTGCCATGATCAACATGTCCCATAATAGTTACAACAGGAGGTCTTGGTACTAAATCTTCAATAGTATCTTCTTTTTTTAAATCTAATTCTATATCATTCTCATTGATTCTTTTTATTTTATGACCAAACTCTGTAATGACTAATTCCGCGGTATCAGCATCAAGAATTTGGTTTGCTGTAACCATCATTCCTAACTTCATTAAATACTTTATTACTTCTCCAACGCGAGTAGCCATTCTATTAGATAATTCCTGTACACTAATTGTTTCGGGTACAATAACTTCTTTAACAACCTTTATTTCTTCTGGTTTTTTTGCATTATTTAACTTAATTTTTTTTCTAGCTCGACGTATAGATGATAAAGAACGCACTCTCTCATCATCTTCACCATCTAAAGCATTATATATAGAAATTCTACCAGATGACGGAGAATTATATTTACCTTTTAGTTCTTTGATATCTTTCTTGATTGCTGGTACTTTTCTTTGATTATTAGATTTAATTACTACTCCCTCATCTTCATCAAAATCATTACGATGTAAGTGAAAATCTCTTTTTTGCTGTACTTTAGAATGTTCTTCTTTAATTTCAACAAAACCTTTAGAAGATTTTTTGTCTTTTTTTAAACTCAAAGAAGAATCATTGTAATCATCCGATGTTTTTTGGTCTGATGAATTGTTTTTTTCTTTAGAATTATTTATGTCTTCATTGACTGCATTTTTTTGAAGCTCTGCAACTAATCTTTCTTGTTCTAATTTCTCTTGTTTAATTCTTAATTCTTCTTGCTCACGATTTTCTCTCAGCGCATCTTTAACGACCTGCAATCTGGTCTGCATTTCCTGATTAGTTAAATTACCATTTGTAAAATCATTATTAGCAGAAGAGTTAGATTTTGCCGAAGATGATTTATTCCCTACCCTTTTCTTTTTAATCTCCACAGCCACAACTTTAGATTTTCCATGAGAAAAGCTCTGGCGTATTTTATTTGATTCACCATTTAAATTTTTTTTAATTCCTAATGAATGAGATAAGCTCAAAGTACCTTTTTTTATTTCAACCATTCATATCTCCGTATATCTTACTTGAACCAATGCTCTCTAGCTTTTAGAATTATATCACTAGCGCGACTACTATCCATATTTGGGAATATTTCCATTAATTCTTCTATGCTTAAATCTGCTAAATCATCCAAAACTTTTACATTGTTTTCAAATAAAGTTAACAATTCTTTATTTGAGAAAAAATTAAGATCCATAATTGCTTTATCAAAATTTACTTCCTTTAATTTTTCAGCAATTTCATTTTCTTTCTTCTCGACAAAATCATTTGCACGATTAATTAACTCTTTTGCTATATCATCATCAAATCCATCGATATTAGTTAATTCAGAAATATCTGCGCCTGCTAACTCTTCTACATTTGCAAATCCTTCATTAACCAATAAGTGAGCGATTACTTCATCACAATCTAATGCAACCATAAGATTATTAGATTGATCATGGTATTCTTTATTTTTCTTGTCCATTGCTTCAGTTTCAGAAACAACGCTAACTGTCCAACCAATCAATATAGAAGCCAGACGTACATTTTGTCCGCGTCGTCCAATTGCAAGGCTTAACTGATCATCTGGAGCTAAAACTTCAAATTTTTTATTTTCTTCATCCATAACAACTTTGGATACTTCCGCCGGAGCCAATGCATTCACTGCAAATGTAGCAGGATCATCAGACCATAACACAATATCTATTTTCTCACCTTGTAATTCCTGAATAATAGACTGAACTCTACTCCCTCTAACTCCGACGCAAGCACCTATAGGATCAATATTTGGATCCTTAGTGTATACAGCAATTTTAGCTCTACTGCCTGGATCCCGCGCAACGGATTTAATTTCAATAATACCATCATAAACTTCAGGGACTTCCTGCTTAAATAATTTTACTAAAAACTGAGGATGGGTTCTAGATAACTCTATCTGTGGCCCTCTAACTTCTCTTGATACTGAAACAATATATGCTCTAACTCTATCTCCTACGCGGAAATTTTCCTTAGGAATCAATTGATCTCTTCTTATTACAGCTTCTGTACGTCCAATATCTAAAGTAACGGAATTAAATTCAGCTCGTTTAACAATACCACTAACTATTTCCCCTACTCTATCTTTAAATTCCTCATACTGTTTTTCCCGTTCAGCCTCATGAATTTTTTGAGAAATTATCTGTCTTCCAGCTTGAGCTGCCATTCTATTAAAGCTAATTGGCGGTAACTTTGTTAATAATTCCATACCAATTTGTGCATTAGAATCTCTTTTTTTAGCATCCTCTAAAGAAATCTCAGTATTTTCATTTTCTACTGTACTAACGACTGTCAAACACTGAAAAATGTTAACTTCTCCTGTCTTTTTATCAATATCAACACGTATATCATTTTCTAGACCATATTTAGATTTTGCAGCCCGCTGGATAGCCTCTGACATAGCGTTTAATACTTTATCTTTATTTAATCCTTTTTCACGCGCTACAGCATCAGAAATCTGCAACAATTCAGGTCCGTAAAATCTAGAATCTGTCCATAAAGCTGTCGACATTTTCCACTCCTAATTTAAAAATCCCTTTTTATACTTGCCTTTTTTATATTATTTAAAGGCACGTCCAACTTAACTTCGTTATCACCATTAAAGAAATTTACAATTACAGTTTCTGAGTTATTAATCAATTTACCTAAAGTACCGACAATTTTCCTAGTACCATTTATAGGATTAAATAACTCCATTTTTACGGCCTTTCCGTAAAAACGCTCGAAATCCTTAACCTTTAAAAGGGGACGATTCTCGCCTGGTGAACTAACTTCCAAAGTATATGCTCCTTTTATGAAATCTTCAACATCTAAAATAGCAGAAATTAGTCGACTTGCTATTGTACAATCATCAATAGAAATGTATTTATTATCTAGCCGTTCAATAACAATACCAACAATTAATCTTTTTCCGCCATTTATTAATTTAATTTGAACTAAATCATATCCTTTATCCTCTAAAGAAGCAGATACAGCCTTCGTAATTTGTTCTATTAATTTCAACTAATCGTCCTTTAATATTTTTTCTAGAATACTCAAAACAATTTACACATGCAAGTAGAGAACTAATACTATTACATTGCATTTAAAGGCTCCCCACCAAGAATATGAACATGAAAATGAAAAACTTCTTGCTTCGCATCTGTACCCATATTAGAAATTAATCTATAACCAGTTTTATCAAGCTTTAGTTGTTGAATAACATTATTAAGTGACTGATTAAATTTTTGAATTTCTTTAACAGAAGCATTTTGCACAAAATCAGAAAAATCAGTATATAAACCTTTAGTGACTACTAAAATATGGACTTTACTTTTTGGATTTATGTCATTAAAAGCTATAACTGTTTCATCTTCATAGACAATGCTTGCAGAAATTTCTTTATTAATTATTTTAAAAAATACATTATTCTTATTATACATAAAAACCTTATATTTTAAGACTATGGAAGGCTTCTGTTGCCCGGTGCCTTCCAACCGCGTCTACTCAACACTGATTAAGCAGCAATAGCTACCGCTTCAAAGTTATCGTTGCATGCTAAAACATTATTAGTGTTCGCATTTATATTTAACAGTTCTATAACGTAAACCATCCCGGATGAAAATCATGCCTTTCAGTTTGTGTCGAATCTATTCACCCCCATAAAATGGTGGAGG
This sequence comes from uncultured Alphaproteobacteria bacterium, assembly GCA_944390765.1. Lineage (GTDB taxonomy): Bacteria > Pseudomonadota > Alphaproteobacteria > UBA3830 > UBA3830 > UBA3830. The sequence continues at coordinate 27,991 of CALXQM010000013.1, read as the reverse complement.
TGCCGGGCTCCGCCCCCGGGTCCACAAGACCTATTACTCATAACGTTTATCATCATAGTCATAAGACAGATATATTATATTACTATATTTAAAAACTTTAAAGCCTTTTAACTGATTTTACCTTTGAACACGCTCTTAATGCAGCTTGTATTTCTCCAAGATGAGCAATATCTGTAACGCTAATGTCAACTAACAAACTAAAAAACTCCGTTGTTCTATGCTCTATTTTTAAGTTTGAAATATTAGCATTATTAGAGCTAATAATATTAGTTATAGCAGCAAAACTATCTTTATGATTTAACATTATTATTTGTAATCTAGCCATAAATGAAGTTTCAATATTATCATCCTGATTCCATTTCACTCTTATAAAAGCCTCACAACTCTCTTCCATTGATCTACAAGTTGTTTGATGTATAATCAGTCCTTTATTTGCTTGTAGAATACCTATAATTTTATCACCTAAAATTGGACAACAGCACTTAGAAAAATGTACGGCTATATCAGGAATAAAATCTATCAAACATATAGAAGTATCATTAAATGTAATATTATTACCTTCTATATTCAGTAAAGTTGATCTAAACAATTTTAAAGGAATTAATCCTTTTCCCATATTATAGTAAAATTTAGTCAAAGAATCACAGCAAAATTTCTCATACAAAATTAAATCTTCACTAAATTGAATATTCATTTCAGCAAATATATATCTCGAAAGCTGAAATCCCAATGATATAAATTCTCCTTTTTCTTGAGATTTAACAAATTTTCTAATACAAGAACGAGCCTTACCAGTAACAACAAAATCTTCCCATGTTGCTTCTGGATGCTGATATGGAGAAGTTATAATATCGACTCTATCACCATTTTTCAAAACAGTTTTTAATGGCACAAGTTTACCATTAATTCGTACTCCAATACATGTATTTCCTAAATCAGTATGTATTTCATAAGCAAAATCCACTCCAGTAGCCCCTTTAGGTAGGGTAATTAAATCTCCCTTTGATGTAAAACAAAAAACTTCATCATCAAACATTTCTAATTTAGAGTTATCTAATACTTCATATGGATCAGGAGAATTTTTAATTATAGCTATTAATCTTTTTAACCATGCATAATTTTGTGTTTCTCCAACCTTTCCTATTAAATCACCATTTTTGTATGACCAGTGAGCAGCAATCCCCTCTTCTGCCATTCTATGCATATCTTCAGTCCTAATTTGTATTTCTATAGGTTGATTACCTGTTCCAATTACTGTAGTATGCAACGATCTGTAATTATTTAATTTAGGAATACTAATATAATCCTTGAAACGACCTGGTATAATACGAAAATTAGTATGAACAACACCTAAAGCGGCATAACATTCTTTAACCGATTGAACTATAATTCTAAATGCAATTATATCATATATCTGATCCAATCCAATATTACGTTTTTGCATTTTTTTCCATATAGAATATGGTGTTTTTTCACGACCGTTAATTGAACATGGAATTTCATCTTTACTTAATACCTTTTGTAACTCTAAAATGGTATTTTGAACAAAATTATTGTCCTGATTACGAATATGTTCTAGCTTAGTTGAAATAGCTCTATATTCATTAGGATGAAGTGTAAAAAAAGCGATATCCGCTATTTCATCTTTTATTCCATTCATTCCTATACGTTCAGCTAAAGGAGCATATAAATCCAACGTTTCTATTGCAATACGCCTTCTTTTTTCTTCTGACTTTATGTAACTAAGCGTCCTCATATTTTGGAGTCTATCTGCTAATTTAACTATCAAAACTCGTATATCATGTGTAACAGCTATTATAAATTTTTGATAACTTTCAGATTGTTTTACTTGCGAGGATGTATATTTTATATGTGATAATTTTGTTACTCCTTCAACTAAAAATGCAATTTCGGAACCAAAAATTTCCTCTAATTCTTCAAATCCAACATTTGTATCCTCTAAAACATCATGAAGTAATCCAACAATCACGGTAGTATAATCCATATGTAATTGTTCTGTTAAAATTCTGGCCACTTCCGCTGGATGATAAAAATATGGCGAGCCAGATGCTCTTTTTTGCATACCATGAGCTTCCATTGAAAAAATATACGCTTTCCGAACCAAATCTACATTTAAATTCGGATCATATTTTTGTATAGCCTGAATTAATTCAGAGGAAGTTAACATAAACCTACCGCAAAAACTCAATTTAATATAACATGCTATCAAAGTATTAGTACTAAAAATTATTAAAAAATGTTTGATTAGTGACATTATTGGGATTTTCTCTTTCACAAGGAGAATTTTTCAAGTATTTCATTAACAATACATTTCTAGTAACCCAAACAGTATATTCTGATGGTTGTAGTTCAATGTATTGTTCATGAATGATATTTTTATGTGCTTTTATATCAACAACAAAAGCAATAATATCAGAAGATAAATTACTATTAAATTTTATGCGTGGATTCAGAACTGAATTGCAAAAAGAATTATTGTCAATATCATTTTCATAAATATAGGAACTATTTGTTAATGATGGCTCAACTATATATACTAAAGAATTTAACCTTCCATCTTTTGCTATATGTTCGGAAAGACCTAATGTCTTATAAGGAACAAAACCTATACTACAATTATGAACGCTTTCCACTCCGTTTTCATCTAATGCTGGTTTAGGAAGTCTTCTATTAATAGCAACAAATGATGCTAATGCGATAACGACCGTATCTATATTTGTTTTGGTTATTTGTTCATTCAAAGATTTTTTAGTTATAAGCATTTTCTTAATAGCTGCACCGGAAATAATGGTTAATATCGCGATACCTATGGCTATTTCTAATAAAATAAACCCTTTTCTAGAATTTAAAAAGCAAAACACAACTTTCACTCTTATCTTTAAAATTATAGTTAGAACTTAAAATACAACTAGATTGAACGTTGCTTGCCTGCATTACTTGAACATCTCCCTCATTGGGAAGACCTGTGTCAATATTTTTATCAATATAATAAGCATCGCTTGGAGTGAGTACCCCTTGAAATTGGATATTATCATTGGTTCCTTTAGATAAAATTAACCAATTCCCTGGCTTTCCATTAATATTAGACGATACTGAAAAAAAGCCACCTACTTTAGCTATTGGAAAACCATTTTGCATTTCCACAGTAATTAAGCCCGCTTTAGTTAAGTGACTCCAAAATCGTTTTGCATCATTAACTGAAATAATATTACCTGAACCACTACCATTATCTAAAGAAGAATCAATGAGATCTTTGGCATTTGTTAAGTCACCAGGCAATGCATTATATCTATCAATAAATGTATTTATTGCTACTTGAAAAGTCTCTATTTGTTCTATAGTTGCACGCAATTGTGCCGTACGAATTAACTCTTTACCTTTTAATGAAAAAGTTGCTATTAAACTAACCACTAGTACAGCAATGGCGACTTCAATTAAAGAAAATCCTTTATTTTTGTTTTTCATTATTAAACCTCAATGGTCTAGGATCATTAGCAAATTTATTATACAAACGCTTATCTGCCTCATGATGATGTTTTTTGTTATTTTTCAAAATTGTTGCCTTTAAGAAAATAACTAATTCCGTAACATCTGTCCCTTTCTCATTTTCACCAGCTATCAAATCTAACTGGCTCAAGCCTGGTAATCCGTTACGATTATTACGTGACATTTCCTGCATTAAACCACCCATTACAACGAATTGTCCAGACTGAAGTTTAAGCACTGAATCCATTTCTCTTACATCAATAATTGGAACTTTTTGTGTTTGTGTGCCTCCGGATGATAAAGTAGTTAAGGAATTTGAAGATGTTCCTGTTGTTTGTTGATAGAAATAAGGTACTTCTTTATAACCTACAACTCTAGAAATAGTTGGACGCAAATTAAGTAATATAGTATTATTCTTTTTATCAATAGATGGTTGTACTGACATAATTAACCCAATAGGCACAGTATGTAATGTAGTGGTTAAAAAATCAGAACCTCTACTATCAGATACCGAACTATATTGTCTTTGTAACTCTGGTATATAAATTACATCGTTCTGAGCTACTTTTAAAATAGCGGATTGATTATTTAAAACTGTAATTCTTGGACTAGATAAAGTTTTAACAGCTCCAAATTGTTCTATTAAACCTGCTATAATATTTAAATTATTACGATTAATACCAAAAGAAATTAACCCTGTCCTATCCGAATAATCTTTAACTAAAGTAGCTCCACCGTTTCGTAATATATTCCAATTAACACCATTTCTAAATTCTTTCTTTAAATTTACTTCTAAAATTTTCGCTTCTATCAATACTTGAGACTCTGTTGCTTCTTTTAATAAATTAATATACTTCTTTACTTCTTCTTGTTTTAATTGAGGAGCCTGAACAGTAACTAATCCACCCTGTCTATGAATTGATACCGTTCCATCTTCCCCAACAATATTTTTTAAATTTTGCTCTAATTCTGTCCAAAAATCATTTTTTATAGTTCCAGAAATAATGCTATTTGAACCATTAGAACTGTTATCATTAGAATTAGATTTATTCGTATCATTATTTAATATTGATTGATTCATGAAAATATCAGTGGAAATAGAAACTGAGCTTTGAGTTTCTCTTTGAATATTGAGAAATTGTAAATTATATACCTGAGTCATAGGTGCATCATTTTCTATTTTTACTGAATTTCCATTAATAGAATATTTTAAGAAGCAACTACTGCATATATCTTTCAAAATATCTATAAATGGTCGATCTTTTGCCTCAAATGATACCCCTCCTTCAATTTCTGGAATTATAAATATATTAACTCCAGCTAATTTTGCTAATTGCATAAAAACATCACGGATTTTCATACTATTGGAAACTGTAATAGATATTTTTTTATAAAAACGATTATCTATAGCAGATTCTTCCGTTACTTCTTCTGTAGAAGAATTATCTTCCGTATCATCTATATCAAAATCTTTAATAGCCTCTGTAATATCATTTAAACTAGATGGAACTAAATTAGACTGTTGCGTTGTTTGTGGAATATCTACGATTGAGCAAGCTGTTAATATAAAACAACCTAATAAAAACTTCATTTCCATTCTAATAATTATACAGAAATAATAATAAAATTATATAGATAAATTGTACAGATATTTTTTTTTCGAATAGCTTATGTTTATCTAATAGATGTATCATAAAGTTATAAAAATGACTCAAATGTTTTATTTGCTCATACATTAAATAAAAAAATGTTAATAAACTTATTGCTTATAAAAATAGATTAATAATTTCTTCCCATTTTTCGAATTTCCGAATTATTTAAATTTGGCTCAAGTAGTTTAAACATATAAACATACCCTTTCACAAATCCAGTATTGATACCCCCTTGTTGAAATACAATGTCGTCTATAGGAAAATTCGATTCATCTGTTATTTTTAAAAGTTTTTTTGCTCCTTTAGGATTTATTATATATCCATACATACCATAGGTTAAATTAGAAGGCTGAATTCTAGCTACAAAAGGATGATTTTTCACTTCATCTATATCTCTAAAAATTTCCCCAACATTAACAAAATAACCATTATGATTATGTCTTCGTCCAACCCCTAAAAATGCAATATCCCAGTCATTCGGTAGATCATTTATATAACCTATTAATTTTATTTTAAAATCTTTTTCGAAAATTACATCATCTTCTAAAACAATAACTCTAGAATAATTTTTTGATACAACCTCTTTCCAAATTTCACGATGACTACAAGCACAACCTATTTCCCCAAGAGAAAAATGCGCATTCTTTACTGTTATATCCATTAACTTTTTGTTATTAAGCATTACAGTATACGTCACAGGTTTTATACTCCATGTATAATGAAAGAAATCTTTTTTCAAATTTTCATTTAAAAATTTTTTTGTTTTTACGTTTAAGAATTCCAAGTCGTAACCATCTATTGCTTCAAACCTCTCACATTTGATTCCAAATGCGTCTAATTGTTTTTTCACTTTTTCAAATCTCTCAGGAGTACGTTTTAAGCTAATAACATATATTTTTTCATCAAAATCCTTATCTTTATAAAAATTTGAAATCATACTCCGATGTTCTGTTATTAAAAATAAAAAACATAACACTATTATTCGCATTAAGGACACCTTCCTAATTTGCAGACTTCTGATGCAAAGCTATCTCCTGAGAGTAATTTTACTTTTGACACATACAGTTGTAATTTAGAAAAAATAACCATATTATCCACTGGGAAATTTGAAATATTCGTTAACTCTATTAACTTTTGTGCAGATTCATAAGTTATAACATACGCATGAAGTCCCCAAACTCTTCTGCTGTGTTTTACACCTGCATAGTAAGGTGATGATGTATTAAAAAAGCCACTTAACCAAAATCTTGGAGGAACAAAATAAGTTTTTTTGGCGGAAGGTTTATGCATACCTATGTCAAGAAAAAAAACATCAAAATTTTTAGGAAAATTTTTCATAACTAGGGACAGGTTACTTATAAAGTTCTCTTGAAATTTCACATCATCTTCAAAAATAATTACCTTTTTGTATTTATGCCTTAAAATATCCTTCCAAACACCTCTGTGACTCATCAAACATCCAAATTCTCCCGGCGATAACATCATTCTATTTACAAAATATAAAAATCCATTATCATTACCCCATTGTTTGATTCTTAAATGATGTTTTTTAAAACGATAATAAGATTGTTCATTCATATCTTTCGGATATAAGGTTTTCCCGGTTTGTTCATCTATTACAATTATTGATTTTCCATCTATTGCAGAAAATTTTTTGAATTTCAACCCAAGCTTTTCTAATTGATTTTTTACAAACAAAAACCTTTCAGGAGTTCTATCTAAAGATATTACATAAATTTGATCAATCGAATTATTAATATAATCTCTATCAGAGTCAATAGCCGATAAATTCTCATTCAACAACAGGACAAAAACATATAAGATTCTGTTCATCTACTGTATTGGGAAATTATACTTTATTTTTTGTCAACTTTAATCAAATGCCATCCGAATTGAGTTTTTATAGGTTTAGAAATTTCTCCCTCTTCCAAAGCAAATGCTGCATCTTCAAATTCTTTAACCATAACACCTTTTCCAAAATATCCGAGACTTCCTTCGTTTCTTCCTGACGGACATTTAGAGTATTTTTTTGCTGCTTCCTCAAATGTAATTTCACCTTTTGTGATTTTATTATATAAGTCATTAGCTTCTTTTTCGGAATCCAATAATATATGTTTTGCAGAAATTTCATTATTATTCATTTTTGATATTTCCTCTTCTGATTTTGTAATATTTTCATTATTTTTATTATCTTTTTCACAAGAACATAAAAGTAAACTGCATACAATGGTAAAGTTTATAATCTTATTCATTTTGCCTCTATCGATAATATAATTTGGATTATATATATACGTTACCAATTTTCAAGTATAATTATTTTCAATATTAACCATATCTTAAATAAAATTTTGTAACATAAATTTGTATGAAAAGATATACGAAGAAAGAGGGAAAATATGTCAGATATGATGAGTTTTAATAGTAGGAATATACATGAAGAACAGGGACAAACCGAAATCTCTAAACATGGAAAAACTCCTAAATATGTAATCTGTTGCGATAAAATATTTTCCAGTGAAATGAAAGGATTGGAAGACTGTGCTCCATGTGATTGGATTAAAACAGGGGGATCAAGAATTACTCAATTTGACTCATCTGGGAAATTATCCGGAGATACAAGAATTACAGGTAAAGATCCAATAATTTCCATGAAATATGGTCCTTGGGCACCTGTTATTCAACAATTTATGTATGATGGAACTAAATTAGATACTATCGGTATTTACAGACTTATGGACATAAATGGCGAAATAATTATTATTCAAAAATTGCATTATAAAACTTGTTTAATAAAAACATATGATCAAGATGCTGATAAGATATTATTTTCATTTTGTTATGTATCTCTAGAGGATCTTCATATAGCTTATGATACAGAGGGTCACAAACTCGGACAGAGTGGCATGCAATTCGATTTTACAACTCTTAAAGTAAAATCGATTAATTAAAAAAATCGGAAGGTTTAAAATACAAGCCTTCCGAATGAATATTTAATAATTCTCAGATTTCATTGCAAAATAAGATTGTTTATGTTTACAAACAGGGCAAACAGTAGGAGCACTCTCTCCCTCATATACATGTCCACAATTCATACAAATCCAAAAAGTCTTTTTTTCTTTTTTAAATACTTTATCATTTTTTATATTTTCTAATAATTTTTTATATCTTTCTTCATGCTCTTTTTCGATTTTTGCAACCTCTCTAAATAAATAAGCAATTTCTGGAAAATTTTCCTCTTCGGCTTCTTTTGCAAAACGAGCATACATATCTGTCCATTCGTAATTTTCTCCATTAGCCGCATCCTGTAAATTTTCTTCTGTAGAAGAAATACTTCCACCATTTAACAACTTATACCATATCTTAGCATGCTCTTTTTCATTATTTGCCGTTTCCTCAAATATATTACTAATTTGTATATATCCATCTTTGCGAGCTTGAGCCGCAAAGTAAGTATATTTATTCCGAGCTTGTGATTCTCCAGCAAAAGCTTCTTTTAAATTTTTTTCAGTTTTTGTTCCTTGTAATTTATTCATGGTAGTCCTCTTACTTTTAAATTAATAAAATATTAATAATAAAGATAAAAAATGCAAGTTTTTAAATTTTACTGTATAATAAAAATTAAAAATTTTAGAAATACAACATATTGAAAAAGTAAGTTTTTTCGATTTTTATTCAAAATTTATCCATCTGTAAATTGTCAAAAATCACAATATGTAATAGCATTAGTTAGCTTGTTAAATTAGATAATAACTTAAATTAATTAGGAGAGTATATTAAATGAAAAAAGTTTTACTTTTATCATCAATTATTTTAGCAAATATAAGCATGGGTATGGATGCACATCAAACCACCAATGAACAACGACAATACCCTGAGAATCCTTATAGTGCTAGGTTACCTTATTCTGTTGGACAAAATATCGATTTAAACCACTTGCCATGGGATGAGAGTTACGAGCAAACTATCATAAAGGCCCACAAGGGAGAAAGAACATGGAAACAGGCATATGATTTCAGAGAAAGACCGGATTCAGATTATGCTGCCGATTGTAAAGATACTTTTACTAACTTACTTAGTTCTAATAAAGAGATACATGACACCGCTAAAAATAGGATAAAAAAATTAAAAAATGAAATAAAAGGAGATCCTGTACGTCAAGCGCTTTATGATTATGGTTTAACAAACTACCATGATATTAAACAACGAAGACGTATTATAAGTGAAGTAGCGAATGGAAATAGATTTGTCAGCGAGGAAGAGCTTACTCAAACTCAAAATAGATTGAAACAATCTGAAGAAGAAAAAAATCAAAATGCCTTAGCACTAGCACAATCTTTAAACTATGTTATGCCTGTATTATCCGATGACAAACAAATATCACTTAAACAACCTGATATATCCAGTGTTGTCAAAGCCCAACAACAATTTAATACTGCAGTTGCCCAAAAAATAATAGAGCAAGATCAAAAAATAGCGGAGCAAGAGCAACGCATTAGTGAATTAGAAAAAATGCTAAGTGTTCGGCAAGAACAACAAAATCCATTAGCTTTAACAGATGCTAGTGGTTTAATAAGGGAAGAAAAAGTTTCTCATTTAAAAATAAATGATATTATTACTTACTCTGGAATACTAAAATCTCAAGGTGATAAAAAATGGTTTTCAGGTCAAGGGACCATTATTGCTAAAACCGAAGATGGGGTCGAATACTCAATATTAGCTAGTTTTACAAATGATGGAAAATTAGATTTTGGGAAAGACATAGTTATCTCTCAATTAGGCAAACAATGCAATAAGTTTGAAGATTTTAAATATGATATCGGAAGATTTCAAGCAATAGTTCCTTATTTTGATTTTAATGCTGTAAATAAATTTACTCTGTCCAAAGATAATATGTATATCTTTTATACAGAGCATCATTTATTAAATATTAATAAAAATTACTTTATGACTGGAGAAAGGCATGAAGATTTACTTAACGGATCCAGTTTTTATTATAATAAGGATGAAAATATCATAATGATAGGACAATGTTTAAATCAAAACTTATGTAACGGAAGTATAATAAAACATGTCAAGAGAACAAATGAAACTATTGAACAAGGAGACATAGACAATGGAGGATTAGACAATGGTACAATATTGGAAAATGGGATAGTTTATGAAGTAAAGAATGCGCAAAGAGTAGGTCTATACACAGGAGAATATAAAGACGTATTTGGAAACAGATTTTACGTGAAAGATGGTAAAATTCAAAATGAAGAGACTAAACCTATTGTTGAAGAGGTTGAGTAGAAGTTAATAGGTTCTCGCGTTCACTTCGTTCACTCAGAATGACACCATGCGTCGTCATTGCGAGGAGCGATGCGACGTGGCGATCTATAATAGATTTAAGATGCTTGAAGAAATAAGTAAAAAATAGATTCTTACACTCGTTCTACTAGCTCAGAATACGGGGGCATATAGTCTCCGTTTTTTATCTTAATATCATTGAAGGTGTCCTTTTTAATATTATCACTAGGCGCCTTCCTGCGTCATTGCGAGGAGTGATGCGACGTGGTAATCTATAATATTATGCAATGCGAACCTCTTATTTATTAATTTTTGTAATTAATTTGTTTATATTACAAATTAATATATTTTGTAGATATTTTTTAATATTTTGAGAAATTGGTAATTCTTTATTATTGGTTTTTATTTTTATAAATTTTAGTCCATTTAAATAATGATTGGCCTGTTGTACTCGTTCGGATAATTTATCATTTGATAACTTATTAATATCTTGTACGAAGTTTTTAATATGATTTTTAAGATTATTTACTTGATTAAAAACATCTTTAGCTTCTTTAATTTCTTCTGTTAAAAAATGTGCATTAAAAAAATTAGAATTATATTCTGGTTCTATCCCATTTATATATGTTTGGTACATGTTAGTACTTAATTTGTCCGAGATATTGATTACTTTATCCATTAGATCATAGCTTAAATGAATAAAAATATCCTTTTTTAATAATCTTTTAATATGTGTAATCTGTTCACTAATTGGTAAATCATTAAATCCACCTTGTAAAGCAACTAATGAATCAATTAAATTAGTTATTTTATTAAGAGTTTCTTCTGTTCCTATAGTATTTGGTAAAGATTTTAGAAAAGATTTTAATACATAATTCATTTGTATGAAATCTTGATTTCTCTGATTTTTACTTTTATTAGATAAAAAATCATAAATAGTTTTAGGAGTAGGATTATCGATACTTTTTATAGACTTTAATAAATCATCTGCTTTTAGTTTTATAACTAATTCTTTTTTGGGTAATGTAATAGTAGCACAATGAATTTCATTTAATACAATAATGAAAAGCCCTAATAAAACTAATTTCTTCAAAGTCTTCTCCTTTTATTTTATAATTTAAATAATAAATATTATTAATTAAGTATTGGTTAAAAGTGCTAATAATCTAAATACGTACAAAAATTGAAATAATTAGTAAAATGTTATATAATTATAAAGTTTAAATTAGGAGAACTAATGACTATTAAATTACCTTATTTTGATAAAGATGGCTGGATAGCTACTCTTGTTATTTGGGCAGTTTCATACTTATTAGGTTTCGTTAGTGTATCTATGTGGTGGATAGGCTTTTTACTAGGTTTTGCTTGCTTGCTATTTTTTAGGGATCCTGAAAGGATTCCACCAAAGAAAAAAGGTGTAGCAGTTAGCCCTGCCGATGGTATCATATTAAAGATTTCTCAAGTTAGTCCACCTGAAGAGTTAGGAATTGATGGAAAAAGAACGAAAATTAGTATTTTTATGAGCATACTAAATGTACATGTAAATAGAACACCAGTAGAAGGAATTGTTGAAAAAATTATATATACTCCTGGTAAATTTTTTAATGTTACTCTGGATAAGGCAAATGAATATAATGAAAGACAAGCTACTTTCGTAAAAATGGATAATGGACAGCAAATAGTGTTTGTACAAATTGCAGGATTGATCGCTCGTCGTATTCGTTGTGACATTAATGAAGGTGATAGATTAGAAAGAGGACAAAGAATAGGTATTATTCGTTTCGGTAGTAGAGTTGATGTCTATTTACCCACGGATGTTGCAGTTTCTGTAGAAGAAGGGCAGATAACAGTTGCTGGAGAAACCATATTGGCAAATTTTGTAGAGAAGGAGAAAAAAAATGAAAAATAATGAGAGTAATCAAGACGATAATAAAATTTTAGAAGATAAGTTAGAAGAAAAAGTTGAGAATAATATTGAGGAAAATGTTTTAGGGGATGAGATGTCAGAAAATAGACAACAAAAGTCTTTTCGGATATCGAAATTTTTACCTAATGCAGTGACAATTACAGCAACTTGTTTTGGTTTATCCTCTATTAGATTTGCTTTAAATAGCGAGTGGGAATACGCTGTACTTTGTATATTTATATCATCATTATTGGATATGTTTGACGGGAAAGTAGCAAGATTGCTAAGACAATCATCTCCATTTGGCATGCAACTCGATTCATTATCTGATCTGGTCTGTTTTGGGGTTGCTCCATCTATTATTTTATATCTTATATCTATGAATTACGTTGGTAAAGTTGGTTGGGCAGTATGTTTATTTTATACAATATGTTGCGCAATGAGATTGGCCAGATTTAATGTTTCCCATGCTCCTGATATCAAAATTTCTGAATTAGAAAAAAAGTATTTTACTGGAATTCCTGCTCCAACTGGAGCAATTTTAGCTTTGTTTCCAATGATATTGTTTTTCGAAACTGAAAACTATTTCTTTTTAACTCCGCCAGTAGTATCAGTTTCTTTATTTTTATCTGGATTATTAATGGTAAGTACTTTAAAGACTATTTCATCTAAAATGTTAGAAATTGATCGTACAAATGCTTGGTTAGCATTTACAGGAATGGCACTAATTATTATATGTTTAACTACTACATTATGGCTGACTTTATCAGTGTTGATTACGATATATATTATATCAATTCCTGCAGGAACTTATATGTATACACAAGCATTAAAGCAAGAAACTAATTGATGAAAAAATTTCTGATAATAGTTATTGTTTTAATAGCATTTGTATTTTACTGGTTTGACAATAGTCATAAGTCTGTATACTCGCAAATGGACTTATACAATGAGTTATCTAAAGAAAATTGGAATGATTTAGATTCTGCTCATCAATTAAATGTAATTGCAGGTATTGACTATTTACCTTATGAATTTTTCGAAGTATTTGAAGCATTAACAGGAATAAAAGTTATTGTAGATATTTTTGATTCTAACGAAATCTTAGAGGCAAAATTATTGGCAGGAGGTTCAAGGTATGATATTGTTTTTCCTACAGCTTGGCCGCATTTTGCAAAGCAATTATCTGCAAATATTTATCAACCGATAGATAAAACTCAAGTCGATTTTTCGAAATTTGATCCTGTTATATTAGAAAAAATTGCTATATATGATACGGGCAACCAATATTGTATCCCTTATCAATTTGGAATATCTGGAATAGGAATAGATGAGGTGGCTATCAATAAGATTTTACCGAATATTGATAAGCATAGTTTGGGTTTATTTTTGAATCCAGAAAATGCTAAAAAATTATCATCTTTGAGATTTTGTTTGTATGATTCTCCCGAAGAATTATTCCCTGCTGTATTAGCTTATTTAGGTTTAAATCCTGAATCGCTAAATGAAAATGATATAATTAAAGCAGCTGATCATCTCAAAAAAATTAGACCTTATATTTATAAATTTACTTCTTTTGGTTTTGAAGATTTATCCTCTAATAATGTAGTATTAACATTAGGGACTTCTGGAGATATACTTAAAGTTAGAAAATCAAATAATAATAAAAATATTAAATTTTTTTATCCAAAAGAAGGATGTGCCTTATGGGTGGATGTTATTGCAATTCCGAAACAGGCTCCTCATAAGAAAAATATATATGCATTTTTACATTTTCTGTTTCATCCTAAAGTGATTGCAGCTGTTACAAATAAAACTTTTAGAGCAAATTGTGTGATAGATTCCAAATATTATGTAGATAAGGAATTGATAAATAATTATGATATCTATCCGACGGCAGAATTTTGTAAAAAATGTTATATAGAACGCCCATTGCCTGCAAGAGTTGAAGCTTTAAGAACAAGATTATTAACAAAAATTAAGTCTATGATGTGATAATGAAATTTATTATAAAATATATATGTATATTTATTTTGTTGAGCGGATGTACTATTCAAACACCTCAATTACCTTCTTTTGAGACTAAAACTTTCTCATATGATGAAATGATAAGTAAGAAAAACCAGATTGAACAAGAGGCTATTAAACTCTGTAATAATAATTAATGTCAGACCCATTTTATGTTATTATGAAAAATTTCCCTTTCAGCGTCATCACACGGAGATAGTCTCCATCTCTTCCGTTTATTATATGGCAATCCACATAAAAGCCTTCCCTTCTGGCGTCATTGCGAGGAGCGAAGCGACGTGGCAATCCATTGTTATACCGAAGCATTGAGTATGAGTGAATAGATTCTCACGTTCACTTCGTTCACTCAGAATGACGAAATGGGGGAATATGTTCGCCCAGAATGACGAGAAAAAGATGTTGCTCAGAATAACGAAAAGCGAGACAACCGCTCAGAATGACGCTATGTGTCGTCATTGTACGGAGACATATATTCTCCTCCTCTGAATATATGGAATTACCACATATCATTATGATATAATAATTTAAAATCCTGATAACTTTTAATTTTATCAATATCAATATTTAAATTATAACTATCAGAAAAATTAAAAAAATAAGTTTGGTATCCTTCAAGACGGCGAGCAGGCTTTAAATATTTTTTCCACTCTCTAACAGGTGGCAGTTGTCCAGATTGCTTATAATTAACAAGCATATATTCTCTAGATTTTAAACTATTTAATACTTCTTCTTGCGCATCTCCCGAATCTATTGCCATTTGGGTTAATTTATCCATTTCATTTTCATTAGTAACACTTAATAAGAAAGGTTGACCATTTTCTGTTAAAAATAAATAACTCCCGAAAGTATCTAGCATATAATATTCTATATAATTTCTGTTAAGACATGTGTTATAAAAAAAATTCGCAAATACTGGATCTCTAAGATGATTACAATCAACTAATGACATATGTTTAAGTAAATCTATTGTATAAATTGAGAAATATTGATTAACAGATTTTTGAATAGCATTTATTAATTCCTCATCGAAATTTAAGCTACCTTTCTTTATAAATTTATTTATATATCCACTGTTAAAAGCATCAATAGCTATTTTTTCATCCGCTACTCCAGTTAATAATATTTTTTGTACACTTAAATTTTTTATTTTTGAGAAAAAATCAACTCCATTAATTCCTGGCATAGCATAATCAGCAACAATAACTGAAATTTTAGCAAATCTGTTTACATTATATATATCATTATGTATTTTATTCAGATTCATAAAAACTGATTTATTATTAGAATCTAATTTTTCCTCAACATCAGTTAAATTTGCTAAATCTAAGAAGTTGTTATCCAAAGAATTATTGACAAAATCTAATGCTTTCCTTGAATCTGTAATCATTTTATATGATAGGTTATTTATATTAACAACCTCAAGCAATCCTCTTAAAAAAGATTCATTATCATCTACAAATACAACAGTAGATGGGAAAAAACAACTTAAAATACTACTACTCATTACTTTATTACCAGTACTATTACTTCTTTTTACTACAACGGAAGTTATTATACAATAAAATAACTTAAGAAAAATTTATAAAATGGAAGAGGCTGAGACTATATGATTCTTTGTAATGATGACGCACAACGTCATTCTGAGATTCTCTCTTCTTTCTCGTCATTCTGGGCGAACATATTCCCCCATTTCGTCATTCTGAGCGGTTGTCTCGCTTTTCGTTATTCTGAGCAGCATCTTTTTCTCGTCATTCTGAGTGAACGAAGTGAACGTGAGAATCTATTCACTCATACTCCCTCTGCTTGTTTTTCACTATTATAATGGATTGCCACGTCGCAAGCTCCTCGCAATGACGAAAAGTGGAAGAAGCGGAGCCTATATGGCTCCGTATTCTGAGCGATTGTAACGAGTGTGAGAATCTATACGTCCTTTAAATTATCTTTCCTTGTTTTCGAATGTTATAAATAAAAGAGAAAGAATCTATATAATTCTATGTAGTAATAAGAAACCAACATCATAAAACAAAAAAAGAGGAAGAATAAATCTTCCTCTTAAATTATAAGCATAGAAATTATTTAGTTAGCACTTATAGTAATTTTTAAATCCCCTTTATAATCACCTGTCGCGGCAGTAGGAATCTTACTGTCATCAACAAGTTCTGCCTTGATAGTCATTTTTTCTATATCATTAAAATCCGAATCAATATTCAATTCAGTATCATTTTGTGTAGTATAGCCTGTCTCTTTAACTTTACCACCATTACTACTTACTGCTATTAAATTAACTTTATAACGAAATACATCTGCTGCAGTATCATGTTTTAAAATAAACTCATTACTTTCCAAAATATTAGATTCAATTTTGAATTTCACCGCATGATTAACCTTGAAACTCTTGGACTCTTCAGCAGGGACTGATTTTCCATCTTTAATAAGCACTAAATCAAACTGCTGTCCAATAAAATCTCCACTTACTGTAGCATCAATAGTTCCTTTTACTTTTACATCAATTTGCTTTGTCTGACTACTGGATATTTTCTGGCCAGCTCCTCTCAGTTGCATACACTTAGCATCGCAACAAATAGATACACCCAACATTAATGCCAAACTTGCTCTTAAAATATTTTTCATATCAATCATTTCATCTTTACAACCTGATTTTATGGTATTATATATATTGAATATTGCCAATACATCAAAAGACTAAAATTTAAATTATTTCTAATTTTTAATGATTTTCAATAGGATAAATTGTTTGTTTTTTAAAGTAAAGCTTAGAATTCTAGAGCATACCTTACTTTCGTCATCACATTAATGTCATTGCACGAAGTAGTCTCCGCCTCTTCAACTTTTTACGTGGTAATCCATTGTAATAGCGAAAAACAAGCAGAGGGAGTATGAGTGAATAGATTCTCACGTTCACTCCGTTCACTCAGAATGACGAAATGGAGGAATATGTTCGCTCAGAATGACGAGAAAAAGATGCTGCTCAGAATAACGAAAAGCGAGACAACCGCTCAAAATGGCGAAATGAGTGGAACGTCTAAAATGACGTTATGTATCGTCATTACGAGGAACTTGCGACGTGGCAATCCACTATGATTTCAAAGCAATTTCAGAAAAGAAGAGAACAAGAATATATTCTCACGCTCGTTACATTCGCTCAGAATACAGAGCCATATATGCTCTGCTTTTTCCAATTATTAAGTGGTAATCTATGAGTATTTGACAATGTTTTTCCGTATTCGCTATGTTATCCTACAATAAAGCTAAAAAAGATGGTCACAACGGGGTATCTTGTTGTTCTATTTCTTGTAATGATGCCAAACAGAAACAACATTTGTTTAATATTGTAAAATTGTCATTCTAATGCGTATGCCTTTGCTTCCTGTTTTTGAGCGATACTTTTCTTTAATACCATAACGTTGTTTTAACTAATAGTATCGATTCATTTATATATTTTTATTATGCTATCTTTGTCATTAACGTATAGATTACCATATAGCATTATTCTTTGTAATAAAAATTCTGTAATAAAAATATGGAAAGCAATTCTAAGTCTATATTTCGCCTGTACACTAAACATATCTAGAAATATTCTTCTATTTTCTATATTCAAATTTAAAGAATATGCATAAATCTAGTATTAATTTCTGTTAAAATCTTACTGTAGATCTTTTTATAAACATAGTAACTTTATAATTAACAAAAAATACTAAATAAATTTATTGCTCTTCAGAAATTTTAGAAAAAGTATTTACCTCATCATTTTTTTCTGCAGATTCTATTTCTTCTTCAGTTTCTTCTATAAACTCATCCAATATTTCTTCTTCTTTTTGATTTTTAATCTCTATTGCATCACTAGATTCTACTGTACAAATACGAGGTAGTTTTATTGTAAATTTTGAACCTACACCTAAATCACTTTCAACAGAAATTGTTCCTCCCATACATTCAACATATTTTTTAGTAATAGTTAAACCTAAGCCTGTTCCTAAGTTTTGATTAGAATCATTGTTAAAGCTTTGGAAAATTTCTTCTAATTTATCTTTGCTAATTCCACATCCAGTATCAATGACTGAAAATTCTATAAAATCCACGCCTTCTTTTACTATAACGTTTACACGTAATGTGATTTTACCAAATTCTGTAAATTTTGCAGCATTTCCTATAAGATTTAATAAGCATTGTCTTAATTTAGTTTGATCTGTATACATATCTCCGATACTTTTTGGAGATTCAATAAGCAATGAGTTTTCATTCTTAATGGTCAAAGGCATCGAAACTCCTTCGATTTCTTTCAATACTTCATTAATATGTATATTTTCAAAAAATAGTTGAGTTTTCCCTGCCTCTATTGACGACAAATCTAGAATTTCATTGATTAAAGATAATAGGTGCTTAGCCGAACCTATTATTTTTGACAGGTCATCTGCTGATACATTATCTTTTCTATCAGTAGCTTCCTCTTTTAAAATTTCACTGTAGCCGATAATAGCATCAATCGGTGTTTTTAATTCATTACTCATGCAAGTAAGAAATTTGCTTTTGGCAGCATTTGCTACATTTGCTTCTTTTGTTGCAATTTCTAACTTTTGAACAAGTTCTTGAGATTCCTTTGCTTTTTGTTCTAAATCATGAGTCCTTGCTTCTACTTGTTTTTCTAACAATTCGGCATTATTTGCTAATTTCTTTTCAATTTCTTTTCTCCTATTGATATCTAAAATAGATAAAACAATATAAGTTTGTTGATTAATAACTATTGGGCAAATAGAGCAAATTGACCAAAAAGATCCTCCACCAAAACTTTGAACTAAAATTTCGTAATTTAAAACGCTGACATTAGATTTCACAGCGTTATTAATATAATCTTTATCCTTTTTAGATATAAATATATCCCAAATATTAACATTTGAAATTTGTTCCTTCATTAATCTTAATAAAGTTAGTCCAGAACGATTAATTTTCTTTATTTTCCCTGACTCTTGTTGAAAAACAACTACTGCAGATGGCGTAAAATCCGTAATTGTATTTGCAATATCTATTTCTCCTTGTTTATCCGAAAAAGACTTTGATACAAATATACTAATACATAGCCATATAAATAATAAAATGAAAATAATCAGAGGTAATCCGCTTAATATTCCTTTGGATATTACTTGAATAGCATCGTCATCTATTACTGAAATAATAAACAATTGACTTCCATCAAGATTATGAGGTAATTTGATTTCACTTTTGAAAACACGATATGAAAAATCTTCTAATTTAATATCAGAACTACCTAGTTTAATAGAGTTTATTTTACTAGCAAGATGCAATCCTAACGCAATAAGATTTCTATCACTTTCAGCTCCGTGTGGTAAAGAATTCAGTGATAAATATCTTTTACAATCAGGAGAAATAATGAAAAATTTTCTAGGAAAGGATCCTTCTTGCAATCTATCTAAAAAATTTTCATACTGTGACCATTTCATTGTTATATTTAGAAGAAAGCTATTTTCTTCATCGCCGATATCTCGTCGCATTATGTATTCAATTCCAACACTTCCGTCTTCTAATTGTTTTAAAGCAAAAGTACAATCACGGTCTTTTAAATCATAAATAGCTTGTTTTTTTACATCTATTAATTCCTCTTCATTATCATTGGATCTAAATATAGCTTTACCTTGTTTATCATATAAATTAAGAGCAATAATATTACTATCAGACCCTGATAGTTCTTTTAATTTTTTGTTGGAGTAATTAGGATTCATTGATAGTATAATATCATTCGAAATGCCTAAAATTTGTTTTTCCGTATTTTTAAGTTGCAATCCTATATATTTTGCAAGACATGTAGCTTCCGAGTCTATATACGAATCCATATATCGTTTTATATTAGACTCAGATGAAGATTTAATATAACTAAAAGCAATTACTATAGGAAATAGTATACAAAGCCATAAAATCGCTGTAGATTTTAATATATTTAAAAATTTCTTAAACATTTTGCACCTAAACTCCAACTAGATGCAAATAATATTACGAAATATAAGTTACTTTTTCGTAAAGATTTATTATTTTATTCTCCTCTAGGTGATCTATCTTTTATGAAGAGAGATATTAATATTCCAAATGCTAAAAACAAAATTACAGATGAAAGACCATATTGGTAATCACTTAATTGATAAATTTCCACTCCATTTATAATTTTTCCATCCCAAACGTGCTTTATTATGAACCCAATTGTCGGCATTAAAATAATTCCACTAACCATGCTCATCATGTTAATGAAACCAGTTACAGTTGCCCCTATAGATTTCGGAAATAAAGAAATAGACAAAGGATATGATAACATCGCACCACAAGAAACGCCTGTTAAGAAAAACAATATAAATAGCATAGGAATATTCAGATATTCACTTCCATAAACAATAAATAATAAAGAAACAAATGCAGTTATCATAGCTGTTAATATTGGCTTTTTATAGCTATTACAAATAGTCGCAATATAAGCCACTAAAGGCGAACCTATAACTACTCCTAAATATAACATGTTATTAACTAAAGCTGACATTTCTGCATTTAAACCATATGCAACTTTTATAAATGATACACCCCATAAATCTCCCAATGCGCTTAATGGAGAATAAAGCGCCATAGTCATTAAAGCCAGTACCCAAGCTTGTTTAGAAGAAATAATTATTCTTAATGAATTTAATAAATTCAATTCTTTATTAGAACTTTCTATTTTCTCTTCTTTTTTATCTTTTACAATTAGCCAGACTAAGACAGTTAATAACAATCCAAACAAACAGTAAGATTTTATTACATCCTGCCATTGAAAGTATTTTACAATATAAGCAACGCCTGGTCCTCCTATCACAGGCCCTAAACATCCGACAGACATAGTGTATGAAGTCATAATAGTAATTTTGTTTGCAGGAAACCATGAGGTGATAGATTTTATGGCAAGAAGAAATGAAAAAGCTGATCCAAACCCTAATAACATTTCAGCGAAGGCTGCAATATAAAAATTGTCAGTAGCAACTAATAAATACAACCCAACGGTACATATAAATATAGCTAACGTCGCAGTGTTACGCAAACTATGTCTATCTACTATAATTCCAGCAGGAATTTGCATTAATGTATAGATTAAATAATAACAACTACCTAATAATCCCATACCCGTTGCATCAACATGAAAATAACTCATAAGTTCATTTGTTAATACAGTAATGAATGATGAACGACCAATAAACTGGTAAAAATAAAAAGAGACTAGAATAAACCAGATTACAAATGCTAAATAACTACTTTTTTTATTATTCATACTATTCCCTTTTTACTGTTAACTAATTATTAAATATTTTTCATAAAAAATCAAGGAATAGATTTATTTACATTTTATTAAATAGTAATTGATATTTTTATATAAGGAGACGTTGTATGAAAACCTTATTATGTTTTTTTTATTGTATTTATTCATGTGTTGTACTTTGTGATTCATCACTTGTTGGAGCGGTTGTTAGTATGACAGCTGTATCTTCCGCAGAATCATTAATAAAAGATAAAGACAAAGGTTTATTCTCATGGCTATCATCAGCGGATGATTTCTTGTTAGAAGAGGTTATGCTTATCGCTAATGAAAATACTAATAATCATGGAGCATTAAAGGTTCATATTGTAATTTTATACAATAAAGAAGTATTTTCTGAATTAATGAGATCATCATCTAATGAATATTTTTCAAATATTGAGCAATTAGTAAAAGATCATCCTAATGAAATAAAAATATTTGAATGGCAATTAGTTGCAAAAAAAACAATTTCCCCCTGGATTCGTTTGGAATATCCGAATAATCATATGAAACCAATAGGAGGTATTGTTTTTGCAAATTATAGCAATGGAGGGATTGGTAGAAGCTTAATTCCTAAAGAGCATGCCAGAATAAAAATTACATTTGAAGAAAATGACTTTCATATTACTCCTGAAAATAATGAAGAAGAGTAATTATTCTAATATTAACAATATCAAATAGACATGAAATCATAATTAATATTTACTTTTATTAAAGATATTTATATACTACAAATATAGAGTATAATAGGTAGTTAATATGTTAAGAAAATTTTTAAAAATGTTAAATAGCGTTGTATTTAGTTTTAGTTGTATTTATGCAGTTCCAGATCTTCCACTTTTAACAAATGAAAATGGGCATTACGTTCCTATTCCTGAATCTCAATGGCTAAGTAATATGCAACAATGGACTAGTAATAAGCAAGAAATTAACTTTAATGAATTGAATGAAGATGAAAGATTAAGAGTATGTAAATTATATAAAGAAATGCGTATAGAATATCTCTATGGTGAGTATAGGGGTGAGTTTTCAGATGAATTAACTGATTTAATTGAAACATTAGCATTTAAATTGAATTATTAGTTAGTATTTTATGGAGACTTATATGAATTATATTAAGTGTATTATTTTATGTTTATTTATTCAAATTGAAATAATCTTAGGCATGGATGTCAATGAATTATGGAATTGTTATGAAAATGGGAAAATTTATAAAAGTAATAGACTTAGTATTTTGTATTTTAATAATGTAATCGATATGCTCAAAGAAAAACTTTCATTTGATATGGTTACGGAAAAGAAAAAGCTTATAAGTCATATTTGTGAAAATCTTTCTACAAACAAAATGTCTCCTCTTAACCACTATGCTAAGTTTGATATAAGTTTAATGGATCCACAAAAAAGTTATTTTGTATTTTACGGAAACAAATGTGACAGTTATAATATTGAAAGAACATTCGATTTTATTTTTAACAAGGCTTTAGCTTATCAAGTTGCTGTAGAATACGATTCCAAACGCAGACAATACCAGATGGTTTTTTATATGACATTAAAAAATATTGTAGAGAATGTTCCTATTTTTTGCTCGGAGACTCCTTTTTCTCTTATTTTTTCAGAAAAAAATAAGAGGGACTCTTTAAACTATTACTTAGTAAATTCAATAAGAATGCCTTTAGATATTTATGGGTATAAACAAAATGATAGACTATTTGCAACGGCTTATCCGGATGTAAACATAGGTGATGAATACTTGCCCCTATATAAAGGATTGGATATTTTAGAAATTGCAGGTAAAAATTATTTTGGAGTTGCATTTTATGCACTTAGTTCACATTTAGAAGGTAAATTCGACTTTTGGGTATATTATAATGATGCATATATTAAAGAATGTCTAAACAAAGATAGTTTAGTTTATAAAAGTATAGAATATTTGAAATCGAAAAACGTCAATCCTATGTCTTTATCTTATTCTATATTAGAAGGTGCTGTTAGTTTCCATAATAAGGTACAAGTACCTGTTGATTTTCGTAAAATGGTCATTCCGGAAAATAGCTTTCTATTATTAAAGCAAGAAAATGAACAATTAAAAGCTCAATTAAAGCCATTCATAATCGAAAAATTGAAAGAGAATTTTAATAATATTCCCGAGAAATATTTTTCAAATTTACAAGAAGATAATAAATTATTTTTAGTTAACTTATCTAATTTCTTTAATCTTTTAGAACAGCTAAAGCAAAAAAATTATAAAGTACTAGAGACAGAACTTGAACAGTTAATCAATGGAATTGATAGCTTTCATTGTTTGGCACAAAAAGATAAATCAGAATTCATTAATCAATTCTTTCAAAATAAAACAAGATATAGTACCTTAGTTGTTAATTTGGAGAATATAAAAACAAATAAACTAATTTCTGTGCTAAAAGTACAGTTAGAGCAAACATTGAAAGAAGTTGAAATTAAAGTAAAAGAAATTACAGATAAAGATATATCCTTTATCAAAGAACTTATAGATAAAAAGAATGAATTAGTTACAGTAGAACTATCTACGGAGGATAGAAAGCAAGGGATGGAATATTTACTTTCTAAAAGAAATCAATTTCTTAATATATTATCGGACCATGAAATACAAAATCTATATAATGAGGTAGAGAAGAATTTTATGCATTCTATAAAGTTATTGCTAGCAGAAAATAGTATTAATTTTGATGTTGATAAATATATTGCTCCAATAGTTCAAGAAATAAACGAAAATAGATCTGCGCAATTCAGAGGAATAAAAAATATTATGGAGTTCAAAATTTATATGGAAAATTTAAAATTATTTTATGAAAAAGCATTTTTAAATTAAAAAATTCTGCGACCCTTTGGATATCAATTCCTAGAGTCGCAAAATCTTCAAGATAACTAGTTTGCTATATTATTTACAGGCATATGAGTTTGTTGTGTAGGTTTAGTTTTTGACAACTTTATTGTACTATTAGTTTTTATATTTCTGTTTGGTTTTCTTGTAATATTACTTGTATTACTATTTATAAAAGATGATTTTTGTTCTTTCATAGCAGCTTGAAAAGAAGAGTTTTGCTGTTGCAATTTTTCATTAATAGCTTCAGAATTTTCTTTAGATTGCATTAATAAATCAGCCTCTTTCTCTGTATTGCTTTGAATTTGCTGAATCTGCGCAAATTTCTGTTCAAAGGTATTAGAAGTTATATCCATATGGTTTATTATTGTTTCTAAATTCCTTAATCTATCTTTAAAACTTTGTGCAAATCTTTTGGCATGTTTCTTAAATTCTTCAGCTTTTTCAGACATTGCTTTACGATATTCTTCTGTAAGGTCAAGCATTTGTTTCGAACCCTCATCATGAATCTTTTGTTTAGCAGCCGCAATCGTCATTGCAATATTATGTTCTTTAGTTATTTGCTGTAACTGTGCCTCTTTTTCTTCTAATTGTTGTTTAAGGGTATTATTAGTATTATTGATTGCTTGAATTTGCTCATTATTCTGCTGAATCTGCTTAGCCATCTGCTCTTTTTGTCCTAATATATTATTATAAGCAGTTTCTGTTTCTGTAATTTTTTGATTTAGCAAACTAATTGATTTTTGCAATTCAGCATTATTATTTCTCTGAGAAGATAATTGATTCTCCAGATCTTGTTTTTGCTGTAATAAAGAAATTTTTTCTCTAGACAGATTAGTAGCTTGATCTGTAAGATTAGAAATCTCTTTTTGCATGGATTCTTCTTTTTTTGATGCTTCCAATTTAAATTGTTCTAACTTATTTTGTAAATTCTTGATTTCTTCATCATGTTGTTTATTAATTTGTTCAATTTGCGATTCTAAAGCATCAATTTCTCCATTTTGTGCTTGAATTTTTTGAATTAATCCATTGTTTATCGTTATTAACTGCGCAATTGCACTAGCTTGTTTCTGATTTTCCGTTTTCAGTTTATTTAATTGTTTCTGATTTTCTTTTAACTTCGTTTTATATTCAAATAAAGCTATTTTTTCTTGATTAAGCTCTTCTTGAATCTCAACAATTTGTGTCTCAGCTCTATTTTTTTCAGCAATTGTGTCATTTAGTTTAGAAATTAAAGATTGAGTTTCATATTCTTTTTTTCGCATTTCTTCTTGATGTGCACTATTTATTTTATCAATTTCAGTTTGTTTTTCTAAAGCGTGTTTTGAATTTAATTCTTGTATAGCTTGAAGTTTTTCTTCTTCTGATTTTTGTCGCAATTCCCTTTCTTTTTCTTGTATTTCTTTTTGATGTTTTTGATTTAATTCATTCTCCTTGTTTTGTAAGGTTTGTTGATATTCTAACATCATTTTTTCTTTGTCTTGATTTAATTTTTCTATTTCCTGTGTCTGCGCGTTGATTTTACTTTGCTGTTCCTGTGTAATCTTTTTTTGGTTATTTAGTAACTTTGTTTGTTGTGTTACTTGTGTTGATAATAGAGAGACTTGATTAGTAAGCTGATTTATTATTAAATTCTGTGTATCCATAACTGAGTCAACACTTACATCCTCCTCATTTGTAATGGATGAGGTTTCTATCACATTATTCACTGCATTTACTGTAAAATTGGTAAAAACATATAAGGCACTTAATAGCAATATTTTCTTCATATCATCCTCTTTAATCTCAATATTCGTTTTATTATATCAACTGAGAGTAAATAAATAGTTAATTATTTAAAATAAAGAATAAATTAATATTATTAGATATACATCCTTAATAAGGAATCTTTAATTTTTAAATGATAAAAGAGTAATAATTTAAAATTACAGGAGTTAATTTTGCTTAGGAATTTGCTGTCAAATAGAAAAACTATAGGGGGGGGGTAAATCTCTTTATAAATCAAATAGTTATATAATTAATTTAATATCATTTGTACAAATAGTAATTAATATATACAAACATAACAAAGGAACAATTCTTATAGAATTTGCTTTTGCTATACCACTTTTATTATTAATAATCTTATATATTTATGATATTAGTAAATTTTATTATATGAAGAATTGTATGAAAACAGGGGCATACTATGGAGTGAATATAATACAAAATATTTCTCAAAACAGAACAGATAAAAAATTAACAAAGAATGATTTTATTAATCTTTCTCGAGCATGGGCTTTGAGTTTGCCAATTTCTCAAGCAATTATTCAAAATAAATATCAGTCTCAATTAAACATAAATACAGATCTAATTTTAATTGAAGGAGTAGATAATGATAAATGTAAAGTAAAATGGTCTATATTTACTGATTTTAAAGAAGGACAAGTAAAAAAATATTGGTCAAATAATAAAGTTAATAACGATATTATAGAAACATACGCTAGTGTTTTACATCCTAGATATGGATGTAAAACAAAAATAAATCAAGAGGTAGTTTCTACTACATTATTTCCTAATTTTCACATTCAAAAGGGAGAAATAAAAGCAGTTTTGGAGATATCATTTTATAATGATCTTATAGGAAGGAAAAAAAATATAGAAGAATTATTAGAAACTAAACTTTTAAAACTACCAAGTCTTAAAGGATTAGGTGATACATATTTTAATACTTATGTAATATTTTCACCAAAAGCAGGCATTTTTGATATCTCTACACCTCCTAAATAAAGGCAAACCTCTCTTCTTTTCATTATTATAAGTTACACGAGCCATTATTGCGCCTCATCATCACTACAAATAGCATGTATCTTTTCACGCCTTTCGTCATTCTGAGTGAACGAAGTGAGCGTGAGAATCCATTTTCGTACTTTTATAATATTAATGTTTCTATTATCTTATGGATTGCCACGTCGCAAGCTCCTCGCAATGAAGCTATGAGAGAAAAGCTTCTCGTAATGATAAAAGAATAGACAACCTCACATAATCTGAACATTATTTTAACGTCGATTACGCCTCTAGGCGTTACTCTGAGCGAATGAAGTAAGTGTGAGAATGTGTAAATCATGGGAAAAGCGTATCATTAAGAATGACGGGAAATTTATGTATTGTTCAAAAGGATGCAAAGCGTGAAAAGATATATGCTACTTAGAATGATTATTAGTTAGAAGTCAAGGTGCTAATTTAAAAAAATCATTAAATTTTTAGGTTAATGAAGGTTATTACGATGAGAATTACGGGAAAATATCGAGTAATATACAAGAACCCATTTCCTCTTAGCATCTATTAACGATTACATCAGTAAACTGAAACTCTTATGAAAAACATAAAAACTAAAAAACAAAAAGCCCTCTACTCAGAGGGCT
>CALXQM010000012.1 GCA_944390765.1 uncultured Alphaproteobacteria bacterium | reverse complement strand
TAGAATTTGAAATTGTAGATGCAGATGCCAGACATGTAAAAAGATTAATTATTCGTAAAAGAGCGGAGAATTGAATAATTATATAGGAAATTTAATAATTATTATAAATAAGAAAGATACCAAATTTCATTTGAAAAAGAAAACAATATGCAGTAGACTATACAGTGTTATTTATAACAATATTTTTATCATATAAGTTCTGTATCTTCCTTTTGTTACATAGAGTCCATGATAATGTTAAAGTGTTTTCAGATATGAATAATAATAGATTCTCACGATCATTTTCCTCACTCAGAATGAAGAAAAATATAAATGTGCTCGAATCATATTAATTATGGGAAAAGCCCACTTAAAATTACGCCTGATAGTATAAGAATCATTTTTATTTCCACTTTCTCATAATTATTAAACAATTCTAGTACGCTTATGAATTTCTCGATTTTAACTTTTTATTTATAATTAAATATTAATTTTATTAGAAAAGATATGGAAACATAGATGAATGTTTTGATAAAAATCTGCAGAAAATTATTTGACAATATGGGGGGGGGTAAATCGATTTTTAGTCAAAACACGTGGCGCAATTCTTACTGAATTCGCATTCTGTGTTCCTGTTCTATTTATTCTTATTTTATATATTTATGATGCAACTTTAATGTCTAGATATTATAAACAAACAGAACAAGTTGCATGTCAAATAATAAATATGTTGCAAAATGTTTCTCAAAAAAGAAATGATAAAAGAATTACAAAAACAGATTTACAAAACATATTGATTGCTGCATATTTAACAATTTATCCAGATACTGCATTTAGTTCTCTTGCCGGGGGTCATAAATATGGTCATTTTCCTGAGATATTTATGTATTATGTAAAAGGAAATGATGATGGTAGTGCAAGTGTTGTATGGGGAATAATTATACATTTATGGAATTATAATGTCGTACTAGATACTCCAAACAAAGTTAGAGTGGACAAAAGGGAAAGCTCTAATGGCCGTTCAAGAATAAATATGAAACAAAACGTTTCTCCTAATTTAATTTTTGATAAATTACAAATTGAAAAAGGAGAAACTAAAATAATTATAGAAAGTTGTTTAAGCTATTCTAGAAATTCTCGTTATTTCTGGGGAAATGGAACATCATGCTCAAAAATATCTGAAAGGCAGGCATTTGGTTTTAACTTAATTTCTCCTAAAGCATATACTCGCTCTGGAACGCAAGATTCAGCCTATTTTCATTCAACTGTTATTTTTACTCCTAAAACTGGGTTATTTGACGAAAATGC
Source organism: uncultured Alphaproteobacteria bacterium (assembly GCA_944390765.1). GTDB lineage: Bacteria > Pseudomonadota > Alphaproteobacteria > UBA3830 > UBA3830 > UBA3830. The sequence goes on along the minus strand of CALXQM010000012.1, from coordinate 34,625 downwards.
CACATTATAATTTAATGTTAGTAATAACTGTACTACTGCTTATTATGTGATCCACAATAATACTAAAATGCTTGCAGATATATGATAAATAATAATTATCTTACATTTATTATACTCGTTCAGAATAACGAAAAAAGGTGGGAAATTCGATTTTGCAAGATACCTAGTCTATAAAAACGTCCGATTTTTACTATGTAATGGAAATATTTCTCACAAAAATAATAGATTTGCAAAATTTTTGCATACACAGGTATCTTAATCTGAATTCAAGACGGGTTGATGCGGTTTATGCAATAGTTTTTGAAATAAATGGTTCGATCAAGGAAAGACTACATGGTACAAAGAAAGAGTAGAATGTGAAATGTAATGTGTTTCCTGTGTTATACATTATCTTTTATAAAAATATTTGTCTTACTTAGTCACGAAATTTCTTTAAAATTTGTTGTTGCAATTAATGGATTATTTATAATATAATATCAATTGTATACTATGGAGGATATTGTGTGTAGAAACTTACTGAATGCTACTTGTTTTTTCGTATTGATTGGTTTTTCAAATGGAATGACAGTTGAAAATTCCTCATTCTATACTTGTATAGATAGGCAATTAGATGGGGTTACACAATTATTTGAATCTATTTCACGGTTGCCATGTTACGCAAACGAAAAGAGCGATATCTTCGCTGTTCGCTCTTTAGTAAATAGATTGCAAAATAGATTGTTATATATTAAAAATAATAAGAGTGGTTGTATGACCCCAGAGGAAGCGGGAAATATTGTACGCCGACTTAATGGGGGAGAGCTCTTCAATGAATCATCTCCTGATGCATTGATTGAAAGTTTTAAAAAAATAAAAGATCTATTACTTGAAAATAACACTGATATATCTAACGATGAAAGAACAGCGTTGATCCTTGTTCTGGAATGTTATGCGAATGCATCGCCTGGAGAATTAACATATCCATTTAGTGATGAGGACCAGATTTCGATTATTGATGCAGCTAATGACGTATACTCTGGAGTACAATAATGATTTTATTTAGAAAAGTAGATATTTTTGCATTTTTGCTGATTCATTTTTTATCTGTTTTTTCTATTATTGGTTTAGTGAAGGTCGATGTTGCAAATAATATTGTTGGTGGAAATGCAAACTACACAATGAGCAATAGCGTACGTCCTACTATTATGCAAGACATTGCAGATGCAGGAGTTGACGCTAGAGATTTGTTAAATGTACTGCGAGGAATTGCTCTACCACTGTTAGCTGTAAATGGAATTCCTGGAAATGCTAATTCTTGGTTGCATCTTCCTAGAACAATGCCCAATGGTCGTCAGGAAAATCTAGAAACTCACTTGTTGAGAGGACATGGACCATCTGGTGGATTAAGTCAAGCTCATATAATGACAGATTCAGTTTTTTCATCTGGAGTGGTTAATGGAATTCAGGTACCTAAGGGTGGGGTAGGATTATCAGTAGATCCAAATCTTCCTTTAGTGAGAGGAGGTGTGTTTGGAAATGGAGGTAATCCAGTTAATCAAGATTGGGATCAATTACAAAAAAATGCTAATAGCGTAAATATTCCTATTCGGAATACAGTAGTTGGTATTATTGCTTCTATAAATATTAGAAATCAAGTAAACTTTCAAGTCGCTCCGATAAGGGGAATGCGCAAATTTATTATAGATCTTAACCAGGGCAGTCTAGCAAATTGCCCTAGACCTATTATTTATGATGATCAAACACCTTTTCCTGCTACTATTCCTCCATTGAGTGAGGGATGGTTAAGGAAAATTGGTGGGAACACTAGATGGAGAGTTGCACAGAGACCTCGGTTTTTAATTATCAATTTACCAGAAAGAGATGCTAGACAGGTGGACGTAGGCTTAGCTGCTTTAGGAGAGAATTTAGCAATTCCAGTAGCAAACCCGATTCTATTACAGCAACAGGCATCGGCAGCGGTTACTCTTAATCCCGTTGCAGGTGTAGATAACTTTGGAAGAGAAAAGCAAAGTGTGCCTATGACTATCTATTTTGGTAGATAAGATATTTATAGTTAATACTATTTTTTCGTATTTTCCTATGTATTTCAGAGTGAGACATGTACTCAACCGTATTTAGAGAGGATTTTTATTTTTAAAAAGAACTTCATTTTATCGTTGAAAATAATGAGCAACTTTTTTAGGTTTGTAATTATAACCGTTTCGCTATTAAATACCTTTGTATGGTATGTAATACGAAAAAACGTGAATGGGAGATGGAATAAATGCATATAGTTTATATTTCAGAAGAAGAACGAGTAAATTCTCTCTTTCGTTACACCTTCTCAGAATGATACATTATGACGTGATGATAAGGAACTTTCCTGATTCTCATCACTATGATAATTTATTATTTTAATGTTACTGCAATGAGATCTATTTCTTATAACGTCATTATGAAGAGTGGAGCGACGTGGTAATCCATAGAATGAGAGGCGGTATGGATTCTCATGTTCACTCTATTCGCTTAGAATGACAATATTTTGGATTTTTTTGGTAGAAAAATATAAAGTTTTTTAAATATAACAAAAGAAGATAAAATATGAATGAATGTATCCACAATTTAATGAATAGGCTATTATTCTTAGATTTATTTTATTTCCATTATATAAAAATGTTTTAAAGAAGAAGACAATTGATACATCTAAAAGAAATGCTAAATTTATTTTATGGTTGCAAATTGAGTTCTGTTATTATTACTCATACAGATAAAGATCATTATTCTTATTTATGTGATGGATTAATTGAATTTGTTTAAAATAACTGCTCAAGACAAGAAGATATCATATTTTTTCTTGGTGGAGGTTATTTAAATTCAAAATGCGAAAATGATATTTTAAAGGCATTACAAAATCTTAAAATTGATGTACAAATGTATAGTTGTGATATTTTTGAGAAATCTTTTATGTGCAGAGATATTATAAATGGAAGAAATGACAACTTAAATAAAATAGAAGAATTAATAAATTATAGATTTTTTGATTTAGAAAATTATTCAGATTATAATAAAATCTCTCTTGCAGCTTTATCAGAAGATACTATTAATTGTGGAACAATATTTTCAAATTCTTCTATTTGCTTCTTACCATTTTGAGAATTTATGATATTTTCAACTTCATTAAAAATCTTTTCTGCGCAGCAATCATCTTGTAATAATTCAGGAATAACCTTTTTTTTTGCAAGAATATTAACTAGACAAACATATGGAACATGTATTAATAATTTTACTAGGTGATAAGTAAACGATGATGTTTTATAAATAACAACAAAAGGAATATGCATTTTTGCTAATTCTAATGTGACTGTACCCGATGCAGCTACTGCAACAGTTGATAAATTATAAGCTTTAATTTTTCTCGTTTTTTTTGTTGAAACTATGGGTTTTACCTTCCATGTGTCTACAAACTTTTTAATTATAGGTGCCACTTCTCTCACTGTTGGTAAAAAAAACTGAACTTTGGGATATTTTTTCTTCATAAGTTCTACAAATTCTTGTAAAACAGGCATATGCTTTTCTATTTCCACTTTACGGCTACCTGGAAGTAAAGTAACGGCTAAAGTATCTGAATTTTTTTCTGTAATTTTAAAATCTTTATCCATTACTATGGGATGTCCTACAAATTCAGTATTTAGTCCGTATTTTGTGAATATATCTTTTTCAAATGGCAACAATACTAATAACTTGTCAATAAAATTATGCATAGTCCTTGCTCTCCAAGATCTCCAAGCCCAAACAGGTGGAGCTACATAATGAATAATATTACCAGTATAACCTTTCTTTTTTACCAGCTTATATACCCTATACATAAAACCAGAAGAATCTATGCCGACAACTACATCCGGTTTATAATTTAAAATTGTATCTGCTGTTTTATTAATTAATTTTTTTATATGAAAAATTTTCCCAAAAACTTCTAATATTCCCATAATTGATAATTCTGAAATATGGAAAAGAGGAACTAAATTACATTCCTCCATACATTGACCACCAATGCCCATAAACTCAATATTATTGTTTAATTTATTAAGATTTTTTATTAACTTACTTCCAAGATAATCGCCAGAGGCTTCTCCTGCCATCATAAAAATTTTAATATCTTTTTTTAATTTTATAGCTTGAAAGAATAACCCATATTCGTTAACTTTTCTAATAACAGTTTGTTTATCTATAATTATAGTTTTACCTGATTCAACGACTAATCCTTTAAATCCATGTCTATGTAAATTTTCGATAGTTTTTGGTCCTATTGCCGGCAAATCTAAACGTTCATCTTGTTGAGGTTTAGAAACTTTTACTAAAATACCTTCATAACACCGTTCTATTAATGAATCAGTTCCAGTTTTATCTTCTCGGGCTATTACGTTTCCATTAGAAACAACTATACTTTGTCCTAAATCATTTAAACCCAAACTTCTCGCCTCACGAATTCCTAATTCAATATCCTTTTGTTCTTCTTTTGTTGGGATAATGTTTGAAAAAATACCTTCTTCTAAAAAAATGTCATCTAAAAAATCCGTACCAGATACTAAGGTAATGTTTTCTTTAGATAATAATAACGAAATAGTCGTTAAAAGAGAATTGTCTCCTTTATATAAGAACTGTTTCCATAATTTTAATATCCAAATAATTCCTTTAATATCAAATGATAATTCCGTTAGTGTAGGACGACGAATATGTCCAGCAAATATCAATTTATCAACATTGTGTAATTTTAAAAAAGAAATAGCTTTTCCTATTTGTCCTAAACTTATAGCTAATTTTGGAACGGCAGAATAATTCTTAGGATATTTATATCCATCTACCAGTATAATACAAAAAGGTATGTCTTTTTTTTGACATTCTTTAATTACTAATTCAGGATAAGCTCCTTCTCCACAAATTATTCCTATCATCGGCTATTTCTTTGCTAAACAAAATGATCTAATACTTTTCTCTTTCATAAAATTAAAAATTTCTCGAGCATATGAAGAATCTTTTAATGAATCTTCTGCTTTTTTTAAATTTTCCAAAATAGTGGCAGAACCATGGAAAATTATTTTATAAGCATCTTGAAGTGCTTTTATCTCCTTATTATCTACTCTATTACGTTTAAGCCCTATGATATTAATATCATATAAATGCCCTCTTTCACCTTTTACTGCGCCATATGGAATAACATCTCTTTCAACTCCTGCCATTCCTCCTATAATTGCATTATGACCTATTCTAACAAATTGATGAACAGCTGATAATCCACCGATAATTACAGAATCGCCAATTTTAACATGTCCTGCTAATGTCACGTTATTAGCAAGAACAACATTATTACCTATAACACAATCATGAGCAACATGAACCCCTATCATGAACAAGTTATTATTACCGATGACAGTCTTCATACTATCATTTTCTGTTCCTGGATGAATAGTTACATATTCTCGTATGGAATTATTTTCCCCAATAACAAGTATAGAGTTTTCTCCATGATACTTTAAATCTTGAGGGCAAAAACCTATTGCAGCAAACGGGAAAATTTTTGTTCCTTTACCTATAAAAGTACGACCATCAACGCATACATGGGACATAACCTCTACATTATCATCTAGAACAACATTATCACCTATAATAGAATAAGCCCCAATTTTTACATTTTTTCCCAATTTAGCAGAAGAAGATATAATAGCAGTTTGATGTATCATTATTTATCTTTATCCTCTAATACTATCATTGCTGTAAAAACTGCTTCAGCTACTAAATTTTCATTTACATATGCTTTTCCTTTGAAACGCCATACATTACCTCTGCTTTTCTCTTTTGATACATGTAAATTAAGAACGTCTCCAGGTTCTACTAATTTACGAAATTTAATAGCATCCATTGACATAAAATATACAAGTCCTCCACTATTTTCTAATTGCATTGTTTTAGCAACAATAACGCCTGCCGTTTGTCCCATTGCTTCGACAATTAAAACTCCTGGCATAATAGGTCTAGATGGGAAATGCCCTTGAAAAAAAGGCTCATTAAAGGTCACATTTTTTATACCTACAGCGCTTTCTCCTAATTTCAAATCTTTTACTTTATCAATTAATAACATAGGATAACGATGAGGTAAGCATTCTTTGATTTCATTAATATTTAAATTTAAGAATTCTTCTGACATAAACTATTCCCCGATTTTTCTATTTTTAGTTACTGACATTTTTAAAAATGCAGCTTGTCTTTTCCAAATCCCAATATCGACTGCAGGTATACCTCCTACTACTTTCCCAGATTTTATACTGGAGGCAATACCACTTTTTGCAGCAACTATTACGCCATCTCCAATATCGATATGTCCGGCTACACCGACTTGTCCAGCTAAAACTACCCCATTACCGATAGTCGAACTACCTGCGATACCAACTTGTGATACTAAAATTGCCCCTTTTCCTATTTTAACGTTATGAGCAATTTGAACAAGATTATCAATAATAGTATCATCTCCTATTTCTGTATCTTCAACACTGCCTCTATCAATAGTTGTATTAGCGCCTATACGTACTCTATCCCCAATAATGACACGACCTATTTGTTTTATATAAACCATTTCTTTGCCTGTGGGAATAATTCCAAATCCGGATTCTCCAATTCTGGCGCCTGAATTAATAATTACATTATCACCTATAATACTATTAGAAATAGTAACATTATTTCTTATCAAACCGTTATGACCAATATAACAACCTTTCTCTATAACTGTATTATCTCCTATAAATACATTATCTCCTATTACAACATCATCATCTATTATAACATTATTATTTATGCGACAATTTGAACCAATTTTAGCTGATTTACTAATTAAAGCTGTTGAAGATATACACGGAGATAAGCCTTCACTTGGATATAATATACTCAATGCTTTACCATAACCAATCATAACATTTGATGTTACTAAAGCGATTGTTTTTTCAGGTAAAATAGGTACATCTTGTTCTGTAACAATAACTGCCCCAGCTTTTGTATGTTCACAAGCAGTTTTATATTTCCTATTTCCAAAAAAAGATAAGTCTTTATCTGTTGCGTATTCTAAAGTTTCAACATTTTCAATTTCAAAATCAGAAATATTACCTAAAATTCGAAATCCACAATAAGTAGCTAAATCTGAGACTCTAATACCTTTTTTTATGTTAAAAAAACTATAATTTTTCTTTTTTTGTTCATACAAAGAATCTTTAGACATAGTAATTACTCCTTAGATTTCTCTAATACTACTTTAACCTCCTGCATAGAACTATCCAATCTTAAAAGAACATCATTAGTTATATCTTTGCAATTATCCGAACGATAGATAGCTATATCATCAGGTAAAACAATGAAAATATTTTTTTCGACTGCGATTTCTTTAATAATTTCTTGAACTTTTTGTTCGAATTTTTTTAATGCGATTTGATATGCTTCTTGTATTTGATATCGTTTTTTTCTAGTCATATCATATAAAATAACTTGTAGGTTTTCTATTTTTCTAATGTCCTCATCATCATTTTTTTTAGAATCCATTTCCTTAATTTTCGATTCTAAATCAATAAGATCAGTTTTTTCTTTATTATTTATATCCTCTAGTTGTTCCCTAATAGATTTTCCTGCTAAAGAATTATTCAAAAGTTTCTCCATACTTACGGTAGCGACGATAAATTGGTATGAAACTTCAGAAAATGCATATTCAAATACAAATAAAGATAACAATAAATATTTTAACATTACATCATTCCACTTAATGTAAACGTTTGTTTTTCATCAAATGATTTCTTCTTTAAAGCAAATCCAAAAATAAATGCCATTGGCATGCCTAGAGGACATTTCGCCCATTCAATAGCTACACCTGTAGAAGCTCTAACTGAACTAGAATCATTAACTCTACGCTTATCATATTTTGTTCCCCAAGCGCTACCAAAATCTAAAAATACAACGCCATTAATGCCCATCTCTTTTGTAGATAAAGGAGATTTCAACATAAAACTAAGAGTCCAATATTTTGTACTTCCAATACTCGTATTGCTTGGAGTCAAGTGTTTAATCTGACCTGCCGAATCATATGCAATTTCGTCAGTCATACAGTTTGTACCAATCCCATATGAATCAAATCCACGCATAGAGTAACCGCCACCTAAGGTAAATCTGTCTCCACTATGTGTATTGGAAATTTCTTTTATATGACCTAATTGTCCATTTATAACAAAAGTAACTTTCTCATTTATTGGTCTATAAATATTACCTTCAAAAACATTTTTAAAATATTTTACATTACCCATAATTCCGGCATAGGAATTTGTCATCGATATATCATATCCATCTCTAGGTTCATATTGATTATCTACATCAAAGTATGTTAACGTAGAATGTAGCTCACATGTGGTGTATTTACCATATTCATCGTCTGCTATGTCTTTATTTAATGGCTTAAATATTCTATCTCCAATTTGGTAAAACTCTGGAATATGATCCATCCATTTTCTTTCATTATGATTCCACCACATTTTTTTATTCGAAGAAACAGTAAATCCTACTCTATGGATTAAATTTTCATTAATAGCATATCTAATATAAGGTGAGATAAAAAGTGAACTTACTGCAGAACTTTCAAATTTTTTCCTTTCTGTACGAGAACCACCAATTTTTATACCAGCACCAACATTTCCTTCAAAAAATCTAGGATCAAATAAATCAATTTTTAACCCATAGTATCTTTGCATCCACATAACATCAGCAGAGATCATTCTGCCTGTTCCCATAAGATTATTTTCAACAATTCCTATAAATCCACCAATACCATCAGAATCAGTCATATTTAAACCGAATCGTAATTGAGCTGTTGATTCTTTTTCTTTTACCCTAACAATAATAATTTTTTTATCAGGGACAGAGCCATCTTCTTGATCTATTTGCACATCATCAAAGTACTCCATACCTTTTAATCTATCTACACTTTTTTGAATTTTATAAACATTTAGCGCATCACCTTCATGTACAGACAATTCGCGACGAATGACTCTATCTAGAGTGCGGACATTACCAACAATATCTATACGTTCCACAAATAGTTTTTGTCGCTCTTCAATTTTATAAAGAATATTAGCGGTCTTTTGTTCTTTATTATAATTTATATCTACAATGACATCGATAAATGGGTGTTCTTTTAAAGATACTTCTTTACGTAATTTATCTCTAATTTCAAAAATTTTAGTTTCATTATATAAATCTCCTGACTTTATTTTTACTATATCCATAAAATCTTTTGCTTTTACTTTTTTTACATAAGAATTTAATGAAACTTTTCCTATATTATACTTATCACCTTCTTCCATCATGAAAGTACAATAATGAGATTTACGATCACTACTCATTTCAGCATGGGTATTAGTAACCATAAAAAATGGAAAACCTTTGCTTTTATAAAATTTAGTAATTGCATCAATATCAACATCTACTTTATCTTCTCTGAATACATGACTATCATAATCCCAAAATCTCCAAACTTTAGCTTCTTTCATAGAAATAAGATCTTTTAATTCATCATCGGAAAAAGCTTTGTTCCCTATAAAAATAATTTTTTGAATTACAGTTTTTTCTCCTTCTTTAATATTAAAAACAATATCAATTTTATTACCAGGATGATTAATCATTTGTGGCTTTATAACAGGAGAATGAAACCCTAAAACTTTATACATTAATTGTAAATCAGATAATACGTCTTTGATAATGTGTAAACTATATAACTTTCCCTCTCCTAAGCGATTATTAATTACATTTTTTAACATCTCATCTGAGGCGGCCTCATTACCTTCAAAAGCAATTTTATCGACCATAGGTTTTTCTTTAACTTTTATAACTAAAGTATTTCCTCGACGCAGTATCTTAATATTCGAAAAAAAATCTTTTTCATATAATTTTTTAATGGACTCATATATATCATCTTGATTGTATTCTTTACCAGGTTTTATAGTAATACTATCCTGAATAGCAGCTTGTTCTACCCTATCTAATCCTTCATATTCAATACTATCTATTAAATCAGCATATAGTGTAGTTGTACATATAAGCAATGTAATTGTTATAAAAGTTTTCATTCAATTACCTCATAAAATCTGAAATAAATTTACCTACTGATTTTATATTTAAAATATCGTTAACGGTAGTAACTAACATCAAAAATATCAAAAAAATCATACATACTATCATTATATACTCTTGAAATTTTTCATTAAGTTTTTTACCTAATAACTGTTCTATAAAGCATATGAAAATTCTTCCTCCATCTAATACAGGTAATGGAAATAAGTTAATAAAACCAAGATTTAATGATAACATTACTGTAAACATAATTAATAGAGCAAAATTTCCCGATTGAGATAGATCTCCAGCAACTTTACTCATTTGAACAATGCCTCCAAAATTATCAATAGAGGCTTTCCCTGAGAATAATCTTCCAAATACACTAAACATTTCGACTGTAGCATCCCAACATTTATCTAGAGCTACAAGAAATGATTCAAAAAAACCTTTTTTTACTAATTCCGGTTCTCCACTAGCAATACCAATGACTTTTTTCTTTTTATATCCACCAAAAGGTTTTTTAGTTTCTTGAATATCTGGTTTTATAGAAAATTTTTTCAATTCTCCATTACGTTCAATAATAAAATTAATAGTTTCATTTTCAGAAAATACAATACCTAAGTTAATATCTCTAAATTGATTTACTTTTTTTCCATCAACAAATAGAACTTTGTCTCCTGGTTTTAAACCTACTTCTGCTGCAGGACTACCATCTTTAATGTCGTGAATTACAGGAGGATAAGTAGGTAATCCATAAAATAAACTCATTATAAAAATAACAACAAAAGCATAAATATAATTAAAAAGAGGACCGCAAAAAGCTATCCACATTTTAGCCCAATTGCTTTTTGCATAAAATGAATGCTTCTTTTCTTCTTCTGTTAATCCTTCAAGAGATTTCTTATTTTCTGTGGTTGATGAAATATCACCATCACCTAACATCATAACGTATCCGCCAATAGGAAAAGCGGAAAAGCACCATCTTGTTCCTAATTTGTCTGTCCAACCGAAAATTTCAGGTCCCATTCCTATGGAAAAAGTTGAGACTTTCACCCCCATTTTACGAGCTGCCAGAAAATGCCCATACTCATGAACAAAAACAATAATATTAATAATTATAAAAAAAGATAAAATATAATAAACAAAAGCCATTATGCCCTACCAATATATAAGTAAATAGAAAAAATTATTGAAACAAGAATTAAACTATCTAAACGATCAGAAATGCCACCATGTCCTGGAAACATTTTACCTAAATCTTTAATTCCAAGATATCTTTTTAAAGATGATTCCAACAAATCCCCTCCAATAGAAGACAAAATTAATAATTGTAAAAATAATAAATTATCAAAAGGGGATATTATAGACCAGAAACATTGATAAATGAAAAAACATATATTACAAAAAATAAAACCTCCAAAAAATCCTGCCCATGTTTTATTTGGACTAATTTTAGGACATAATTTGGGACCTTTTAACCATTTGCCGAAAAAATAGGAGCCCATATCAGTAAAACTCGCAATACATATCAGAATTATACATCCAATTTTTCCATAAATATTATGAACATAAGCAAATGCGAATATTCCTATACAACAGAAAAACGATGCTATTATTCTAATAAAAAAATGTCCCGGAATTTTAGGAGAAAATAGTTCCAAACTAATAAATAAATAAATCATCCCGCATAAAATATAAAATCCTATTTTATTGAGAAAAAACACTAAAGCAATCAGAGGAATAAATAAGAAAGAGGAAAGAAAACGCTTTAATAATTCTTTAGAAATCGCCCATTTTCTTAAGCATTCATGATTAGCAAGATTATTAATAAAGTCATTTACCATATCGTCTCTTTCTTGCATAAAAGTTTTTTACTATATCCTTTATATCGTTTTCAGAGAAATCTGGCCAAAATTTATCAATAAACATAATTTCCGAATATGCTAACTGCCATAACAAAAAATTACTAATCCTTTGTTCACTTGTTCTAACTAGCAAATCAGGATATGGAATATCTGGACAATCAAAATATTCTGAGAATATAGATTCATTAATATCGTCTATATTAACTTTATTATTCAAAACATCGTGAGCTATTTTTTTTGTTGCACGCACTATTTCATCTCTTCCGGAATAGCTTACTGCACCAATCATTGTAATAACATTATTATTCTTTGTTTTTTCTTCAAGAATATGAATATTGTCTCTTAATTCTGATGAGATTTTACTCAGGTCACCAATAACCCTAATATTTATTCCATGCTTATCTAAAAAACTGTCGGAATCAGAAAAAAAATTACAAAATAAATCCATCAAGTAATTGATTTCTTCACCAGAACGTTGCCAATTTTCTACAGAAAAACAGAAAAAAGAAGCATACTTAATTTGATATCTGGGAAGACAAACCGCTAACTTTTTTATAACATCATATCCATATTTGTGTCCAAACAAAGATGATAACCCTTTTTCCCTCGCCCAACGGCGATTACCATCTGGTATAAATGCTATATGAGTTAAACTATTTGAAGTATTAATACAGCTCATAGAGCTAAACCTTCATTATTTCCTTTTCTTTTAATTCAAGAGAACCATCTATTTTCTTTACAAACTCATCCGTCATTTTCTGAATATCGTCCGATATTTTTTTTAACTGATCCTCTGTAATTTCTTTATTTTTTTCTTGCTTTTTAGCATCATCCATACCTTCACGGCGAATATTCCTTATAGCTATTTTGCACTGTTCGGCATATTTTCCCGCTAATTTACAAATTTCTTTTCTTCTTTCTTCACTAAGCTCAGGTATAATTATCCTTATAAGTTGACCATCTACTATAGGGCTTAAACCCGAGGGAGATTGCCTAATAGCGACTTCAATAGGCTTTATTAACGAAGTGTCCCATACTTGAATTGTTAATAATCTAGCCTCAGGAACATTAACAGTGCCAACTTGCTGTAAAGGTACCATGCTGCCATAAGCTTCTACCATTATGTTATCTAAAATAGAAGCAGATGCACGTCCTGTCCTTAATCCACTAAAATCTTTTAGTAAATTTTCAAAACTTGCAATCATCTTCTTTCTTAATTTTTCTAACATAGATCTTCTCCTTTTAAGAAATTAAAGAATATTTCCCGGTTCCATTTACGACTAATTCTAAATTCCCTTTTTCTTTTATTGAAAAAACAATTACAGGAATATTGTTTTCTTTTGCTAAGGTGATGGCTGTTTGATCCATAACTTTAATATTTCGACTTATAGCTTCAGTATAAGATAATTCTTTAAAAAACTGAGCATTAGAATTCTTTAATGGGTCAGAATCAAATACTCCATCCACTTTAGTCGCTTTTAACAATACATCACAACCAGTTTCTAAAGCTCTTAAAGTAGCTGCGGTATCTGTTGTAAAATACGGATTACCCGAACCCGCGGCACAAATTACTACACGACCTTTAGATAAATGTCTCATTGCTCGTCTTTGCAAATATGGTTCACAAATGCTTGGCATAGCAATAGCAGACATAACTCTAGTCTCTACTCCAACGCGTTCCAAAGAATTTTGAAATGCTATAGAATTCATTACGGTAGCTAACATGCCTATATTATCAGCCACTGTACGATGCATTCCATAGGAGGCAGCGGACATACCTCTAAATATATTTCCACCACCAATTACTATACATATTTCCATGCCAGATTTATAAACATTTTTTACCTCTCCAGCAATTCTATCTACGGTATGAACATCCACACCGTAGTCTAAATCACCCATTAGGAATTCACCTGAAATCTTTAATAAAATTCTATGAAACTTGTTAAACATTAAATTCCTTATCAACTTAATTGCGAAGCAACCTCAGTGGCAAAATCAACGGTTTGTTTTTCAATCCCTTCTCCTAAAAGGAATTTTTCAAATCCAATAATTTTAATTTGTGCTCCTAAATCTTTTTCAGCGGAAGATATAATGTCTTTAATTTTTGTTTCACCATCCATAACAAAAATCTGTTCCATTAATACAACTTCACCATAGAATTTATATAAACGTCCCTCTACAATTTTAGGAATAAATTCTTCTTTTTTACCAAGGTTACGAGCTTGTTCTGTTACAATTTCTTTCTCTCTTTCAACTAAAGTTTTATCTAAATCGTCTATATTAACAGATTTAGGACTCGTCGCAGCAATATGCATTGCTATCTTCTTTCCCAATTCAGTCAATTTAGCTTTATCAGCCGTTGATTCCAAACCAACTAAAATACCTATTTTCCCCAATCCATCAGAAATTTTATTGTGAACATATGATGCTATAACTCCTTCTTTAACAGAGAGATGCGCAATACGTCGCAAACTCATATTTTCACCAATAATAGCAATGAGATTGGTCAACTCATCAGCAACACTACGATCTGATTCTGGGTATTTCTCTAACTTTAACCCTTCTAAATTCGAACCTTTTTCGCAGGCTAATTTTACTGTTGTATTTACATATTTCTGAAACAAATCATTTCTAGCAACAAAATCAGTTTCTGCATTGACTTCTAATATAGTGCCTTTTAGCCCATCTACATAAACACCTATCAATCCCTCAGCAGCTACACGTCCTGATTTTTTTGCTGCTACAGATAATCCTTTTTTACGCAACCAATCAATCGATTTTTCAATATCCCCTTCACAAGCAACTAACGCTTTTTTACAGTCCATCATACCTGCTCCAGTACGATCTCTAAGTACCTTTACTTCACTAGCTTTAATATCGACCACAATTCTTCTCCTTTTTTATTCGGCTTTTGTTTCAGATGAATCAGCTGTATGAAATTCTTCATTTTCTATTACTGGATTCTCTAATGCCCCGACATCCACTCCAGCAGAAGTTAACCCCCTTTGAATCCCTTCAATGATTGCACTTTCCATAGCTGAACAATATAAATCTATCGCTTTTACAGAATCATCATTACCAGGAATTGGAAAATCTATATTAGATGGATCTGCATTAGTATCACAAATTCCGATAACAGGAATTCCTAATACTTTGGCCTCTTCTACAGCTGTTTTATCTACGATAACGTCTAACACAAATAACAAAGAAGGAAGACCTCCCATATTTCTTACACCGCCAAGAGCTCTTTTTAATTTTTCAATTTTTCTTTCGATATTTAATATTTCTTTCTTTTTTAAAGTAATATTTTCATCTTTTAATCGATTCTCTAATGTCTCTAGTTTCTTTAAAGATTGAGATATTGTCTTCCAGTTAGTAAGCATACCTCCCAACCAACGATGGTTAACGAAATATTGTCCGCATTTTGTGGCTGCTTCTGCAACTCTTTCGCTTGCTTGTCTTTTAGTTCCTACGAATAAAACACGACCTCCATCTGCAGCAATATCACCTGCAAATTTTAAAGCTTCTTTCAGCATTACTGCTGTTTTATCTAAATTAATAATATGAATTTTATCTTTTGCTCCAAAAATATATGGTGTCATTTTTGGATTCCATCGTCTTGTCTGATGCCCAAAATGTACACCAGCTTCTAATAAAGTTTTTACTGAAATTTCTTGCATATTTACTCCTTTTTTCGGTTATACAGATAAAATCAATCAAGAAAACTTGATTATATCTGAAGACATGAAATCATATCTATTCCTCTGCGAATGATTCTGATTACTCAGACCGAAAGGAACATCACCCAATGCCCCTAATTCGCATGCGTTATATTTAATTTATATCTATAAATATAAAAAAACTCAATACATAATTTCAAACTTAAAATGAACTCAAAAATTATGTAAATCTACTCTTGCAATAGTGGCAACATATACTTTTAAAGCTCCTGCATTCTTTAATTGTTTAGCACATTCATTAACAGTGGCTCCAGTGGTAATAACATCGTCTATTAAAAGAATCACTTTATCTTTTATATTAGATTTATATTCTGGAACAATTTCAAAACTTTTAGCCAAATTTTTTAATCGCAATTTTTTTGATAATTTTTTTTGATTTAAAGTATCTTTATTCTTTTTTAGTGATCTTGGTTCATATTTAATATTAGACAGTTTATGTAACTCATAAGCTAACAGTTCTGTTTGGTTATATTTACGCAAAAGCCTCCGCTTAAAGCTTATCGGTACGGGAATAATTACATCAATTTCATATGAAAATTTTTTTATAATTCTTTCAATCCATTTAGCAAATAGTGGTGCTAAATAAGTACAATCATTATCTTTAAAATTTACAATCATGTGTTTTGAAAATGCATCATAAGAAAAAACTGACACAGCTTTATCAAAAATTGGTTTTTGTCTAATACATTCTGAACATATTTTAACTTCTGCATCAATTTGCTTGCCACATATTTCACAAATAGGTTCTGACAACCAATGGATTTTATCCCAACAATCTTTACATAGACCTTCCGATTCCACAAAACTTTCGCAGCAGATACATGTCATTGGAAAGCATAAATTGATTATTTTTTCTAAAATTTCAGAAATTTTAATATTCATTTAACCTTCTATTGGCTATTTATTATAGAATGTATTTTAGAGTAATATAAGTTTGTATTGAATAGGGAAAGCTATGGAAATATCATTGAGCTTATTAAATTTAGTTTTAGGTGAAACATTTTGGGCATCAATTATAATTAATTTCTCTTTAGCTTTTATAATTTGGGTTTCTTGTTCTATAGCTCAAAGATTTATTAATTCAGAATTCAAAAAAAATCGAAAAGTTGAAGTTAATAAATTTGATAAAATTATTATAATATTTGCCGGTATTATATTTTCGATAATCTGTTGTATTGCCGGTATAGAAGCTTTAAATACTATATATACAATCTCTAAAGAATTGATATCCGTTGTAGTTATGTTTTCAGGCATGATAGTTTTTGTACGTGCTATAGTAACAGTAAAAATAATTCAAAAAAAACCACAAGGTGTATCAGAGAGAGATTTTATAATTTTTAGAAAAAAATTATATAGAATTACGTTTTTTTCATTCTTTATAGTGGCTATTTCATCTTGTTTGTTTTCTTCATCAAATTTATCGAATAATGCACAATTATACGTTGCAGATATTTCATCATTTATTATTCTTATTTACTATTTTATAGAAGAATATTTATCTAGAAATACTATTACCAAATGCTTTATGGTAGAGCCATATAAAGAATATTCTATAGGGGCAAAATTAGTAGACTTTATTAATGATAAATTTATATTTCTTTCATTAATAGGTATGGTTGCAGCGATTGCAGTAAATAAAAGAGCAGATCTATCCAATGATTTAATTATATATAGCAATATAAGAGATATGTTTTTAGCGACTATTATTATGTTGCTGGTACAAATATCGATGTCGTCTCTTGTTAATAGAATTATGCTAAAATTAGCAAATTTAGAATCTGGAAAAGCAACTAAAAAATCTGCAATGTCTAGAAAGAAAAACCTCCTGTGGATTTGCGATGTTTTAGTTATTTCTTCTTACTTTTCTATACTTATTATTATCTTGTGGTATATGGGAATAAATATTCAAAAATATATTTTCCATGATACTATTGTTACTATAGGACTTGTTATATTTATTACAATACTTTTGTATAATGCTTTCAAAGAGTTCACGGATGCGTTAATTGATAAAGCACCTCCCGCTGAACATGAAAGAATTTTAACATTTATGCCAGTAGTATCAATGATATTTAATGTCGCCATTATTGGCATTTCAGGAACAATTATTTTATCTAAATTAGGGGTTGCTGTAGTTCCATTACTAGCCTCATTTACTGCTGTAAGTGCCGCTATAGCATTAGCAGCTCAAGATATTATAAAAGGATTTTTACAAGGTGTTACATTACTGCTTGAAAATAATTTTTATGTTGGCGATTTTATTACAATTGGTAATATAAGTGGAGTCGTTGAAAAAATGTCTACTAGAACTATTATACTAAGAGATATTTGTGGAGATGTTCACATTATACCATACGATATTATAAAAACTATTACGAATCATTCAGAAGATTATTATATTCATTTTGAACAAATGCTCTTATCTCCATATTCTAATGTAGAAAAAGCAATAGAATTATTGATTGATACAACAAATCAGTTAAAAAAAGAACCTAAATTTGCTGATAAGATATATGGGGATGTTAATATTAATGGAATTCAATCTTTTTCTTCTGAAGGAATAAAAATTTCATGGAGTTTACGTACATCTTCGTCTGCTGCGGGAAGAATACTACATTTAGAAATATATAAACGTTTATTTGAAGCTTTCAAAAAAGAAAATATTGACATTCCTTATAGCCAACTTTTATTAAATGAAAAACCTAAAAAATAATTTCAGTATAAAATGTTATTTATATATTTATAATCATTTGATCATATGCAGGTTTTATGTTCTTGGGTAGAATTTTAAGTAAGGTGTTGT
This sequence comes from uncultured Alphaproteobacteria bacterium, assembly GCA_944390765.1. Classification (GTDB taxonomy): domain Bacteria; phylum Pseudomonadota; class Alphaproteobacteria; order UBA3830; family UBA3830; genus UBA3830. The sequence continues at coordinate 16,101 of CALXQM010000012.1, read as the reverse complement.
AATCCATTGAAGTATCCATATGTGTAAGATAAGTAAGTTTAGGTTTTAATATATCGACCCAATTTAAAACCAAATTTAGATTAGCATGAGTAGGCCTGCAATCATTTAAACATAAACAATCTACTATCCAAACATCAAGGTTTTGTAAATTTTGTTTCATTATTGGGCTAAGCTCCATAACATCTGTAGAGTAAGCAAAATTATTTATTCTAAAGCCTAGTGAGTTAGAAAATCCATGATTTTGTTTAAAACATATACCTTGAATATTTTTTATTTTAAAATTACCCTCTAAAATTTCATGTGTACATATATAAGGTCTATAAATATTATTATCATTTTGTTGAAAAAGATAAAAAAACATTTTTTTAATTTTCGCTAAAGTTTCTTCTGTTGCAAAAATATCCAATACTTGATTGTTTTTCAAAAAAATAGGACGTAATTCATTTATTCCATTAACATGATCATAGTGGGAATGAGTAAATAAGACTGAATCAATATTTTCTTTTCCATACAGCAATAATTGTTCTTTTAAATCAGGAGACATATCAACTAATAATGTTGTGTCTTTATATTCTATAATGATAGATGAACGTGTACGTTTATTTTTAATATTAGAAGCATCACAATCTCCCCATCCATAAGATAATGCGGGAACGCCTAATGATGAACCGCACCCCAAAACAGTTATTTTCATTAATTGCCTCAAAATATTTAATTAAGTAATGGTGCGTTCGAGAAGATTCGAACTTCCGACCTTCTCCTCCGGAGGGAGACGCTCTATCCAGCTGAGCTACGAACGCAACGTGTTTATATTAACATTCATATTAAATAAAATAAATTTGAAATAGATAATAATATTAATTATATTTTATGATTAACATTGTATATTAATTTTAGTGGTATATGGAGTCACAAATTGCAAAATATGAAAAAACACAAATTGTTAACGATAAAGGTATTGAGTTTTTTATTCATAATATCCTGTTCATCGACGCTTGAGAATCCAGATCCGCATAAAGAATTTAATGAAGATATGTTGCAGTTAAATCTCACCTTGGATAAAAATATATTAAAGCCAACAGCTGAAACTTATAAAGAAATAACCATTGATCCAATGCAAAAAGGTATTTCTAATTTTCTTAACAACTTAAATGAACCATTCTATTGTATTAATTATGTTTTAACTGGAAATGCTGAAAAAGTATTAGACTCTGTTTTAAGATTTGTTTTTAATTCAACATTTGGAATATTTGGGTTATTCGATATCGCAGATAATATGAATATTCCAAAAAGTACTATTTCCCATAAAGATACTTTAAAAAAATGGAAGGTACCTAATGGCGATTATTTAGTACTTCCTATATTTGGAGCTTCATCAACAAGAGACGCTATAGCTGAACCTATTTCATGGTTTATGAATCCAGTAAATTATTTTATAGGTATACCTTGTACTATAGCTAAATCCATAGTTCAGATGATAAGTGATAGAGCAGAAAATGCTAATTTGATAGATTCAACGATAAAAAATTCTATGGATATTTACACTACGATAAAAAGTACATATCAACAACAATATGGAACACAAGATAATAATATTATAGATGAAGATTTATTAGAAAAATATCAAGAATAATTCTAATTATATTAAATTATGATGAAAATGTACTTAGTCGGTGGGGCTGTTAGAGATAAACTTATGAACGTAGAACCATCGGATTATGATTATGTGATTGTAGGTTCTAGTATAGATGAAATGATAAATTTAGGATTTCATCATATAGGAAAAAATTTTCCTGTATTCATAAAAAAGGGAATAAATGCTGAGTTTGCTTTAGCTAGAAAAGAAAGAAAAATAGGCTATAACCATAATGATTTTCAGTTTTTATTTGATAGTTCTATTACTTTAAAAGAAGATTTAAAACGCAGAGATTTTACATGTAATGCTATTGCATACGATGAAAATTCTAAAAAATATTTTGATTATTTTAATGGAATAAAAGATATTAAAAATAAGATAATTAGATCTGTAGACATATCAACATTTAAAGAAGATCCTTTGCGTATCCTTCGTATGTGTAGATTTGCTGCTCAATTAAATTTTTCTATTGAGCATAAGACTATGAAATTAGCTAGATCTATGGTTTTGGCGGGAGAGTTAGAATATTTATCAAAAGAGCGTATTTGGAATGAAATACAAAAAGCTTTACAATTCAAAAATTTTTATCGATTTATTGAATCTGCTTATAAATGTTTTGCTTTAAAAAATATTTTCCCGGTAATTTATAAAAATTTTACTAAAGAAAATACAAGATATATTATTATAAAACAATTACAACAAGCTAGTGATTATAATGAATACGTTAAATTTACAACACTTTTCCTAAATATAAAGCAAGAAGATATTAAAAATACTTGTAAAATGCTAAAAGCCCCTAAAAGATACTGTAATTTTGTAGTGTTTGTTTATAAATATAGTGCAGACTTTATAAATATTCTGAATATAAATTACGAAAAGTTACTTATAATTATTGAAAATTTATTAAATAAACCAAAACACTATTTAAACGATTTTGTGAATTCATGTCTAATTATTAATAGAATAGATAACTATAATTCAAAGTGTCATATAAATCTTTTTAAAAATGCCTTTCTTTTAATAGCTAATATAAAAGCAACGGATATGCCAAATTTTTCACAATTAGAAAAAAACAAATCGTTTTCTTTAGAATATCATAAATATAAATTGCATATACTACAAAAATTTATGAGAAATAAAAAAATTTAATATTTTTGTATTAAATTATTAATTGATTCTATTAGTTGTTTTTTATACTTTTTTTCAAATACTACTAAGATTGTATCGGCAGAAAGAGCGCCACACCCCTTTGCCGCTTTTACGCCTTTTAATTTTAAAATTAAACGAACTAAATTAGAAGTTTCTGTTACTACTAATTTTAACTTTTCTAGTGCCCAAAAGAATAATTGTAAATTCTTGCAAAAATCATTTTCATTTGCTGATTTCATAGCCTTGTACACTTCCGATGAATAATATTTTAGTTCATCAGCTTTTAAGTTATTAATAGTTTTTAAATGTTCATGAGTAATAATTTTCTTTTTCGTTTTAAAAATGTAAAAATCCAAATTCTTAAAATGCCACTTTATTGGTTCGTAATAACGATTACAACTATTATAGTAAATGCTTTGATTTTCATATTGAGCTAAACAATCTGCTCCGCTTGGTAAAATAGAATTGTTATCAGAAAGATATCGATATTCATTTAAAAATTTATTTACTTCAAATAAATTACCATTTAATTTTAAATATAATTTATATAATAGGGAATATTGCGCGCTAGATGCGCCCCATCCTCCTGTTCTTTTATGCGGATCTTTAAAATTAATCGCCAAACCACGAAAAATATCTTTATGATTATTATACAATTTATAAGCCTGTGACTTTCTTGATATTCCGGTTAATGCTGTTTTGCCAGTTATTACAGTTAATTCAAAATACGGTGGAGTAATTAATAAAATACAAGTTCCACCAAACAATACGCTGTACTCTCCGACTAAAAATGTCTTACTGCCAGCATAAAATTTCATGATTATTACCAAAAATGGCTCCTCGGGACGGGCTCGAACCGCCGACCCAGTGGTTAACAGCCACTTGCTCTACCTCTGAGCTACCGAGGAACATTACTTTCTGTATAACAAAATATAAAAAAATAAGCAATAGCATTATTACCTAAATTAAAAGAAATAATTTATAAGAAATTTGTTTCAGCTGTTAATCCTATAATATCTTAAAAAAATAAATATCTTGCGAAAGAAAAAAATGACGTTTTAGAGCTTTTGATTATTAGAATTTGAAAAATCAAGAAAATTACTTTCGTAACGTAGCTAATAGATTCTCACGTTCACTCTGTTCGCTCAGAATGACAAGGAGGTGGAGTGTTTTTGCTTAGAAGGATGAAGATGGTTATATTTATACTCAGAATGACGAGAAGGGTATATAGAAGGAATTGCTTAGAGTACAGAGCAATATAAGCTGCGCCTCTTTTGCTTTTTCTGTCATTGCTTGGATTTTCCTCTCTCTCATCATTGTGAAGAGTAGTCTGTCTCTAACGTCATTACGGGGAGATATATAGGCTTCATTTCTTCCTCTTGTTGTCACTAGGATGAGTATCCTATCTTCAGTGTCATTGCGAGGAGCGGAGCGAGGTGATAATCCATAATAGCTTTAAAATGTTTATATAGAAGAAATAAGTGGAGAATAGATTCTCACGCTCATTATACTCACTCAGAATGACGAAAAGGATAGGGATAGTGTTAGAATGACGAAGAGTTGGAAGCTTATAATAATTTTGTCTAGCGTCATTGCACGAAGCCATATAGGCTTCGCCTCTTCCGCTTGTCACGTAGCAATCCATAAGATGACGCAAATGGAAAAACCACTTTGAAAGAATGGATTATCATTATGTTTACTCAGAATGACGAAAAAGTATAATGTATAAGTATAACTGATTCAAAAAATATTTATTACTTATAGATTGAAAAATTTCATTGTTTTAGTATGTCTTAATAATCAATAAAATTAAAAAATATTTGCTTTTTATTAATAATATTCATATATTATTGTTAAGGTTAAAAATTGTTTAAATAAAAGTATTATTTTGACATTTATAGTATCGGAATATGATTATTGTATTTCATTGACAGGGGAAATATGGTTTGATGAAATGTAATGCAGATGGTGATCGATTAATTATGTTGTTAATGTCAAAAACGAAATAAAAGGATGAATTATAGTATTAATTACATATTATTTTAAATAAACTATGGAGGATAATTATGATAAAAAATAAAATAATATTATTAAGTTCTGTTGTTTCTATGTTGTATGGTTTTGATGCGTATACAATGGAAGCACTGAAGGCTAAATTTGCAACTGCAAAAGCTGCACAGCAAACGCGACTAGCACAACAGAATGCGAATTCTTTACCTGGTCAAGCACAGTTAACTCAGCAACCCGCAATGCCTGCTCCTGCTCAGCCGAATGTTCAATCACAACAAAATGCTACTCCAGCTCAAGGAGGGCAGTATTCGAATCAAACAATGTCTATAAATGTACTACTTTCAGGAAAATTAAAAGAAGTTAATGGTATATATACTATGGAAAATTCAGAACTCAAGGTATGTAAATTATCTTCGCAATATGTTGTGATGTTACCACTTGCCCATCCTTATAATGGTATGCCATCAGCAATTTTTTCTGTTACATCAGAAGATAAAGAATGCATCAGAAGAGCATTAAATTTACTAAATGTATCAGGTGGAGACGTAAAGAAATTTAATTTAGTGATAAGTTCATTGGAAAGCGCTTCTTGTACGGCACCTATTGAACCATTTGCTTTTAAACCTCAATGGCGTTTTATAGATGCTTATGGTGGTCAACATATTGAATCGAAAGTATCTTCTACTGTTAAATGTTATAATAATGATAAAGACAAAACTATTACTGATTATCATTTTAATGAAGGGTCATTATCTTTTCATCCTTCTGAAAGTGGTTTCTTAGCTGCATCACCAGATGTGTACAATTTGGGATTTAAAAATGATAATATCTCAAGGGCATTACTATATTATACTAAATATGAATCTGGAGCACTAGCTGGACAAGCAGAAGTTGGAATAATATTTTTATACAATGAAAATGATTTTCAAACAATTATGAATTGTTTACAAAATTGCTTTAAAGAAAAGGGAGATTTTTTTGAGCAATGGGATAATATAAATTTTATTCATAAAGACATTAAAGACGTTCTTGATATTAACACTCTAAAAGATATAACTGAAGAATAATAGCGATAATTTATAATTATGAATAGTTCAGTATAAGAAGTTAATTTCATCTTTATACTGGACTTTTATTTTTTATTGCATATAATTAATCTATTATAAATTATTGGAGATATTTGTGGCTTTAAAAATTCGTTTAGCTCGTGGTGGGGCAAAAAAAAGTCCTTATTTTAGAATAGTTGTAGTAGAGTCTAGAAGTCCAAGAGATGGTGCTTTTATTGAAAAGGTAGGAACGTATAATCCTCTTTTAGAAAATAATGATACAAATAGAGTTGTTGTAAAAAGTGATAGAATTAAATATTGGATGTCTGTAGGAGCAAAGACATCTGATAGAGTTGCTTTATTACTCAGCAACTTAGGTTTATGCGATAAACCGGTTATCTCGGAAACTCCGAAAAAATCTGCGCCAAAACAAAAAGCGCAAGAAAGAATGAAAGCAGTAGCTGCATCTGCTGAAGTTGCAAGCTAGTAATTTGATAGAGATATTACGTGTAGCCGCTCCGTTTGGTATTAAAGGAGCGGTCCATGTTGTTTTGTATACAAATAATCTGGAACAATATAATTATTTATTTTCTTCTAATGGTGAGAAGTTTGGATTTCGTATTTTAAAATTGTCAGGTAACGTTGCTATTATAGCATTAAATAATATTACAAATAGGAATATGGCAGAAAAATTATGTGGTCAGAGTTTATATATAAAAAAAGACGACTTACCTCAATTATCAGAATCACAATTTTATATCTGTGATTTAATTGGTAAGTCCATTAGAGTATTAAAAACAAATAAGACTTTAAAAATTTTAGATGTTGTAAATTTTGGGGCAGGAGATTTAATAGAGTTATTAAAAGAAAATGATTCTACATTCTATGTTCCATTTACTAAAGAAAATTTTCCAGAATTTGATGGAGAAATGTATTTAACCGCAAAAGCTTATGAATGGTTTAATAATTGATGTGGCAAGCCAACGTTTTTACAATATTTCCTGAAGCTTTTCCTGGAAGTTTAGGTGTTTCCATAATTGGTAAAGCATTATTACAAAATAAATGGAAATTAAAATTAATTGATTTAAAAAATTTCCCGCAAAAATCTAATCGTATTGATTCTGTACCTTATGGTGGTGGATTAGGAATGATTTTATCACCTACTGTATTCGAAAAAGCCTTTGACTCTTTAACGAGTTCAGAAAAATCAATGAAAAAGTATTATTTATCACCTCGAGGTCATACGATGCAACAAAATGACCTGTTACTTTTAAGTCAAACCCCTGGTGTTACTATGCTTTGTGGACGTTATGAGGGAGTTGATCAAAGAATTTTAGATTATTACGAATTTGAAGAAATTTCTTTAGGTGATTTTGTTCTTCTAGGCGGAGAAGTAGCAGCAATGGCATTTATTGAAGGAATTGTACGCCTCATCCCTGAAGTTGTAGGAAATCAAGAATCCATATTATCAGATTCTTTTCAAAATTTATTGTTAGAATATAATCAATATACTAAACCAAAGACATTTCATAATTTGAGTGTACCAGATGTGTTATTATCAGGCAATCATAAAAAGATAAGTGATTTTAGATTAGAACAATCAAAAACGCTTACTAAGTCTTGTCGTTACGATTTATGGATGAAATATATATCTAATCATTTAAAACTTTCTTAGTATCAGATTATTGAGAAAATGTTTCCATTGATTTATTATATCGAAAATGAAGGAATATTATGGAACAGTTGTATATTAAAGCTATTAATGAGCAAGATTGTGAAGTAATTTCCGCATTACTTCAAGATTCTATTTTTAAAATTTCTGCTTGCGATTTTGATGAAAAAAATAGATGCTTATGCTTGTTATTAAATCGTTTCTGTTGGGAGCATTCGCATAAATTTAATGAAGAACAATGCTATCATAGGGTACATTCAGGGCTTTATATACATAATGTAATTAATATGAAAGTCAATAAGAATTTTCATAATAAAGATTATAATTATATGAATTTATTAGCGGTCTATGCTTCTTCTAAAGAAATTAATTTATTATTTTCTGGACATAAACATTTATACATTGAAGTTGATGATATATTAATTTATTTAAAAGACTTACATGAGAAGTATCCTACACTATCTATACCTACTCATAATATTGATTAATATATTTTAATAAATTAGTTTTTTGTTAACCAATTAGGATATATAATAATTACATACTTATTGTTAATGGGGGATAGAAAATGAAAAAGGTTTTTTGTACATATTCTATAATTTTATATATGTTTGGCATGGGAGAGCTTTTTGCTGATGAATATACAGAAAATAGAGGAAGTAGTGTTGTTATAAAACAAGTAAATGATTCTCCTGCAACAGTAGAAACAGAAAGTTATGGTTATAATACAGATGGTACAAAATTTTATTCAAAGAAAAAAGGTATAATAGATAAGGACGGTAAATATAAAGAGATTTCTTCTACCAATGTTCCTGACACAAATGAAAATACTCCTAAATTAGAAAGAGAGATACGAGATAGAGGATTATTAAAGGATCCTGTATACGATTTTAATGCAGATATTAGAGAAAAAGTAGGACATCGTTCTAAAATTCCGACACTATTTGGGAAAAAAGAAGATAATGACAACTTCAAAAGATATAAAAAATACTTGAAACAACTTAAAAAGCATCCAGAACTATTGATAAATAATGAGTTTCATATTCCTTATGAATTAGAAAAAGATTTATATGAATTAAATCCCCAAAATAGAGAATATTTTTTAAAAAAGTTAAGAAAAATCATGAGCAAACATCAATCTTTACATCAAAATATGGAAAAATATCCATATAATAAGCATTTAATTGGAAAGATGTTTGATTCTACTGAATCTATTTTTAATGAAGATAGTATGGAATTAATGGAAAAATATTTTAAACTTATGTATAAAATAAGTGATGATCCTGAAATACTAAAGGCTATTCTTTTTTTGAAAACGAATAATAATCCAAGCGATGATATATTAAAAAAATTATCATTAGATAAACAACAACAAAAAAGACTTAAAAAGTATTTCCATTTGATGAATAAAATTCATCATGATCCATTGATTATGGGTATAATGAGAAAACCTTTTCATCATCACAGACCATTTGTAAAATCAGATAACTTTGAATTTGATAGACCTTTTGTGGATTCATCTGTTATCAAAAAAGCAAATGGGAGTACGCCTAACAAACAGACATTAATGCAAAAATTAAAACATATATTCAATAAACCAAATCAAAAGGCGAATGTAAATTCAAATAACTCTTTCAATGAGAAAATTATAAGAGTCTATCCTGATGACATTCGTTTGCCATATGATGGATTTTTCGAATAAGTTTATAATTAAAAAAAAACTTTATGTGGTAATTTAAATTACCACATTTTTTGTTATTTCTCTTTTTAATAATCATTGAGAAATGATCTCAACATTTTATTCTATTTATTAAAATAGAAAAATGAGAATAGGTTTCTTCTTCTTATTAATCATATATTGTCAGCTATTATCATTATGGAATCTTCTCTCATCATGCCTCATTGCGATGAAAAAAGCGACGTGGTAATCCATGGCGTAACGCGGATAGAGAAATCACGCTGAAATTGTAGATTCTCACGCTCGTAGCCCTCGCTCAGAATGATACAAAGTAGAAAATTTAGTTTTCGCAGATATTTAATAGAAAAACGGTAATAAGTTTCTTCTTTTTTTATTTGTTAACTTTATCATTTTTAAATTCTTTTTTATTACGTTAGGACACAATCGGATTGTATCGAAGAGGATAAGTTTTATTTAGCTACAAAATTGCGCTAAATCATAATGACTATAGTTATAGTATCTATCATATCGTCGTGTGTAATACCTTTTTATGAAAATTCAGCGCATTGTTTTTAAAATTTCCAACACACAAAGCATATTCATGAATAAATAATAGACAATTAACAATCTATCTGGAACACTATAGGCGTTTTATCTTTTGGCTCATTTTCTTTAGGTAGCTAATCCATAGTATGTACATGTTTTCAATTTAAAGTTTGAGTTAAAGATGTTCCGGCGTTTTGTCTTCTACATAAACTGCTTTTATTTTATTATCACTAATATAAAAGTTTGATCCATGAAAAAATCTGTAGTGTTTACAACAATTCTTGGAATTCCTATCTATCATGTTTTATATCTAATAAATATGCGTACTCTCCTGATGAATCAAATTCCCATAATTGTAACTGATTCATCTGAATATGTTTTAGCTTTATAAGCTGAGCCAATGGTTATGATTCTGTAAAATATTTTAGTTTGAATTTCTCCAAAATCCGAATAATATTTCTATTATAAAGTTTATTAGAATCCTAAAACACTCGCAAAAAACTTTCAGTAAGTAATTAGAGTTTTTTACGTAATTAAAAAACTGAATAATAGATTTTAACATTAGGTTTTTTATTAGCTAATTGTCGGTAAAAAAAAATCAATATATAATAAATTATGTTTGATAAGAGGATTTAATGTCAGGACATTCACAATTTAAAAACATAATGTATCGCAAAGGAGCTCAAGACGCCAAAAGAGCTAAGATTTTTTCAAAGATTTCAAGGGAGATAACTGTGGCGGTAAAAGAGGGAGGAGCCGATCCTGAAAGTAATACTAGATTGCGGTCTGCATTGCTTAGTGCTCGTTCTGAAAATATGCCAAAAGATAATATTGAAAGAGCTATAAAAAAAGCCACAGGAGGTGAAGCTGGAGCAGATTATCAAAGCGTTAGATATGAAGGATATGGTCCTGGGGGTATAGCAATTATAGTTGAAGGTTTAACTGATAATAAAAATCGTACAGCTCCCGCAGTTCGTTCTATTTTTACAAAATTTGGATGTAGCTTAGGGGAAGCCAATAGCGTTAGTTTTCAATTCGATCATATCGGATATATTGCATATCCTAAGGGCGTTGCTTCCGAAGACAATATGTTTGAAATTGCTATTGATTCTGGAGCCGACGATATTATTGTAAATGATGATGGGTATGAAATTATTTGTACTATAGAAAAATTATCAAATGTCAGAGATAATTTAATTCAAAAATTAGGAGATCCCCTAGAGGCAAAAGTAACTTGGAAGCCAAAAAATACAGTATCAATAGATATGGAAACAGCTAAGACATTATTTAAATTGATTGATATGTTGGAAGAAGACGATGATGTTCAGTCCGTTATAGCAAATTATGAGTTGCCTGATAATTTTGAATTAGACTAAAAATTATGGCAATCTTAATAGATTGCCTTTTATATTATTTTAGGTGTTCACGAGGTGATTTTCTAGATTTCTTCGTATAATGTTTTCCTTTGTCTCTATTGTGATGTCTTGCTCTATCCTCATATCCTATAAATGATAATGCGGAATCTGCTATTGATGTATTAATTTCAGTAACATCTGAGTTATCAGATAAATTATGAAGGGTATTTTTATCTATTTCTTCTTCTGATAAATCTGATAAAGAAGAAAATTGACATAAAGATTGAATTTTATTTTCTTCAATATAATTTTGATGAGTTTGTTGAATTGCATTACTAGAATTCATAAAAAATCCAAGTCCGATTCCCAAAGTTAAAACTAATGTACTGTTTTTTATCATTGTTTCTCCGAATTTTTTTTATTAATATCGTTAAGTTAATCTTTTATAGTTAAAATTTAGTTAACTTTATTATTTTAATGTTTTAATTTTATAAATTTTAACTTTTCTATTGACCTTTTATCTTTTAAAATGTACAAAAATCATAGTACGGCGGGTGTAGCTCAATTGGCTAGAGCGCCAGATTGTGGCTCTGGAGGTCGCAGGTTCAATTCCTGTCACTCGCCCCAGGTATTTGGGAGATTCTCTTGAGTAATTTTAGATATGATAGATTAGTTCAGAAAGCGCTTATTTCTGTTGTTAGAGATGTTCTAGCAGATGTTGCGGTAAATGGTTTGACAGATAATCATCATTTTTATATTAGATTTATGACTAATCATCCTAAGACAGTTGTTCCTAAATTTTTAAGAGATCAACATCCTGAAGAAATAATGATAGTTTTACAATATCAGTTCTGGAATTTAAAAGTCGAAAAAAGTCAGTTTTCAGTAGATTTAAATTTTGATGGCATACGTGAAACTTTAGTAATACCATTTGATGCACTTATGGCTTTTGTTGATCCTTCTGTTAAATTTGCTTTACAATTTACACCAGGAATGATTTCTCAAATAGATGATGAATTTCCTACTGATGATGGACCAAATGGTGGAAAAAGTGATACTAATCCTAGTGAAAAAATATCGTCTGATGACAATATAATTAGTTTTGATAGTCTTAGAAAAAAATAATTTTTAAGGATTAGATGATAAAATATTGGTATGCTGTTTGGTTGTACTGTGATGTATTAAAATGCTAAGTATAAAACAGCAATATTACTTAAAACAATTCGAGAAAATAGACAATGGGAGATTTTCTTTTAATTGGAGTGCTGCTTTTTTTGGTTCGTGCTGGTTTTTATATAGAAAATTATATGTTGAAGCATTTATATTGTTAATATTAAGGATTGGTTTTGTTTTTGAAATACAACCCAAATTATCAGAAAACATTGGTCAACTATCTAGTTGTTTAATAGAATTATTAATAGCTGTATTAGCTAATAGACTTTATTATTCTTCTATAAAAAGTAAAATTCAGCAAGGATACCATTTGTGTATAGGGTATAAGCCAACCAGTTATCTTTTAGGTATATTATCCATAATATGCATGATAACTTTTTTATGACAGGTTTTACTTCAAATATAATAAATCTTTTATGGAAAAACGTATCGCATAATGAGAATATTTTTACAATTCTCTTTTTCATTACGTTTTCTTTAACTTTTATTATGACTGTTATTTTTTGGTATAGAGATAAGGTGAGAGTAGAACAATTTACTCAAAATATGCCGAATTTTTCAAGAAATATTAGTTCAGAAAATATTTCTAAATTGATTTAAGTCTAAGTTCAGCAAGTTGTACAGTGTTATTCATAAGATAAGCGACTGTCATTGGTCCTACCCCATTGGGAACAGGAGTAATCGCTCCAGCTATTTTACTAACTTCCTCGAAATCTACATCTCCAACAACTTTTTTATTTCCTGAAACATTAACTATGCGGTTAATTCCGACATCAATAATTGTTACCCCAACTTTTACAAAATCCATATTTAAAAATTTTGGTTTTCCTACCGCGCTGATTAATATATCTGCGCTTCTAGATATTTCTTTTATATTGTTAGACTTAGAATGCAAAACTGTAACAGAGCAATTTTCTTTTAATAATAATGAAGCTAAAGGTCTGCCGACAATTTGAGAACGTCCTATAATAACAGCATGCAATCCACTTATATTTTTATGAACTGTTTTTATTAAATGTAATACCCCAAGAGGAGTACAAGGAACGATACTATTTTCTCCTAAAGCTAATCTACCTTGATTTATTGATGTAAGACCATCAACATCTTTATTAACTGAAATTAAATCTACCAATTCTCTAAATCTTAGATCTGGAGCTAAAGGAGACTGTAAAAGAATTGCATGTACACTTTTATCATTATTTAATTCTTCTATTAATTCTGCAATATTAGATTCTTTTATCCCTGATTTTAATTTATGAATATAGGATTTTATGCCTATAGATGCTGCTAGTTTTTCTTTTTTTCTTATATATATTTCACTTGCTGGATCTTCACTAGCATTTATTAGTGCAATACAAGGGGAAATACCATATTGTTTTAATCTGTCGACCCGTATTTTAAGAGACTCACAAAATATTTCTGAAATTTTTTTTCCGTTAATAAGAGTTGCTGTTTTTTCCATTTTATTTTCTATTCTTCTTTGATAGAATTAACAGTCTTATATTATCAAACTATAAGCGAAATTTGAACTGTGGGTATTTAGAATGAATGATGAAGTTAAAACCAGACGTGTAATATCAGAAGGTCTTGAAGAAATTTTAGGAAAGCCTTTCTCCATTTTAGATCATGGATTTGTTCGCGTAGTTGATTATTTAGGAAATGATTCTTCAATTGTTCAAGCAGCTAGAGTTTCTTATGGAGCTGGTACAAAAAAATCTAAAGAAGATCAGGGTTTAATTAATTATTTAATGAGACATGGACATACTACACCGTTTGAAATGTGTGAAATAAAATTACATGTAAAACTTCCAATTTTTGTTATGAGGCATTGGGTAAGGCATCGTACAGCAAATGTTAATGAATATTCTGCTCGATATTCTATTTTAAGTAACGAGTTTTATATTCCAGAGTTATCCAAAATTTCTGAACAATCAAAAACAAATAAACAAGGGCGATCCGATGATCTTATAAGCGAAGATAAAAGACAAGAAATTGCAAATATTCTCGAAAAATTTTCAAAATCCGCTTACGAAAAATACGAGTACATGCTTGAAGATTTATCTTTAACTAGAGAATTAGCAAGAACTATTCTTCCCGTTAGTGTTTATACAGAAATGTATTGGAAAATAGATCTCCATAATCTCCTTCATTTTCTTAAATTAAGAACAGATGAACATGCCCAATATGAAATAAGATGTTATGCGAATAAAATTTTGGACATTGTTAAAACTTGGGTGCCATTTACTTACGATGCCTTTATTAATTATAGGAAGAAAGCAATCAATGTGCCACAAAAATGGATAGATGTTAATAAACGCATAATAAAAGGTGAAAAAATTTCACAAGAGAGTAGTGGTCTAAGTAAAGGTGAATGGTATGAGTTTATAAAAGCTTTTGATTTACAAGACGAAATCTAAAAATAATAATACAATATTATGAAATGAACTCTTTGTGTTTTTTTATAATAAAAGCCAAAACAAATATTATCTTTTTTATCAGAAATAGCTCTCATAGATTAGTTTTATAAAATTTTTGGAAGAGTTACACCTCTTTGTCCCATATATTTCCCACCACGGTCTTTATAAGACATTGCACAAACTTCATCAACTTTAAAAAATATGAATTGGCATGCCCCTTCATTTGCGTAAATCTTAGCAGGAAGTTGCGTAGTATTAGAAAATTCTAATGTAACATGACCTTCCCAATCTGGTTCAAGTGGGGTAACATTTACAATTATTCCACAACGTGCATATGTAGATTTACCTACACATAAGACAAAAATATCTCTAGGAATTTTAAAGTATTCAACAGTTCGAGCTAAAGCAAAACTATTAGGAGGAATAATACAGCAATCTGTTGTACGATCAACAAAACATTTAGGAGAAAAATTTTTAGGATCTATTATTACATTATCAACATTTGTAAATATCTTAAATTCATTCGAAACTCTAGCATCATATCCATAAGATGATAAACCATAAGAGATAACTGATTTCTGAGACAAACTATCAACAAAAGGACTAATCATATCATGCTTTTTAACAAGTTCGCGAATAAGTCTATCGTTCAATAACATTAAATTTCTCCATGTTTCTATTATTAACAATTTACTGCATTATAAGGGTATTTTATGTATTAATCCACAATTTAATTAATGCTATTAAATTAAATATATTAAAGGCAATTTATGTAATAAGCAATGTTGATAAACGATTAAAAATAATTTACATAGTTAAGCTCAATAGTTTGATAGGTAAAAGCAAAACAGCACCTATATTTCATCATCAAATAGAAAACATTTAAATTCCGTTTGTTTTAAAGTCTCAGTTATGAGTGATAATAGAGTTATTCAATTAAATGATATAGCTAAAGGCGATACTGTATTTGTTAATGGCGACTTTTCAATTTACGAATATCAATCACAAAATGGTGAACCCAAAAAAGATAGATTGTCGCGTTTGTTTTCAGAAGACTCTCAAAAAACAAACACGACAATAATAATGAGCAATTAATTAATATTAATGACGATATTCCGTTTTAATTATTGTATTGATTTATTTTAATTTCTCTATTTCTTTTATTGGAAGTCCCGTACCTTGTGAAATTTGTTCTATAGATAATCCCATCAATAGTAAGTTTTTTGCCACTTCAATTGCTTTTTTATCGCCACCGATTTTTTCGCCTTCGACTAATCCCTCTGCCCTGCCTTTATTTTCAGCAGTGACTATGGAACTATTGAAATCGATAATAGCATCTTTTCTTGCATTATATGTTTCTCTTGTTTTTTTATCTGAGCTAATTGTCTTTAGTGTTTCTAGCGCTTGCTTCATATTCTT
>CALXQM010000011.1 GCA_944390765.1 uncultured Alphaproteobacteria bacterium | reverse complement strand
TTTGCCGATTTTTCTATTTGAGGCTCTTGGGGTTGCGCAACATGGGTAACAGTTCCATTAGATGGCACTGGAAACAATTGCATTGATGCATTTGAAGCAGAATGAATTAACAACATCGTTGCCAAGATATTTAAAGTAAAAATCTTTTTCATTTTATTTTTCTTTCATTAATTATCTTTTTCAATTATGCACAAAAAAGGTTAATGTTCAATTAATTTGCATTTTTTTAAAATAAATATTAAAACTATCAATAACTTTTGCCAATGCTCCGTTGCCTAATACATTTATACTAGTTACTAAAGGATCAAAAATTACATAAATAGCTATTAACATAGTAGACATTTCAGAAGTGAAGTGTAGGTATTTTTCTAAAATAGGAGCCATTATAATTACTCCACCAGCAGGAACAGCAGCTACTGAAAATTTGGCAAGGACAAAATAACATGTAAATATAAGATATTCTATAAAAGTTGGCTCATTAAAGCCATAGTGTTTAAGTAAAGCATAGGCTAATAAAGGAATAGCTATGCAATCTCCTAATAAATGGATATTTACGGTAGACGAAATTACAGAATCCGCTAATTCTTTATTTTTTACATTTTTTTCGGTACATATTATAGTAATAGGCATGGTTAATGCGCTGGAAATTGTACTAATTGCTGTCAAAAATGCAGGCAACATATTTTTTAAACTTTTTATTGTTTTCTTATAATTAAAATTACTTGCAATCCAATAAAATAATAATGTATATATGGTAGCGTAAACTATAAATACTAATAATATTTGTGAGTAGCTTGTTAATATACTAATTAACGTTCCTTCAGATGCGCATTTTATTACAAATCCAATAATAAATAATGGAATTAAAATTGATATAATTTTGAATAATTTTTGTACAAGAATATTTATAATATTTGAAATTTTTATGGCTAATTTGGAGTTATATAATGCAGTTATCCATCCGGATAACATTCCACCAAATAATGCGTATTCATTTTTTATGATACTTGGAATTTCAAATCTAAAATAAGGTATTAATGAGGTACTTTGGTTTAGTTCTGTATTAAAAGATAAATTAGAATGAAATATCATTGTACCCAAGTAATGTGTTAAGAAAGTATTAATGAAGTTAGAACATACTAAAGTTCCAAATATTATTAAAATTACACTTAAAGCATTTTGTGATAATTTTACAAAAGTTTTAAATAATAATCCAAAAATAATAAATGGAAGAAGGAATATAACTATTGATTTTGTAGTTAAACTTATAGCATAAATAATTTGTTTTATTTGTAATGGTACTACAGGATTTAGCAAAATTGATATAATTACTGTTATAATTAAAACTATTGGCAGTTTTTTAAACATATCGATACTTCAAAATTAATTATATGGGAATATAATACTGAGAGCTATGAATTACAATATTGTTATGGGTGATAATTTTTTTTATATAAAAGATGATATTGCTTTTATAAAAATCAGAGTAACAACTAAAGCATCAAAAAATGCAATTTTAGGTAAAAAAGGTGATGTTTTATCAATTGCCGTGACAGCAGTTCCTGAAAATGGTAAAGCAAATGAAGCGGTCATTAAATTATTAAGTAAAATATTGAATTGTGCAAAGACGAATTTTAAAATTATTAGTGGAGAAAAAAGTCGAAATAAAGTATTAGCAATAAATAAAATTGTAGATTTTTCTCTTTTATTATTTTGAGGGATAATTTTATGCGAGATTCTAATAGAACAAATGAAGAAATCAGAAAAGTCGAAATAATTCCTAATTATCTATGTTATGCAGAAGGAAGCTGTTTGATTTCTTTTGGAAATACAAGGGTATTATGTGCAGCTACTATTGAAGATAAAGTTCCTTTGTTTTTAAAAGGCTCTGGGAAGGGTTGGATAACAGCGGAATATTCTTTACTTCCTAGATCTACTCAAATAAGAACAGATAGAGAATCTGTTAAAGGAAAACAATCAGGAAGAACCCAAGAAATACAAAGATTGATTGGTAGAGCTTTACGTGCCTCGGTTAATTTATATGAATTAGGCGAAAAACAGATTAAAATTGATTGTGATGTTATTCAAGCAGATGGGGGAACTAGAACCGCTTCTATTTGTGGTTCTTGTGTAGCTTTAAATCTTGCAATAAAAAAATTAGGTTTAACGAATAAAATTATAAAAGGTTTAGTTGGGGCTATTTCCTGCGGGATAGTTAATAACGAAATTTTAGTTGATTTGGATTATAAAGAAGATTCATCTGCTGAGGTCGATGCAAATTTTGTATTTTTAGATACTGGTGAAATTATTGAAGTTCAAGCTACAGGAGAACATGGGGTTATGACTGATGAACAACTTTTTAATATGTTATCTTTAGCAAGAAACAGATTGCAAGATATCTTTAAATTGCAAAGGAATATAATCTCTTAAAATGAAAGATTTGTCAGTTTATCTGCATTGGCCGTTTTGCCTGTCGAAATGTCCATATTGTGATTTTATGAGTATTTCTGAAAGTAATGTACAAGTATATGATAAATATGTCGATTATCTGTTATCAGATTTGAAAAGTAGTATTTGTAAAATTGAGAATCCATTAATTAAAACAATTTTTTTCGGAGGAGGAACACCTTCTTTAATGAAACCATCTCAATTGGAAAGATTTATTAACTTTCTATATAAAAATTATTCTATAGATGGGGATGTTGAAATAACTCTAGAAGCAAATCCCGCTACTTTTACGGAAAATAAAATGATAGATTTTAAAAATGTTGGTATTAATAGGCTTTCTCTTGGAATCCAAAGTTTTAATGATAAAAATTTAAAATTTTTAGGGCGAATTTATAGTTCAAAACAAGCGATTAAATCAGCTGAAATTGTATCAAAATGTTTAAAAAATTATAGCTTCGATTTTATCTACGGATATCAAATTCAATCGGAAAATGATTTGGAAGCGGATCTTAGATTAGCGATGTCTTTTCAATGTCCGCATATATCTTGTTATCAATTAAGTTTTGAACAAAACACTCCATTTTATGAAAAATTAATGACAAAAAAAATTTCTGAAATTTCCGAATATAAATCTATTAATTTATTTAATTTTATTCATGATTTATTACAAGATTATTCATTGATGAGATATGAAGTTTCAAATTATGCATTAACTGGATTTGAGTCTAAACATAATATGGCCTATTGGTTATATAAAGATTATTTAGGAGTAGGTCCATCTGCCCACAGTCGTTTAACTTATAATAATATGAAATTTGAGATTGCAAAATTTCGTTCAATATGTACTTGGACATCAAAAATACAACAATGTATTACAACAGATGAAATAAATAAACCTTTATCAACTGAAGAGGAAATTAAAGAAATTTTTATTATGGGATTGAGATTATCCCAAGGAATTCAGTTAAATTCATTATTATCAAAATTTTCACAAAATTTACTAATTCCTATTTTTAAAAAAATTCAAATACTAAAAGAGCAAGGTTTTTTTTGTTTAAATACTGAAAATATAAAACTATCAGAAAAAGGATTATTGACAATGAATTCTGTTTTAGATTTTTTATTTGAATAGTTTTTATAGAAAATTGACAATATTAATAATATTTTAATATTTTTCTATTATTATTATTAAAAATTTCATTAAATGATAGATGGAGATATAAAATGTATACATTATATGACAATACTTCTTATTTGTTAGAACCTTCTAGACAATTTGCTAGAATTTTAAGAAGCTCATTAAGAAATTCACCAATGGCTATGGATTTTGCAGCGGGCAGATTTACAGAAGGTATAGCAGATATGTTTTTACGTTCAACAAAATATGTTACGAAACCAGAATTCAATATTGATACAGTAAAAGTTAATGGTGAAGATGTTCCTGTATATCAGACTACAATATTAAAAAAAGATTTTTGTAATTTAATAAAATTTAAAAAAGCTACAGATAAACAAGAACCAAAAGTGTTAATTATTTCTCCAATTTCTGGTCATTTTGCTACTTTGCAGAGAGATACTGTAAAAAGAATGTTACAGAAGTGTGAAGTATACATTACAGATTGGAAAAGTATGAGAGATGTTCCATTGTCTGCAGGAAGTTTCGATCTTGATACTTATTTATCATATTTAATTGATTTTTTACATACAATAGGACCAAACACACATGTTATGGCGGTTTGTCAACCTGCTGTTCAAATAATGGCTCTAGCTTCAATAATGGATGAAGATAATGATCCATGTATGCCAGCTACAATTATTCCAATGGGCGGTCCAATTGATCCTAGAGTAAAGAAAACACAAGTTAATATATTAGCAGAAACTTATCCTTTATCATGGTTTGAAAAGAATTTTCTTACAACTGTTCCAGAAGGGCATATAGGGGCAGGACGTAGAGTCTATCCGGGATTTATTCAAATTACTGCGTTTATTAATATGAATCCAGATGCTCATTACAGAAAACATATTCAATTTTTAGAGGATAAAATTTTAAATAATCAGGCTGGAATTCAGAAACATGCGGAATTTTATGACGAATATTTATCAGTTTTAGATATGGATGATGTTTATTATTTACAAACAGTAGAAAAAGTATTTCAGACATATGAATTACCTCGTGGAATTATGAAATATAAAGGAAGAACCATTGATTTGAAAAAAATTAAACATTGTGCATTATTAACAATTGAAGGTGAAAAGGATGATATCTCTGCTCCTGGACAAAGTTTTGCAGCACATGCTCTTTGTGAAAATCTTCCAGCTGATATGCACGATCATCATCTACAACCAGGTGTAGGACATTATGGTGTTTTCTCAGGAAGTAAATGGAGAGCCTTTGTTGCTCCTAAAATTGAAGAGTTTATTGCTAAATTTGATAAAGAAATAGGAACTTATTATAGGAAAAAGCGAGTATTAAATTAGAAGAAGATATTATTAATTATTTATTTTATCTTAATTATTATAGAGTTATTGTGAAATGATTAAAATATTTTGTTTCTAGTACATCAAGGAATATAAATAAAAAGCATTTCGCAGTGACTCTAGTAGAATTTAAAAATCGTTAATTAATATCTTGCGAAAGTCGAATTTTTTGCTTTGCCCCACTTAAGCAAGTATAAAAATCTGCGTATTAATGTACTCTAGCGTTATTCTAAAAGGTAGCTTCCTTAGCTCATTGTCATTCTGATTGAAAACACTTTCTATTTTCGTCATTCTGAGAAAACGAAGTGAACGTGAGAACCCGCTATCGTATTTAGCGTCTCTGTCTGCGTTTCAGTATTGTTATAGATCACTATGTAATAAGTGGAAGAAGCGGAGACCATATGGCTCCGTGTGATGACGAAAGGAGAGAAAGCTACTTGCAATGACGAAAAGTGGAAGAGGTTAAGACTATATGGCTCCGTGTGATGACACTGGACAGGATGGTTTATGGATTGTCACGTGACAAATGGAAGAGGTGGAGCCTGTATAGTTTTGTGCAATGACACTGGAGAAATGATGTTCGCTCATAATGTTACAAGGTAGTGAAAATCGATCAAAATTATGCAAAGTGGTAAAGAAAACACAGAATGGCGCAATACGGAAAATTCAATTTTCCGCAAGATCTAATATGTTTCTCTATTTTTTAGTAAGTAATTCATTTGTTCATTTTGTTATCAATAATTTTAATAAAATAAATTCATTGCGAAGTAGATTTTTTGTATTTTATAATGTGGTTAATAGTCTATCTTTTTTGAGAGTTCTATTTTTGTAATGTTTTTAAGTCTAGGAGACATAAAGATTGGTTTCTAGGATTCAACACTATCAATCTACTACTGATTAAAACATCAACAAAATGAATCTCTTCTTTTTTATTAATTGGATATTTAATAATATGCTATTTCAAATTTTCAATTAAATAACTTTTGCTCAAAGGATAAAGCGATTTTTGTTTTCTCTCTGCATCTAACAAAAAGTGAATTTTATTTGAAAGGTTCATTTTTGTATAATTTTGATTTTGATGAAATATATTTTCTTTTAAGGCTGCTTGTAAAGCATATCTTACAATAGGAATAAAATCTAATTCATTTAAGAATGATTTTTTATGCTTAACATAATTTATTAAATCTTGTTGATTATTATCTTCTAATAATAAAGATAGTTTTCTAAATAAAGATAATAAACATTCATCTGTTTCTTTTATAATGTTAATAATTTCATCATAAATAGTGGATGATTTCTGGGGAATTAATAACTGACAAAGAGATAATAGGGTCAAATCATTGTAAAAAGAAGCTATTGACACAATTTCTTCATCTTTTTGTGCGAATTCAGTAATTTGTTTTGATTTCAAAAACTCTCCGCTTTCTAAAATAAAAATGTCTTGTTCTTTAGGAAGGATCTTAATTATATTTAAATGTTTATCTTCTAAATCCTTTAAGCAATAACATCTTATTACATCATTGAATAAATTATTTTGTGAAGATTTTCGTAATTTACTGTATTCTGTTATAGAATATTTATAAATTTCTAAATTAAGCTTTTTTTCTCTAAATTTATTTATTATATATTCTGTAAAAACATCAAATGTAAGTTTATAATTTCCATATAGGAAGAAAATTCGTTTATCAAGGTATCTTGGAATATTTTTAAACTCTATTTTCATTATTTAATGCTACCTTGATATATTCAATAATTTTAAATGCTAATTCTCTTAATAATGATTCATCATTTAAATCATATATATGCATTAAAACATCACTTTGTGAACTTGATTTATTTCGTGTATTTTCAGAACTAGTATACGTATCCAATATAATTTTATTTTCTAAATTTTTTAAAATAATATGAGCAGTAGCGACAATTTTTAATCTTTGAGCATTTCCATCACTAGCTAAAGCATAAGGTATAGTCTTATAAATTAAATCAACCTTTAATTTATAAGACTTATCAGTTAATTTTATATCTCTTAAAAAATCAACTAAAAATCCATACAGTTTCTGTCCTGATTTCCCTGGAATTACATCTACAATAATATGATTACTTTCAACATCCTCATAATGCAAGTTATGTAATGGTCGAATAGAACACCCTACAAACAGTAAAAATATGAAAATTTTATATAACAAAGTTAACGATCTTTCCTTTAACATGAATTTTTTTTCTAATAGTTTTCATTCCTATATAATTTTTTACATTAGATAAGTTTAGAGCCATTTCAAAAATTTGTTCTTCCGTATAATCTGGACTAATTTCCAAGTTGCCTCTTAATTTACCATTTACCTGAATAGGAAGATTAATAATATCACTTGTTAAGTATTTCTTATCAAATTTTGGCCAATCATTTTCATGTATTAATTTATCAAATCCTAATAATTGCCAAGCTTCTTGACAAATATGTGGAGTTATAGGAGCCAATAATTTTATAAAATCCCTAGTGACAATAGAAAACAAACAAATATTGCTTTCCGCTTGTTCTAATACTGAATAGATGTTATTAACTGTCTCTCTCAAAAAGGCTACAGCCTTATTCATCATTTTGTTTTCATAAGATTCCGTTACATCTTTTATCGTTTTATGGAAGTTTTTATAAACTTTCTGTAAATCAATATTAAGAGAACTTATATCAATATCCATTTTAATATTAGAAGCATTAATTCCCTTTGATTTGAGATAAATAAACATACGCCATATACGATTAATAAATTTCCAACATCCCTCAAGTCCTTCATCTGACCAAGGAAAATCTTTTTCTGGAGGGGTATCTGATACAACAAATAACCGTAAAGCATCTGCACCATATGTTTCGACAATAAAATCAGGATCTACAACATTTTTTTTAGATTTGCTCATTTTTTCTAAATGACCAACTATCACCTTCTCCTTTGTAGATATTGTTTCATAATTTCCTTCTTTATTCTGTTGAACTTCATTCGGAAAAAGCCATTCACCATTTTGTTTTCTATATGTAGCACAGCATACCATTCCTTGGGTAAATAAATTTTTGAATGGTTCTCTCAAATCTATAATATTACAATCAGCTAAAGCTTTTGTAAAAAACCTTGCATAAAGCAAATGTAATATAGCATGTTCTATACCGCCTATATAATGATCTACAGGCATCCAACGATTTATATCTTGTTTATTTAAAATATTCTTTAAATCATTACGTTCAGAGCAAAAATAAAGAAAATACCAGGAAGAGTCAAAAAAAGTATCTAATGTATCTGTCTCTCTATTCGCGTCTTCTCCACAAATAGGGCAACTAACTTGTTTCCATTTTAGATGTTTCACTAACGGGTTGCCTACATTTTCAAAGGTTATATCTTTAGGCAGAATAACAGGTAAATTTTCTTCTTTTAATGGAACAATCCCACATTTAGGACAATAGACTATAGGAATAGGGCATCCCCAGTAACGTTGACGAGATATTCCCCAATCTCTTAATTTAAAAAATATCTTTTTCGTACCAAGTCTTTTTTCTTCGACAATTTTGATTATTTTATTTCGTGCTTCTTGAATAGTTAATCCATTCAAAAAATCAGAATTAATTATCCATCCATCTCCCTCATATGGCAACTGATTACTTGCAGTTTGAGGAGTAATTATTTCTTGAATAGGAAGTTTGTATTTTATCGCAAAATCATAATCTCTTTTATCATGTGCAGGACAAGCAAAAATAGCCCCTGTACCATAATCCATTAGTACAAAATTAGCTATGTATATTGGTAATTGTTTATCTAAAAAAGGATGTTTAGCTGTTAGACCTGTATCTATCCCTATTTTTTCCTGAGTATCTAATATCTGCTTGGACACAGAGCCAATTTTTAAACTTTCTAAAAATTTTTGTATCTTCTCATTAGTTTTACTGATTTTTTTTACTAATGGATGTTCTGGAGATATAGCTAAGTATGTAGCGCCGAACAAAGTTTCAGGTCTTGTAGAAAAAATTTCTAAATTATCTCCGTTACTACAATGAAAATTAATTGAACACCCTTCAGATTTGCCTATCCAATTCTTTTGCATTGTTTTAACATTATCTGACCATTCATTTAATGCATTTAAGTTACTTAATAATTCTTCCGCATATTTTGTAATTTTAAAGAACCACTGAGGTAGCATCTTTTTTTCAACTAAGGCTCCAGAACGCCAACCTCGTCCATCAATAACCTGTTCGTTAGCTAGAACACAATTATCAACGGGATCCCAATTTACTTCTGCTTCCTTTCTATATATGAGACCTTTTTCGTACATTTTAAGAAATATCTTTTGCTGTAAGCCATAATAATTTTCATTGCAAGTTGCAATTTCCCTATCCCAATCATATGAAAATCCCATTGATTGAATCTGTTTTTTCATTATTTTTATATTCTGATATGTCCAATTTTTGGGATGAGATTTATGTTGTAATGCAGCATTTTCTGCTGGAAGCCCAAAAGCATCCCAACCTACGGGATGTAAAACGTCGAAACCTTGTGCCATTTTATAGCGAGAAATAATATCCCCAATAGTATAGTTACGAATATGTCCTATATGAACTTTTCCAGACGGATACATAAACATTTCGAGAACATAACATTTCGGTTTAGAAGAATCATTTTTTGTTTTGAATGAATGATTATTTAACCAAAAACTTCTCCATTTCTCTTCAACTTCTTTAAAATTGTAAGGAGTAATCTCCGAAATATCTATGGACATAATTCCTCTTTGTTTATTTTTCATATATTATAGAATCATAATTTTATAAAGAAAAGCTTCTACTATTTACTATCTAGTTAAATTATTTTTGTAAATCTTTAATATTTTTCTCAATATCCTCTTGTAAATTTATGCCATTATTCGCACAAACATCTAAATATTTATTAAAGGCAGATAATAGTAAGTCATTTTTCTGTTGTTGAAAATTAAGTCTCATTTTTGCTAACCTTTCGGTCTTATTATCTATAAATGCACTATAAAAGAAACTACAATGTATTCCTAATAAATCAATTAATGTATTAGCAGATTTAAAAATACTAGGAACCAAATCAATAGAAGGTGTTTTTATAAATTGAACAGTTTGTTGTGGCAAGTGCTTATCAATTAAATCTAGATTTAAAAGATTCATCATACGTTCAGAAATAACTTTTTGAAGGGATATAGCGATTTCACTTTTTTCAGGCTCTTGAATTTGATGTGAAGATACAAAAGGTAATAACATTTCTATATGCTTTAATATTTCACTTTTCTTGGAATTTCCTGAAATTTCACTATCAATAGGAATTTTCTTTACAAAATCAACTAGTCCCATTCTAGAATAAGAATTGGAAGGAGTATGTTCAGATATGGAAACAACATATATTTTTTTATTTATATTCTGAGAAAATTTACACATAAAATGTTCACAATTATCACACATATCCATTTTGGTACAAATTACAATTTCATTTTTTTCATTCATATAAGGTTTAATACTCTTTTGTATTAATTGTAAAAAATTATTACCATTTGATTGTTCTCTTAATGAAACTAGATATATCCATATCATTTCTGTATGGACAAATGGTCTTACACTACTGTTTAGTCTTTCATTTTGAAATAATGCAATAAAATTCCAAATTTTTTCAAATGAACAATGAGTGTTATATTCTAATAATGATAGAATATTTTTTATTTGAAATTGGGCTTCACTAATATCAGCCCCAATTATTCGAAAATAAGGCAAATATTCGCTATCTAATTTAATCAAATAATCCAATAAAAGCTTTTCTACTTTATCAGTTTTTGAGAAAAAATCAGATATATCAACTATATATTTAATACAATGTTCTAATGAATTTAAAGGAATTAATAAATATTCATTAGAAACCAAACCTAAAATTACATTTTGCAAAGTAATCGCATAATGTACTAAACCTGTATTGCTAATTAAAAAATCTTTATTTTTAAAGGATTCAAGTGAATATGCCTCACTTGTCCTTAAAATCGAATCTAATAATTTGATATCATCTCCGACATTATCTGCAACTTCTTTTATTAGAGATCTCAATGAATCTATTGCAGTTGACAAAAAAATTCTTATTTCCCTTCCTTCTTCTCCTAAAAGAATATCAATCAATTCATAACATCCTTCCTTAGTAATATCTATATCTAAAGTTGGAATATGACCACTTAATAGTGTATATTTACATGATTCATCACAAAAACAATTCTTACTATTAAAAATATTTTTTTTATTATTTTTTTTAGCAATACTATTTAGCGATTTCTGTTGTCGTTCAATATATTTATAACAGTTTACAGTGCTCTGCTTTATATATTTATTCTGATTCCAAAAAGATTCCCAACTTCCTGCTTGTTGTGGATAAATATTAGATACAAAACTACTACTAACTACTAAAAAGAAAATGATAATTAATCTACTATTCATTAATCAGGCTTTCTTTTTATTGCTTTTAAAATTTTTTTTATTAAATACTGCTTATTTTCCTGCTTTATAAAATCCTCTGTAGGAACAGAACATGTATATAATAAGTAATCAATAGCTGGGGTATATTTTTCAAAAGCGCTTTCTACAACTAAAGAAGCCACTTTTTTTAAGAAATCTTTACTATAATCATCAGGTGTTTCCAAAATACTCATCGCATTATCATATTTTGTTTGAGGCGTATCATTAAACCCTGAATTCATATAAACTACATTTTGAGTATTATCAAATACAGGATGGAAATAATATAATGTGCGAGCATTGTCTTTTAATACTTGATTTGTTGAAGAATGTTTAAAGATATCACTATGAGGCGAGTATACATTTTCATACATACAAATAGATTCAACCATATTTGTACATAAATAAACAATTACGATCATTTGAAACATAACTTTATCTCCTTTAAATCTATCAATAATTATAATTTAAATATTATGTAAAGACAAGTTAAATTTTTAAACCAGTTTTATTTATATTTTATATAGTTAATCGTATAAAATTTAATATTAATTGCTTTTGATTGCATAAGTATCATCTATTTTAACAAAGTTATATTATTTTTAGATTCCAAAAAAATAATAAACATTAATATATTATTAACTATATTTTCTTATAATAGTAAAAAGCATAGAAGGGAATGAAAATGTCAAATAAATTATTATGGGAACCAAGTTCTGAAAGAATTAGTAATAGTAATGCTATTAAATTTATAGAATTAGTAAAAAAAAATTATAATTATGAAGGAAAAACTTTTAATGATTTATGGAAATGGTCTGTTTCGCATCCTAAAGAATTTTGGAATTCTGTATGGGATTTTAGTGAAATTATAGGCGAAAAAGGAGCAAGATTGTCTAATGAAGCTAAAAATTTTTGGGAATATAGATATTTCCCTGATGCAAAATTGAACTTTGCTGAAAATTTTTTGCAAAGAAAAGATGACGGTCCTGCTTTAATTTTTTATTGTGAAGATAAAATTAAGAAAACTTATAGTTGGAAACAACTTTATGAGACAGTAGCACGTTTAGCTGATGCTTTAAAGAAAGCAGGTGTAAAGGAAGGAGATATTGTTAGTGGGTATGTCGCGAATATGCCTGAAACTACAATAGCTGCTTTGGCAACTATAAGTATTGGAGCGATATGGTCATCTTGTTCTCCTGACTTTGGAGTACCGGGAGCATTAGATAGATTTTCTCAAGTAAAACCAAAAGTATTTTTTGCTGTTGATGGATATTATTATAAGGGTAAGGTTTTTAATAATCTTGAAAAAATTAATAAAGTTGTTTCTCAAGTCACCAGTATTGAAAAAACCATTATAATTCCATTGGTTGAAGTTGGATTACCTCAAAATTGTGGAACAGAGGTGATTCTATTCGACGACTTTTTAACAAAGGGTAATCTTCCAGCATTAGAATTTCCTAAATTTCCATTTAACCATCCAATATATGTTTTATTTACTTCAGGAACTACAGGTGTTCCAAAATGCATAGTTCATGGAGCAGGAGGAACCCTTTTGCAACATAAAAAAGAGCAACTTATTCATTGTGATATCAAAAAAGATGACAAAGTATTTTACTTTACAACATGTAGTTGGATGATGTGGAATTGGACGACCTCTATTTTGTCTCAAGGAGCTACTGTTATTCAATATGAAGGTAATCCTTTATATCCAAAAGCAGATATATTATTTGATATAGCAGATGAATGTAAAATGACATTCTTTGGAACATCCGCTAAATATTTGGATACGATTCTAAAATCAAATATAGTACCTATGAAAACCCATAAACTAAAAGAATTAAGGACAATAGGTTCTACAGGTTCTCCTCTTTGCGGTGAAGTCTGTGACTTTGTATATAGAGATATTAAAAAAGATTTGCATTTAAATTCATTTTCCGGAGGCACAGATATTATTTCTTCTTTCTGTATGGGAAATCCAATATCTCCTGTTTATTCTGGAGAAATGCAAGGATTTGGTTTGGGCATGAATGTAAAAGTTTATGATGAACAAAAAAATGAAATGCCAATTGGAAAACAGGGCGAATTAACTTGTGTAACACCATTTGTTTCACAACCTATTAAATTCTGGAATGATGAAAACAATAAAAAATTAATCAAAGCATATTTTTCGAAATTTGAGAATTGTTGGTGTCATGGTGATTGGCTAGAAAAAACAGAACACGATGGTGTTTTCATTTCAGGAAGAGCTGATGCGGTATTGAATCCATCTGGAGTTAGAATAGGTACAGCAGAAATTTATTCTCAAGTACAAAAAGTCGATGAAGTATTAGAATGCTGTGCCGTTGGTCAAAAATGGAATAATGATGAAAGGATTGTACTCTTCGTTGTATTACGTGATAACTTAAAACTAACCGATGATTTAATTACAAAAATCAAAAAAGTTATAAGAGATAACGCAACACCAAGGCATGTTCCTAGTAAAATTATTCAAGTTAGAGGCGTTCCGAAAACTAATAATGGCAAATTGAGCGAAATTGCTGTGAAAAATATAATTCATGGAAAAAATGTTGTAAATGAGGACTCGATTGCTAATCCGGAAGTATTAGATGAATTTAAAAATATCCCTGAATTACAAGTATAAATATAATAAAAGGCGAGAATACAAACTCGCCTTTTTAAAAAATTTCTGTTTGTAAAATGAATTTTCAAAATATTATTAGCAGCGGAATATTTCATTTATTTTCAAACAATAATAATTTAAACAATGCACGTTGAAGTTATAATTAACACTAGGGTTTTTATTAAATTTTATATCTTAAAAATAAATCCCTGCGAAAATCGAATTTTCACTTTGAGTCATTTTGATCGAAAACGCTTTCCCTTTGCGCCATTCTGAGCGAACGAAGTGAGAGTGAGATTCTATTTGTGTACTTTTATTATGCTATCCCCCTCATTATCTGTTGTATTGCCACGTCGTGTTGTTCCTCGCAATAACGCTGGATAAGTAGTCACAATGGATTGCCATGTAACAAGCGGAAGAGGCGACTATATGGCTCCGTGTAATGATGCTAAAATAGCATATAATAAATATTCAGATATCTCGTGTGACATTTTAGAGTTTCTATCAGAATCTTAAAAGCAAAAGAATTTACTTTCGCAAGAACTCTAATAAAAAAAATTTATATTAAGACCAAGCCTTTACCAAAAATTAACAAATTATGATTAAGTTTTGAAATAAATAAGAGGTAATCTGTGTTAATTTACAAGAAAATTTTGACAAAGAGAACATCTGGGGGGGGGTAAATCTCTTTATAAATCAAATAGTTATCGAATCACATTAAAATCATTTATACAAAGAGCAATTAACATACATCAAAATGCAAAAGGAGCGATTCTTATAGAGTTTGCTTTTTGTATTCCTATTTTAATGATTCTCATTTTTTATATTCAAGATTTATGTAGATTAAAAAATATGCGAAATCAAATGAATTCTGTTGTAACTAATATGGTTAATTTGATACAAAATGTTTCACAAAATCGAGAAGATAAAAAAATTACATTAGAAGATTTAAAACATTGTTTAATATCTCCTTATTTAAAAATTTTCCCTAATACAACAATATATGCCACAAGCGCTTATCATTATATTTTAGGTTATTTTCCACTTATATTTATTGTTTATGTAAAAGGGAATAACGATTCAACAGCGAGTGTAATATGGCGAAAAAGAATATGGGCAAATGATAAGATTGATACTTACAAAATATCCGTGGATACATCAGATAACCGTTCATTAATCAATACAGCAAGTAACGTCATACCATCTAAAATCTATCCGACTTTGATGATAAAGCCTGGAGAAACCAAAATAATTATAGAATGTGCATTACATTATTCACAATGGTATAAATATCACTTTACAGATGGTAGACCAACATCCTCAGTTTCCCCCAGAGAAGCCTTCGGGTTTCATTTGCTGTCAAGTCTACCCCATACACAAGAATTGTATTTTCAATCTGTTATTATTTTTACTCCTAAAGTTGGATTGTTTTCCGAAACACCACCTAAATAGCCTTGTTATTACAGTTTTTTAGCGTCCTTATG
>CALXQM010000010.1 GCA_944390765.1 uncultured Alphaproteobacteria bacterium | reverse complement strand
GCATCAAAACAGCTTTGTTCTACTGCTGCTTCTTCTACTACTACATCTTCTGCGTTTGCATTTAACGCGAGTACTCCCGCTAATGCTACTAACCCGATCTTTTTCATATCTGTCTCCATATTTCTTTCATGCCTGCATATTATCACTTCTCCTATTTTCGACAAACTTTATATTTAAATACTTCTTTAACTGTTGCCTCTATACAACATACCACCACCTTATTTGAAAAAAGAAAATAGATAGAACCTATAAAGCTTATTATTCTGAATAAATACATCGTTACATTCAATTTGAGTCATTCTGAGTTATTGTAAAGATATTGAAAATCTACACATTCTTTCAAAAGTGCTTTCATATTTTGCTAAGCGATGAATTGTCATGTAACAGATAAAAGAGTAGATTCTTATTTATTTAATAGAGAAAAAATTATAACAAAACATTAATAAACCGCTATATTTTTAAACAATAATTAAAATTTTTTGTAACGATGAATTATACAATAGCGTCAATGCCTGGAAACGCTCCATGTTCTAAATAACTTAAAAATGCCCCACCTGCAGTTGATATATGAGTAAATTTATCCGATACACCAAACTTTTTTAAGGCAAAACCAGTATCTCCTCCACCTGCAATAGAGACAAGTTGATTTTCGTCTGTTCTTTGAGCAATAAATTCCGCTATCGCCTTAGTCCCAAAATCAAAAGGCGCCTTTTCAAATAAACCTAATGGACCATTCCACAATAGTATTCTGCTTTCAGAAATATTTTTCTTAAATAAATCTACTGTTTCAGGACCAATATCGAAAATACTTGCACTATCATGTTCTGATGAAATTATTGCGCAATCTATACCAGTATCTGATGAGATTAAAGCCGAAAAATCTATAGGTAACAACAATTCACAATCATTTTTTTCAGCATTGGACATAATTTCTTTTACATCTTCTTCGAATTCTTTTGGGTTAAATATTCTTAATGTAGAATTTCCTAAATAAGATAAAAATGCCCCTGCAATTCCTCCGCCTAAAGCTAATTTATTCACTTCTTTTACAAGAGTTTTTAAAAGATTAACTTTAGTATGCAATTTTGAACCTCCTATAATGGCTATTTTAGGAAATTTTTTTGTTCCAAAAAAACTATCTGCAATTTTTATTTCTTTTTTAAAATTTTCTCCTAATATTGATGGCAGAAATTTAGGAATTCCATAAATTGATGCATGTTTTCTGTGAGATACTGAAAATGCTTCATTAACGAAAATATCACCTAACGACGCTAATTTCATCGCAAAATCTAAATTGCATAGTTCTTCTTCAATGTGAAATCTTAAATTCTCTAATAAAATTAACTTATCTGAAGAAGTAGATGCTATAATTGTTTTTGCTTTTTTCGATATACAATCATCTATGAAAACTATTTCTGAATTATATATTTTTTCTAAATATGGAACTAAATTTTTTAAACTTTGCTCTTTATTTTTTATTGTTGTACTACCTAAATGAGACAATAAAACGACTTTTGCTCCTTGATTTTGTAATGATTTTATTGTTTCTAGAGGTTGGTACAATCTGGCTTCATCTAAAACAATTCCTGATTGTATAGGTACATTAAAATCAACACGTACTAAAACAACTTTGTTAGCGAAGTCCATTTTCATCTCCTTAATTTAGAGTACATGATATTTTATCTAAATAAATATTTAGTTAATAAATATTAAATATGTAAAAGTAAATTTCAATTATATTATAAAAATAAAACCGCAATTTTTTAAAAAAGGACTTGTAAAATATTTTTAAAAGCATTATTTGATATAATGGGATTTAATTTACAAAAAGAAATTTAGGAGAATATGGATGCCAGCAATTATTTTAACAGGTCAGGCAGGAAGGATAGAGGCACGTTATCATCATTGTAAGGAACCTAATGCTCCTTTAGCGATTATTTTACATCCTCATCCTTTGCAAGGTGGTACGATGAATAATCGCGTAACTGTTACTCTTTTCAATTCATTTGTTGAAAATGGATTTTCTGTTATTCGTTTTAATTTTAGAGGTGTTGGAAAATCTGAAGGAATTTTTGCAAAAGGAGAAGGTGAATTAACTGATACCGCAGCTGTTTTAGATTGGATTCAATCTATTAATCCTGGAACTAGACCGATTTGGATAGCAGGTTTTTCCTTTGGTGCGTTAATAGGCATGCAATTATTGATGAGACGCCCAGAAATTTCCGGATTTGTTGCTGTATGTCCACCAGCGAATATTTTTGATTTTTCATTTTTAGCGCCTTGCCCTGTTTCCGGTTTGATTATTAATGGATCTAATGACATTATATGCCCAGCAGAACCTATTGAAAGATTAGTAGAAAAATTAAATAGTCAAAAAGGTATTTCAATTTCTCATAAAGTTATTGAAAATTGTGATCACTTTTTTAATAATAACTTAGATGTCATAAAACAAAGTATTAATGAATACTTAGAAATTAGGACAATAAATAATGTAGTAAATTTTTAATTTATAGGAGGAAACGTATGGAATTTAAATCAGAATTTATAAAAGAAGCTGTAGAACGAGGTTTTATTAATCAATATACAGATTTAGAGGAGATAGATTCATATCTTTCAACTCCAGGACGTAGAGCATACGTAGGCTTTGATATTACAGCCAAAAGTTTACACGTAGGTCATCTATTGCCAATATTTACAATGAGACTATTCCAAAAATGCGGACATAAGCCAATTATTATTGTAGGCGGAGGAACAACAAAAATAGGAGATCCTTCTTTTCGCAATACAACTAGACCTATGTTGTCTGATGAACAAATAGAAGAAAATCTTCAAGGAATTAAAGCATGCTTGTTACCATTCCTTAAATTTGGAAATGAATCAACAGATGCGATTATGTTGAATAATGCTGATTGGTTGAATAATTTAAATTATTTGGACTTCTTAAGAGAAGTTGGGACATATTTTTCTATTAACCGTATGATCGGGTTTGACTCTGTAAAAACTAAGTTGCAGGCAAATAATTCTCTGAGTTTTCTAGAGTTTAATTATATGGTTATGCAGGGATTTGATTTTTATATTTTATTCAAAGATTATGATTGCCAAATTCAATTAGGTGGACAAGATCAATGGGGGAATATTGTTTGCGGTGTGGATCTTATTCATAAAAAATTAGGTAAAACAGCATTTGGATTTACCAATCCATTATTAACAACGAGTGATGGGAAAAAAATGGGGAAGACTGCTAATGGAGCAGTATGGTTATCTGAAAATATGCTTTCTTCATATGATTTTTGGCAATATTGGCGAAATGTAGATGATGCCGATGTTATTAAATTGTTGTATTTGTTTACAGATATACCTGTTAATGAAATAAAGAAGATGGAATCATTAAAAGGTCAAGAACTTAATGAAATTAAGGTGTTACTTGCTGATAGCGTTACGGCAATTGTTAGAGGTGATGATTCTTTGGATTCTATACATAAAACAGCTGAAGGTGTTTTTGGAAAATCAGGTGAAGATTTATCTAAATTATCTCATCTTCAACAATATTGCATTAGCTTAAAAGAATTGAAAGAAATATCAATAGTCGATGTGCTTGTAAATAGTGATTTGTGTAGTAGCCGTGGAGAGGCTAAAAGATTAATTCGTGGTAATGGAATATATATTAATGATATTTCTATAGATGAGAATTATAAGTTTGATTCTAATCTAAAAGCAGGAGACATTTTAAAACTTTCATGCGGGAAGAAGAGAAATTTATTAATAAAAATTAGTGATTAATTCATCTAATTATAGATAAAATAATAATCTCAAAAGAATTCTATATAGGTTAATAGAATTCTTTTTTTTATGTTAATCTATACTTAACTGTTCAATTATATAATAAAAAAATGATTGTAAAAGTTTTAGATTCTTTTAAAGATGAAAAATCAGGAAGCACTGTGATAGAAGCAGCCTTATGTATTCCTGTCTTATTATCCTTAATATTTTTTATTTTGGAAATGATAAAAATAACGATATTGCAAAGCGCTATTGATTCTATAACATTAGAGACTACATTCGATTATTGTGCATTTAAAGATACTGAACATTTTGACTCGATTATAAAAAAAAATCTTCCACCATTCGTTAAAAATAATAATATTCGTAGCTATATCATTGTTTATCCAAGTTTAAGTGATCTAACAACTGATTCAAATTATGGAAATCCTGTGAATTATCCAAGCACTGCCTCTCATTCTGAAAATGTGATGATTGCAGAAGGAGTTGAAGATAAAATGGTTGACAATAGAATATCCTCGGGATGTGCTTTTGAGTTAACATTAGTATGTGATTACGAATTCTCTAGCCCTTATATTGCAAAATTATTCGCTAGAGATTCTAGTAAAAGTCAACAATTCCTAATTTGGAATCGAGCAATTTGCGTATGTAATTAAATATCAGTAATTCATTGTTATGTAATATTGACGTGCTATAATAGAAATAATTTATAAATGATTAATTATGGTATCTAAAAAATTTACAGTATTTTTTTCATTTTTTATATGTTTATCTGGTTCAGTGTTATTTGGATTAAAATATTCTGTAATGTCTATAGAAGATAGAATTCATTATGCAAAAAAAGCCTTAGAAACTGAAAAAAAGAATCAGCATATTTTAAGAGCTGAATGGAAAGCGTTAACAACTCCTGATCGTATTCAAAAATTAACATTAAAATATCTCCCTATGAAGCAAATCGAACCAAAACAATTAAAAGAATACGATTCTTCATTATTTCATAATAATAGTAAAAATATTCAACATAAAAAAAGATTATCAAAACTTATTTCTGAGATTTTGTCTCACGAAGATGAGGATGATTAATGTATAAAAATTTTGGAAATAATGTTTATTCAGTGGTTTTCAAAGCTATAGAATTAGCAAGGGTCCGTTGCCTATGGATTATGTTATTTTTCATAATATCTTTCATTATATTAATTATTCGTTTAGCACAAATTATGGTTTTCAATGATCATAGTAAAACTATAAATGGAAATATTCCTGTTATTACGACTAGGGCAGATATCGTTGATAGAAATGGTATTATTATTGCAACAAGTCTACCTACTGTTTCTCTATATGCTTGTCCTCATGAAATATTAGATTTTAAAGAAGCTACAAATAAAATATCTACTGTATTTAAAGAAATAAATAAAAAAAATTTTCTTAATAAGTTAAAATCTGCGAAAAAGTTTCTATGGGTCAAACGCAACTTATCTCCTAAACAAGAACAGGAGGTTTTAAATCAAGGAATCCCTGGATTTCATTTTTTGAAAACAGAAAGAAGGGTATATCCAGATAAAAATTTATTTTCCCATATTATTGGCGGTATTGATATAGATAATATCGGTATTGCAGGCATAGAGAAAGTATTTGATGAAGCTTTAAGAGAATCATCACGGCCTATTAAATTATCAATAGATGTAAATATTCAATATGCTGTACGTGATGAATTACAAAAATCTATTGAAGAATTTCATGCACTCGGTGGGACAGCTATTGTAATGGATATAACTAATGGAGAAATTTTGTCATTAGTTTCTTTACCTGACTTTGATCCTAATAAGAATACAAATCCAGAATCGAGGGAGAGATTTAATATGGCAACTTCATCAGCTATAGAACCGGGATCTGTTGCCAAAATATTTAATACAGCTATGGCTTTTGAAACAGGTAGAATTACTCCGTTTACACAATATGATGCCAGATTCCCTTTAAAAATAGGCAGATTTAAAATTCATGATTTTAAAGGAAAATGTAGATTTCTTAGTGTCGAAGAAATTTTAAAATATTCGTCTAATATTGGTTCTGCTCGTATCGCTTTAGATGTGGGTAAAGAAAGGCAAAAAACATTTTTTAAACATATAGGATTACTTGATTCAGTGTCTTGTGAATTACCAGAAACACAACATCCTTTATTTCCAAAAAATTGGTCAGATGCAAGTTCAATGACTATAGCATTTGGACATGGCATAGCCTTAAGCCCATTACATCTCATTACTATAATTTCTGGTATTTTAAATAATGGCATAAAATATAATCCAACTCTTCTGAAAAGAGATAATTTATTTAAGGGTGAAAGAATAATTTCGGAAAAAACATCCAAATTAATAGCTATTTTAATGAGAATCAATGTTACAGAAGGAGCTAATAGATTTGCTGAAGTGCCTGGTTATTTCGTTGGGGGAAAGTCAGGTACAGCTGAAAAATTAAATAGAGGAAGCTATTCTAAAAAAGCGAATTATACAGGGTTTATAGGAGCTTTCCCTATGCCGAATCCAAAATATTCAATTTATCTTGTTTTAGATGAACCACAAGCGACCGCAAAAACACACGGATATCGTACTGCGGGATGGATTGCAGCACCGACTGCTGCTAATATTATAAAAAGAATAGGTCCTATGTTGGGAATGACTATAAAATCCGAAAAAGAACCTGATTGGCATGAAATGTTGAGAAAAGTAAAATGAAAAAATTATCAGATTTATTAAATTTTTCTGTTGCAGAAGAAATAAGAGATCTGGAAGTATCGGATGTTATAGATGATTCAAGAAAAGCAACTTTAAATAGTATGTTCGTGGCTATAAATGGAAATAATACGAATGGAACCTTATATATTCGTGATGCTATAGAAAATGGTGCTAAATTTATAGTCATAAATACTGATTCTGCTGATATTATCGAGTCTTTTTCATTAGAAAAACTTGGGGAAAATGAGATATTAATAGTTAACGATATTTTCTTCATATCAGTTAAAAATACACGTAAAACGTTGGCTTATATATGTTCTAAATTTTGGGAAACTTCATTTGATAATATTGTCGCAGTAACAGGAACAAATGGAAAGAGTTCGACTGTTGATATTGTTAGACAAATCTGGATATATATAGGTAAAAAAGCTGCTAGTATAGGAACCCTTGGAGTAATTACAAAAGATACCAAACAAATAACAGGTCTTACATCGCCTGGAGCTGTTACTTTAAGGCATATCTTTTCTAAACTTAATTCAAAAGATATAAGAAATATTGCAATAGAGGCGTCTAGTCATGGTATAGATCAATATCGATTAGATGATATTAATTTTTCAATCTGTGCTTTTACAAACTTTACTCAAGACCATTTGGATTATCATCATAATTTCGAAAATTATTGGTTAGCAAAAGAAAGGTTGTTTTCTGATTTAGCGAACAATAATTCTATTTTTGTAATTAATTCAGATGATGAAATAAGTTTTAACAGATTATCAGCAATAGCTCATAAGAGACATATAAAATTTATTAGTTATGGTAAAAAATCTCCAGATATTAAACTAATATCAGTAATTCAAGATAATCAATTCCAAAAAGTAAAAATTCGCTTTTTCAATAAAGAATATAATTTTGATTTACCATTAGCCGGCGATTTTCAGGTATATAATGCATTATGTGCAATAGGTATTTGTTATTCAACAGGGGAATCATTAAATAATATTCTATATGCAATAGAACACCTTAAACCTATTAGCGGTCGGTTAGAATTAGTAGCTAATAAAAATGGAGGTAATATTTATGTAGATTATGCTCATACACCAGATGCATTAAAAAATGCTTTAATATCTTTGCGTAAACATACCGCAAATAGATTGCATGTTGTTTTTGGCTGTGGCGGTAATCGTGATGCTGATAAACGTCATTTAATGGGGGAAATAGCAAAACAATATGCTGACAATATTATAGTAACAGACGATAATCCAAGGAATGAAAATTCTGATATAATTCGTAGCATGATTTTAAATGGATGCCCTATGGCCAAAGAAATAAAAAATCGTGAAAAAGCGATAGCTTACGCTATTAATCAATTAAACTCAGGAGATGTATTACTAATAGCAGGTAAAGGGCATGAGGATTATCAAATAATAGGTAATAAAACTATACATTTTAATGATAAAGAAATTATTTTAAGGGAATGTAAAAAATGTTATTAAAACGAGATAAATTAATAAATTTACTGCATGCTAAATTAAATAGCCAATTAGATGAAATAGAAATAAAAGGTATTTGTGTAGATTCTAGAGAAATAAAAAATGAAGATATGTTTATTGCATTAAAAGGAGATAATGTAGATGGGCATGATTTTGTTCAATCTGCTTTAAAAAATGGAGCCTCTTTTGCCTTAGTTGAGAAGGATATTAATAATGTCGATAAATCTAGATTAATACAAGTAAATTCTTGTTATGAAGCTCTTTTAACATTGGCTAAATATAACTTATCTTTAATTCAATCCAAATATATAGGTGTTACAGGAAGTATAGGGAAAACAACTACGAAAAATCTTATATATCATTTATTACAAAATACTACTAGTAGAAATGTATATGTTTCTCGTAAAAATTTTA
Organism: uncultured Alphaproteobacteria bacterium; assembly: GCA_944390765.1. Classification (GTDB taxonomy): domain Bacteria; phylum Pseudomonadota; class Alphaproteobacteria; order UBA3830; family UBA3830; genus UBA3830. Next base: position 88,279 of record CALXQM010000010.1, on the reverse strand, counting down.
ATAGTCAAATTGGATTGCCTATCTGCGTTGCAACTATGCCAATGCAAACACAAATTGGCATTTTTGAAATGGGTATGAGTCATAAAGGTGAAATAAAAAAACTTATTGAAATAATTAGCCCTAATGTTTCTGTTATTACTTATGTATGTGAAACACATTTAGAATTTTTTAATTCTGTTTGGGATATAGCTAAAGCAAAGTCTGAAATAATGGAAACATCTTTCCCTCAAGAAGCTATTATTTTACCGGCAGATAATGCTTATTGTGAATTTTTTATAAGAAAAGCTAAACAAAATAATATAAAAAATATTTATACTTTTGGATTTAATTCTGCTAATGCGCAGGTTAATTCTTATCAAATAGAAGATGATAATATTTTTGTAAATGCTAGAGTTTTAGGAAATACTATTAATTATAAAATCTCTGGACATAATATTTCTTTAATTCCGAATAGCTTAGCCTCTATTTTGGCAGCATATGCGATTAGCGGTATTTCAGTAAAAATTTTAGCAGAATCTCTAAGTAATTTTACTATTTCTTCAGGTCGTGGAAATATTTTCCAAAAAAATGATATTCTAATTATTGATGATTCATATAATGCCTGTCCAACCTCTGTAAAAGCAGCTATAAGAACATTATCTACATATCGAGGAAGGAAAATTTTAGTTTTAGGAGATATGAAAGAACTTGGGCGACAAGAGGTCCAACTTCATGAAAATCTTGCAGCAACTGTAGAAAAATATGGAATTAATCACGTATTCGCTTGCGGTAATCTAATGAAACATTTATTTAATAACATTCAAGACAGCAGAAAAGAAGCTTGGTCTGACAATTCTGAAAATTTAAAAGAAAAAGTTATTTCTTTTATTAAGCCCGGAGATAAAATTTTAGTAAAGGGTTCACATTCAATGCATATGGATAAGATAGTGGAAGGAATAAAAAATGCTCTATAGTTTATTCCCTTACATAAATTTTATAACAGGAACTAATTTACTTAGATATATAACATTTCGAACAGTTTGTTCATTATTAACAGCATTAATCTTTAGTTTTTTCATTTATCCTATTTTTATTAAGCATTTTAAACGAAATCAACCAATTAGAAAAGATGGGCCTGAGACTCATGTTTTATATAAACAAGGTACACCTACTATGGGAGGCGCAATTATTATTGCGTCAACAATATTATCTTCATTACTTTGGGGAGATATTCATAATGATTACCTTTTATTGATTTTAGGCTTAACTTTTGTTTATTCTTTGCTTGGATTTGTTGATGATTATTTTAAAACAAAATATAAAAATTCTAAGGGATTATGCGGTAAGCAAAAACTTTTTGTTCAAATTATTTGTGGATTGATTTTTTCTTTTTTGGTTGAACAGCTACGTACTCAAGATATTGCGGGACACTTAACTTTTCCATTTTTCAAAAATTTTACCATTAACAGTAGTGTGTTTCTGATAATATTTACCACATTTGTTATTGTAGGTAGTTCTAATGCCGTTAATTTAACAGATGGTTTAGATGGTTTAGCCACTTTCCCATCAATGATAGTAGCATTTTGTTTGGGTATTATGTCATATATTACGGGGCATTTTGTTTTTGCAAATTATTTACAGATATTCTATGTTCCTATGTCTGGAGAATTAAGTATTTTTTGTGGGGCTTTAATAGGAGCTTGTTTAGGATTCTTATGGTATAATGCTCCTCCAGCAAAGATTTTTATGGGTGATACGGGATCTCTGGCGATTGGTGGTGCATTAGGTGGAGTTAGTGTTATTATTAAGCATGAGTTTGCATTAGCTATAATAGGAGGACTATTTGTGATAGAAGCTATATCAGTAATATTACAAGTTAGCTATTTTAAAATAACGGGAAAAAGAATTTTTTTAATGGCACCTATTCATCATCATTTTGAAAAAAAAGGCTGGTCAGAATCTACTGTTGTTATTAGATTTTGGATTATTTCCATAGTTTTTGCATTAATCGGTTTAGCTACATTAAAGTTAAGATGATATCAGTTGATTTATATAAAAATAAAAATATTGCCATTGTAGGTTATGGAAAAACAGGAAAATCTATTGTAGATGCTTTATTAAATATACAAGTTAAAAATATTTATATTTTAGATGATAATGTTATAAATAATGAATTTTATACGTCTATAAATGATGTAGATTGGACAAATTTAGATGCGCTTATTGTCAGTCCAGGAATTCATCTTTGGTGGGGAACAAATATAGCTGTTAAATTGGCCAGAAAATATTCTATTCCTGTTATAAATGATATTGACGTTTTTCAACAGCATATAAACTCAAAAATTGTAGCCATTACCGGAACTAATGGAAAATCTACAACGACAGCCCTTATTTATCATATATTAAAATTTAATGAAAAATCTGCAGAAATTGGAGGAAATTTCGGAAAACCCGCATTATCATTAAATAACAATGCTGATTTTTATATTTTAGAATTATCATCATATCAATTAGAAGCTTGCAATATTTTAGGTTTCGATATTTCAATTCTATTAAATATAACACCTGATCATATTTCCAGACACGGAGGAATAAATGGTTATATTTCTGCTAAACAAAAAATTTTCGCAAATGCAAAAAACAATTCAACCGCTATCATAGGTGTAGATGATGAATATTGTCGACATATTCTAGATTTTGTAAATTATCCGACAGTTATACAAATTTCAGGGAAGAAAGTTCCTAATAATGGAGTCGGCTGGAAAGATGATAAGCTGATAGATAACTATTTTGGTAAAGAATCTATAGTTTGTGAAAAATATAACATTTTAGATGGAGATCATAATCGCCAAAATATCGCAGCAGCATATGCAGCCTCTAGAGTGTGTAATATTTCTAAGGAAAATTTTGTAGAAAAACTATTTAGTTTTAAAAATCTTGAACATAGGCAGGAGTTAGTAAAAATTATCAAAGGAGTTACTTATATTAATGATAGTAAAGCTACCAATGCAGATTCCGCAGAGCAAGCATTGAAAAGATTTAATAATATAATCTGGATTCTAGGAGGACGCCCAAAGGAAGAAGGTATTATCAGTTTAGCTCCTTATTTTTCAAAGATAAAAAATGCCCTTTTAATTGGTGAAGCCGCGAAAAATTGGCATCATCTTTTAGAAAGCTATAACGTAAAAAATGAAATTGTATATAATTTAGAAAAAGCCGTTAATTTTGCATATGATATAGCCAAAAATGGAGATATTGTATTACTTTCTCCAGCGTGTGCTAGCTTTGATCAGTTTAATAGTTTTGAAGAACGTGGAGAAAAATTTAAAGAATTAGTGAGGAAATTATAGTGTTAAATATTTCAAGAGCCAGTGATAATTTAATAAGCAAATGGTGGTGGACAGTAAATAGACCATTACTTTTTTGTTTTATACTAATGATGGTCATTGGAGTATTTTTAGCTATGGCAGCAACTCCAATGGTTGCAACCCATATAGGTATAGATAAATTTTATTTCTTAAAAAGACATCTGTTATATATTATCCCGTCATTACTAATAATATTTTTTACTTCCAACTTATCTTATAAAGATATAAAAAAATTTTCTTTAATTTTATTTTTTGTAGCATTATTTTTAGCTTTGTTAACTTTATTTTTAGGAACAGAAATAAAAGGAGCTAAACGTTGGATTTCAATATTAGGCTTTTCTATACAACCTTCTGAGTTTTGTAAACCAGCTTTAACAATTTTAATTGCTTGGATGTTGTCAGAAAATCATAAAAATTTACAGCTCAAAGGAACAGGAATAAGTATATTTCTATATTTATTATTTGCTGTTATTTTAATTTTACAACCTGATATAGGAATGTTGTTTGTTACAACAGCAATTTTCGGAATACAGCTTTTTTTAAATGGATTGCCTATTTTTTTTGTCATTGCCTCTTTTGTTCTAGGAATTTTAAGTTTAGGTGTAGCTTATTTGTTTTTACCTCACGTTACATCTCGTATTAATAAATTTTTGGATCCAGCAACAGGAGATCATTATCAAATTGATAGATCTCTTGAGGCCTTTAGCAGAGGTGGGTTATTTGGAGTTGGTCCCGGAGAAGGCATAGTAAAAAAACACATTCCTGATGCTCATGCTGATTTTATTTTTGCTGTTTTAGGTGAAGAATTTGGTTTTTTTATATGCGTATTTGTAGTTTTATTAATAGGATTTATTGTAATTTATGGAACCCATAGAGCATTAAGAGAAAACAATTTGTTTGCCTTGTTTTCTTCTGTAGGATTACTATCGCAATTTGGATTACAGTCTTTTATTAATATGGCTTCTACTCTTCATCTTATCCCAACTAAAGGAATGACTCTGCCTTTTATGAGTTACGGAGGATCATCGATGATAGCAATTAGTATTGTAGTAGGATTAATTCTAGCCTTTAACCGCAAAGAGTCAATTGATGAAATGAGTATAGATGATTAGTAGAAATTTGACTTTTTATGTTATTATGATATAATATTAAGATAATTGTTAAAATTTAGGAGAAAAGATATGAAAATATTAAAACTAATAGCTGTTAGCTGTTTATGTTTTTTACCGCTAAGTAGCCATGCTATGGCAGGTGAACAAGCAGGCGTGCACGCACCTTATATGTTTCAAAATAATGTTAAATCGGAGAGTTTTGCTCAATTGTTACAAGCAAAATCAGCAGGCGTACATGCATTAGCAGATATATATGAACATGTATTTAGATTTGTGTCTCCTAATATGTTGTTCGACATCCATGGCTTGGACGAATCTGCCCTAAGATTGGCTTGTAAAGGAGGGCATATCTTTGTTGTACAATCTATGTTAAGATCGTATAATGAATCAATTTCACAACAAGATTTTGACTTATTAAAAGCAACTTTAGAAGAAGCATGGGGAGAACATTACGATTCTGCTATGGATGTTAAAGAGGCTTTTAATTTTATAAAATCTAGAATTCACTAATATAAATTCCTAGATTAAGAATATTTATTTTTTATTATAGAAAACAGATTTATTATGTATTGTTCATGATAAATCTGCTTGAATGTTTGAATTACCAATAAGATGAGCGTGGGAATCTATTCTTCACTTACTTCTTTTACATAAGCATTTTAAAGTCACTATGGATTGCCACGTAATAAGCGGAAGATGTGAAGCCTACACCATATTCTGAGAGAAAATACACCTTATCCTCATCATTCTGAGCGAGTATAAGAATTACGTATCAACGCCTTTTAGCGTCATTCTGAGAGAACGAAGTGAACAAGAATCTATTCACACTCAATGCTTCAGTATCTAAATAATTGCTTTATCCTAGTAGCATTTGTATCTTCATATGTTTTATTCTTTCAAAGATGCCAAAATCGCATTTTTCAAATTCAATAATTGATATCTTATGGAACTGTCGTATGTTCCACTTTAACCCAGTTCCTCCGTTGTTTTTTTAAGGTTTTCTATTAACTTTTATCTAATAAACACATTAGATTGCTACGTCACTTTAATCTTCACAATAGCGAAGAAGATTAAAATAGTTTCACGTCCTTTCGCTTCTCTCTATTTTATAGCTCATTTTGTAATTAATATCCTGTGCAAGATATACTTATTATGATATAATTAATGCATTTCTAGTTGGAGTTATAATGCAACAGGATGGAACTATCATTTCATTAAATCAAGTTATAGTAAATTACGGAAGTGGGGTTCCTATTTTAAATGGTATAACTTTAAATCTTAAGAGAAAGTCTTTCTATTTTTTAACCGGAGCAAGTGGAGCAGGTAAAAGTACATTTATTAAAATGCTTTACTTGGGACTAAAACCTATATCAGGTCAGTTAAAAATTTTCGGAAAAGATGTATTTGAGTTAACCAAAAATGATATTTGTGAAACCCGTCAAAAAATAGGTGTAGTATTCCAAGATTATAATCTACTCAACCATCTTACCGTATTAGAGAATGTCGCATTACCTTTAAAAGTACGTCTGGAACCGAAAAAATCTAGAGAAAAACAGGCTAAAGAAATTTTAGATTGGGTAGGATTAGGAAATTGTTTTAATGCTTTTCCTGAACAGTTATCAGGGGGACAAAAACAACGAGTTGCGATTGCAAGAGCTGTCATTACACGTCCAGATATTATTTTAGCAGATGAACCTACAGGGAATGTAGATGAAAAAATAGCAAATAAGCTCATGGGATTGTTTTATGGAATGCATAAGATGGGTACTTGCGTAATTGTTGCTACTCATTATAGACAATTCTTTGATAGATTCAACTTTTCTGAGCTAGCTATTGAGAATAGCCAAATTATTTTGAGAAATCATTATAGAGGAGGTTAATATGAGCTTTACTTCAAAATATGATTTCAATTTTAAAAGTGATAAAACAAATAGTTTTATTGTCTTTGTTTTTGGGTTCCTTATGTATTGTATTACTATTACTTTTATGAGTGGAATTTTTACATATCAATTAACTAGTGATTGGCGAAACGCTTTAAGCGGTAAATTAACTATAGAATTTCCTTCGAAAACAGATGGAATTACTGAAACTTTAACTGATAAGCAGAAAACTGAAGTTATTAATATTGTACAGTCTGTACCAGGAGTTTTATCCGTTAGTAAGATTAAGGAAGCAGATCTTTTAAAAATTTTAGAACCTTGGCTATATGGTACAGCTATCCCCGATGATTTCCCCTTCCCTACTCTATTTGATGTAGATATAGACAAAAATGTAACAATAGATTTGTTAAATTTAACAGCTAAATTGTCTAAAATATCTTCGGATGTCCGTATCCATGATCATTCTAATTGGTATAATCCCATTTCTAAATTTAGTAAAGGATTATGCGGGTTTTCAATCTTATTATCATTTTTAATTTTAATGACAGTTTGTTCAACAATTATATTAATTACTAAGAAAACATTAAAAGAACATCATGATATTGTAAAAATTTTGCAATTGATAGGTGCAAATGATAAGTATATTTCTTCTCAATTTATGAACTATTATTTATCTTTAAGTATGAAAGGGGTTATCATTTCAATTATTCTAAGTTTATTTACTATTTTAGGTATAACATATATAACCGATAATGATTGGTTAAGTATAATCAATATTCAATATTCAGTAATAAGCATTATTGTTCCGACAATGATTGTTTTTGTTATCATGTTGACCTCAAAGTCTACAGTTGGATACTTTCTAAAAAATGAAGATTGGGTTGATTAAAAAAATCGTCGGAATCTTTCTGATATTGGCAATTTTATTTATTTTAAGTTGGGTATTTTTTATAATTAATGTTAGGCATGAGAATAAATTACCTAATAACTTTCGGTGTGATAATGTTATAGTACTTACGGGAGATAAAGATCGTATAAAACTTGCTATGAATTCTATATATAAATTTAAAGCAAAAAATTTATTTATTTCAGGTGTATATAAAACAACAACATTGATGGATATTTTCAAAAATCAAGATATTGGTGACGTTAGTATAATTCTTGGATATAAAGCTAAAAATACTTATGGTAATGCTAGAGAAATAAGAGAAATTGCAGAGGATTTAGGAATTAATGAAGCAATTATCGTGACTTCTGATTATCATATGATTAGGAGTTTATATGAAATAAAAAAAGAAAACCCAAATTTAAAAATTTATCCGGTTAAGGTCATGTCGGAATTTAATATTCGATTTTTACTACTAAGTTTTAGAGAATTTTGTTGTGTTATTTATATGTATTTTATAGACATATTCAAAGGAATAACACGTGCTTAGATCCATTATTTTTAACATCGTTCTATTTTTCTCAATGATAATTTTTATAATGTTTGGGATTTTGTTTGTACGGATGAGTATACCTTTGATATACCAATACTGGTTTTGTTTTTCTCGAATGTTTAATTTTATTACGAAATACGTTGGGGGAATTTCATTTAATATTCAAAATCCAGAAAATATTATAAACGGACGAGTAATATATGCAATACGGCATGAATCTATGTGGGAAACTTTAGCACTAATGTGTTTATTTGAAAGACCAGTGTTTGTATTAAAAAAAGAATTGGGTAATATTCCTATATTTGGATATTTAGCAAAAAGGGTTCAATCCATTTTTGTTGATAGAAGTCATGAAGTAAGATCTTTGATAGAGGTATCTCGCAAAATTTCACAAGCACTAGATAATGGAAGTCAGGTTGTTATTTTTCCAGAAGGCACTAGATTAAAGCCGGGTGAATATATACCATTAAAACGAGGAATTTCATTATTTTATAAAAAGAATAATTGTTATGTTGTTCCAGTAATTCATGATTCCGGTAAATTTTGGCCTAAACACAGCTTTATTAAAAAGCAAGGAATAATTACTGTAAAATTCATAGAAGCTATTCGTCCTGGTTTATCTCAAGATGAATTTATGGATAAGCTTAATGATATTTTTTGCACTGAATTAAAACAATTAGAAATGTAAGGATATAAATATGTCATTAGAAGCGACGCTTGATAAAATTATTAAACGCTACGAGTTTTTAAAAGCACAAATGTTAGAAAGTGTATGTAATTCTGAAAATTATGTAAAAATATCAAAAGAATTTTCTACGTTAGAAGAATTTATTAATATAATAAACAAGTATAATAAAACTAAACAAGAATTAAGCATATTGACTTCAACTATAAATTCAAATGATGTAGATAATGATTTTAAAGAATTAGCAAAAACAGAAATTGAGGAATTAAAAGTCCAAATTCCAAAATTAGAGAGAGAATTAAAGCTCATGTTAATTCCAAAAGATGTAGCTGATGAAAAAAATGCCATTATTGAGATTCGAGCAGGTACAGGCGGAGATGAAGCTGGATTATTTGCGGCTGATTTATTACGTATGTATCAAAAATATGCAGAAATACGACATTGGAAATTTGAATTATTATCCTCTAATGAGTCAGGCATAGGTAGTATAAAAGAGGCCTCCGCTAATATCTCAGGAAAAGGGGTTTTTTCCTTTTTGAAATTTGAATCAGGGGTTCATAGAGTACAAAGAGTACCAGTAACAGAATCAAGTGGAAGGGTTCACACCTCGACTGCTACAGTAGCAGTTTTGCCTGAAGCAGAAGAAATAGATGTAAAAATTGATGAATCTGATTTAAAAATTGACGTCATGAGAGCATCCGGTGCTGGAGGACAACATGTAAATAAAACAGAAAGTGCCGTTCGTATTACACACATACCGACAGGAATAGTTGTCTATCAACAAGATGAACGTTCTCAGCATATGAATCGTTTAAAAGCAATGAAAATTCTACGTTCAAGACTTTTTGAAATGGAAAGACAAAAAAAACAAGCTGAAAGGGCAAGTGATAGACGCTCACAAATCGGAACCGGAGATCGCTCAGAACGGATACGTACATATAACTTTCCTCAAGGAAGAGTTACAGATCACCGTATTAATTTAACACTATATAAAATACAGCAAGTTATGGATGGTGAAGGATTAGATGAAATAATTAATGCTTTAATCGAAGCTGATCAAGAAGAAAAAATTTCTAATTTTCAAGAAAATTAATGCTTATACAATTAAAAGATGTATTAAAACAATATTCACAAGATTGCTCTCTAAAAGAACTATATTTATTGGCTTCTCATGTAAAAAATATAGAATATGAGAAAATAATATTAGAAAAAGGAGAATTGTATTTAAATTATCAAGAATATAAACAATTATCCTCTTTTATTAATAGATTGAAACTTTGCGAACCTGTTTCAAAAATTACAGGTAAACGTAAATTTTGGAAATATTCATTTTTTGTAAATAAGGACGTATTAGATCCTCGTCCTGAAAGTGAAACAATAATAGAGTCAGTACTAAATATATTTTCAAAAGACGATAGTTTTTATTTCTTAGATATAGGGACAGGAAGTGGATGTTTGTCACTAAGTATAGCAAAAGAATTTCCTAATTCTCAAGGATTAGGCATAGATGTTAGTAATAAAGCTATAGCAGTTGCTGAAATTAATAAAAAAAAGCTAGGTGTATCTAATGTTTGCCTAAAACAAATTGAATGGAGTAATTTTCATACAGATAAAAAATTTAATTTAATAGTAACAAACCCTCCATATATTAAAACTTCTGATATAGAAAAGTTAGAAAACAATGTAAAATATTATGACCCTTTTATCGCTTTAGATGGTGGCAAATCTGGATTAGAAGCCTATAAACAATTAGCTCCTCTAATGAAACAATGGCTAATACCTAATGGTGGCATAGTAATTTTAGAAATAGGAATTAATCAGTTGAATGATATAAATAGAATTTTTAGCATACAAGGGTATGATATACTAAATGTAATTAACGACTTACAAAACATTCCAAGAGTGATAGTATTTAAAAAATCAATTTAAATCTATAATACGGTAACATCATCAAATGATATTTTTAAATCTATTTTCAGCTTTCAATATCACAATCTTTTTAAATAAATTAAAAATATATTTCTCGTTATAGAAATAGTTTTTACAAAAACTATTTTACTTGTACAACAAAAACCTAAAAGATCGCTCTTTAGATATTCTGGCATACTCTTCTATAATTGAAAAAATTTATAACCGTTCTAAAATAGTACTCTATACTATATCAATAGTGCGTATTTTACATGGAAACCTCGTCAAGTCTATTTGAATAACAAACCTTTTAACTTGTTCACTTTGTTTTTTATATTTTCTTTTTCATTAATTCTATTAAGTTTCGCAATTTTAATTTCATTTCCAAAGTATTCATTTAAAACCGTTCACTACAATAATATAATTATATTACGAATTAAAATTTGTTTAGTATCAAAATCAAAAAGTAGAAATCCGCATCATTATGCCATCAAGCATAATTCTGAGCAAGTGTAACTAACGTGAGAATCTATAAACCTTTATTTACTTCTACTTATAATTTAATTATTACATCAATAAATCAATATCTCCATTTTGATTAACGAAGTTAATAAAATATTAATTTGCTATTGACATTATTCTTTAATTCATTGAAAATTAGCAAAATATTTTAATGGGGGGATTGTGGCTAGAAGTTTGTATGTTGTGCCTTTGACTATATTTCTTGTAATTTGTGGCTGTAAAGAACAGAAACAAGTTCAAATGTCGGCTCCTATAGTAAAAGCCGTAAAAGTTGTAAAACAAAATATTCCCTTACATATAGAGGTTCCTGCAAAAATTACTGGTTCACTAGAAATTCAAGTGCGTGCCCAGGTTGGTGGCATTCTAAAATCCAGGACTTATAACGAAGGTGAGTATATTCAGCAGGGAACTAAATTATTTGAGATAGATCCAGCTCCATATCAAGCAGCATTAACTAGAGCAAAAGGAACTCTGGCCCAAGCACAATCAGAATTGCGCCGTACTTCTCGTGATTTCGCACGCATGGAAAAATTACATAAAGATAAAGCGATTAGTCAGAAAGAATATGACGATTCTTTATCAGCTTATGAAAGGGCAGAAGCTAATTTAAAAGTTGCAGAAGGAGCATTACACGAAGCAGAAATTAATTTAGGGTATACTGAAGTTAAAGCTCCAATTTCTGGTATTGTTAGGAAAGAGGCTCAATCTGTTGGTAACCTTATTTCTCCTAATGGAGATTCTAGTTTATTAACCTCTATGGTTAAGGTTTGCCCTTTACATGCTAATTTTTCCATTTCAGGTTCATTATGGACTAATTTAGCTAAAAGTTATCGTAGTGGAAAAATTACATTAGCAGAAAAAGACGACTTTAAAGTTGAAGTTATTATGCCAGATGGAAGCGTATATCCTAAAATGGGGAAAATTATTTTTGTAGATAGTAGTGAAGATAATCAAACTTCTAGTGTTTCTATAAAAGCAGAAATTCCTAACGATGAATCCCAAAGAGCTTTATTACCTGGACAGTTTGTTAGGATTCGTATTATTGGAGCAGAATATAAAGATGCTACAGTAATTCCTGTATCTTCTTTGGTTTCTACTCAGGCTGGATTTATGACATATGTGATAAAAGAAGATAAAACAATTGAAGTGAGACCTGTTCAAGCAGAGATTTTTGAAAATAAAGCCGTTATTAGTTCTGGATTAAAATTAGGAGAACTTATTGTTTCTGAAGGATTAGTAAAAGTTCGTCCTGGTTCTACTGTTTCCCCATTGATTGAAAATGGTGAAGAGAAAGGAGCATAAAAATGATTTCTCGTTTTTTTATTGACAGACCTATATTTGCTACAGTTGTTTCTTTAATTATTGTCCTTGCAGGTATTGTTTCTATTAATAATTTATCAATAGAACAATATCCAAATTTAACTCCACCTACCGTAATGGTCAGAGCTCAATATCCAGGTTCTAGTGCAGAAACTCAATTAGAAACCATTGTTGCTACTATTGAGGATAAAATTAATGGTGTTGATGACATGATTTATATGAATTCAACGTCTTCTTCTAATAGCGGTGAATCAAATATTAATGTGTATTTTAAAGTAGGTACTGATCCTGATATGGCCATGATCAATGTTAATAATCGTGTTCAGCAGGCTACCGTCTCATTGCCGGAGGAATGTAAAAAATATGGTGTCAACGTTGTAAAAAGAAGTCCTTCTATTTTAAGGGTTTTAGCATTTTACTGTGATAATGGATTATATAGTCCTGTGTATGTCGGAAACTATGTTTTATTAAATATAATTGATGAATTGAAAAGAATTGAAGGCGTCGGTGACGCTATGGCCATGACAGGAAATGTTTACTGCATGCGTATTTGGTTAAAACCGGATAAATTAGCAAAATTAAATTTAAGTGCTTCTGAAATTGTTGCTGCAATTCAATCGCAGAATGCGCAAAGGGCTGCCGGCGCAGTTGGTAAACAGCCTATGTCTATTAAAGTCGATAGAAATTATGTAATCTCAGTGGAAGGTAGATTAACTTCAGAAAAACAATTTGAGGAAATTATTATTAGGGCGTATCCTGATGGTCGTACTTTGAAATTAAAAGAAATTGCCGATGTAGAATTAGGGGCACAAAATTATGATATGGTTGCAAAAACAAAGGAAGGATTTGATGCAACACCTGTTATGATTTCTTTAGCTCCTGGCGCTAACGCTTTAGCCACGGCTGAACGTATTGATAAAAAATTAGCTGAACTTTCAAAAAGTTTCCCTGATGGGATTAAAACAACAATATGTATGGATACGACAGGATTCGTTAAGAATTCTATTTCAGAGGTAGAAAGAACATTATTTGAAGCGATTCTTTTAGTTGTTTTAGTAATATTCATATTTTTAAAGAGGTTTAGAGCAACAATTATTCCATGTTTGGCAGTACCTGTATCCATCATAGGAGCTTTTGCTGGTATGCTAGCATTGGGGTTTTCTATAAATACATTGACTTTGTTCGGTTTAGTTCTTGCTATAGGAATTGTTGTAGATGATGCTATCGTTGTTATTGAAAACGTTGAAAGAATTATGAGAACAGAAGGGATATCTGTAAGAGATGCAACAATAAAAGCTATGGAAGAAGTTACAGGAGCTCTAATAGCTATTGTATTAGTCTTATGTGCGGTTTTCGTCCCTGTTGGTTTTATGGGAGGTTTAGCAGGAACAATGTATAAGCAATTTGCTATTACAATTGCAGTTTCCGTAGTAATTTCCGGAATATGTGCGTTGACTTTAACGCCAGCCTTATGTGTAATATTTTTAGAGCAAAAAACAGGCAATAAAGTAAAAGATAATGCATTTTTTACTTGGTTTGATAATGTATTTCAAAAATTAACAGATAAGTATGTAAGTTTAGTTTCATTTTTTACTAGACATGTAAAGTCTTCCTGTTTAGTAATTGCATCTATTATTGCAATTACTGTTTTGATGTTTAGTATAACCCCAGGAAGTTTAGTACCTGAAGAAGATCAGGGTACATTTATCACAACAACATCTATGGATCCTGCTTGCTCTTTAGATAAAACAGTTGAAGCCATTTCTAAAGTAACAGATGTTTTGGCAAAAGATACAAATGTCAGAGATTGCATTTATGCAGCTGGATACGATATGCTGAGCGGAACTGCTTCGACTAGTGCTGGCGTTATTTTTACTATGTTAAAGGATTGGAGCGTAAGACAGAATGAAGATCAATCTGTTTCCGCACTTACTCGTAAGGTTATGGGAATAGGATATAAGTCAATTGCCGAAGGTTCTGTTTTTGCTTTTAGTTTGCCTGCAATTATAGGAATGAGCACGACTGGAGGTGTAGAGGGTTATATTCAGCAAAAAGGAGATATCGATGTTGTCGCTTTAGAAAACAAAGCGAATGAGCTTGTTGTAGCTTTATCCAAACGTCCAGAAATAGCAACCGCTAGAACAACCTTTAGTGCTGCATATCCTCAATTAAAAATGGAAGTTGATGAAGTTAAAGCTTTATCTATGGGAGTTTCTATTGATGATATATATATTGCTGTATCAACTACATTTAATACTTTTTATGTCAATGATTTTTCAAAGGCTGGTAGAGGATTTAAAGTTTTTATACAAGCTGAAGATAAATATAGAGCATATTCCGATCAACTTTCTGAGGTTTATGTAAAATCAAATAATGGCGCAATGATTCCATTATCGGCATTTGTAAAATTTGTTCCTATTGTTGGTCCTGTACTGATGGAACGTTTTAATATGTTTACATCAGCAAAAATTTTGGCTACTCCTGCAGTTGGATATTCTTCAGGACAGGCTATCAAGATTATTGAAGAAACAGCTCATGAAGTTTTAGGTAGCGGTTATGATTTTGCTTGGACTGGATCTGCTTATCAGGAAAAGGAAAATAGTGGTTCGTCATATGATGCTTTAATTTTAGGTTTAATAGTAGTATTCTTAATTTTAGCAGCTCTTTATGAGAGATGGACATTGCCTTTTTCGGTATTATTAGCCGTTCCTTTCGCTATGTTTGGTGCGATTACAGCGGTTGAATTACGAGGATTAAGTAATGACATTTATTTCCAGGTAGCGCTTATTACTCTTGTAGGTTTATCAGCAAAAAATGCTATTTTAATTGTTGAATTTGCTGTTATGTTTAGAAAACAGGGGATGGAATTAATTGAGTCCGCAATTACAGCTGCTAAATTGAGGTTTAGACCAATTGTTATGACTTCTTTAGCCTTTATTTTAGGATGTGTGCCTTTAGCTGTTAGCACTGGTGCTGGAAGTGCTAGTCGTCATGCTATTGGAACTAGTGTTATTGGTGGTATGCTGGGAGCAACAATATTGGCACCTTTATTCGTGCCTTTATTTTTTGTATTAGTCACTAAAATGAGTGATTATTTTAAGGGGAAGAGAAATGCATAAATTATTATATACTATTCCAGTTTTTCTATTAGTGGGTTGTACTGTAGGACCTGACTATGTTCCACCGAAGGTAGATATTCCTAAATTGAGTGATAAAGAAGAAATTGAGCAATTTACGAAAGATAAATGGTGGAGTGTTTTTGGAATTGAAACCTTAAACAAATTAGAAGAACAGGCTCTCAAAAATAATGCTGATCTAAAACAAGCTATAGCTAATATCGATATGGCAAAAGCAGCAGCAGGTATTGCTCAAAGTGATATGCTCCCTCAAATTGCAATTAATGGAGAAGGAACTAAATCCTATATTTCAAAAAATGGAAAGTCTTTTGTTCCTGGTATGACTACTAAACGTAATTCTACTGATTATCTTGGAGCACTTGGGGCTTCTTATGAAATCGATTTTTTTGGTAAATACCGCAGATCCAATGAGGCAGCAAGAGCTGAGTTGTTAGCAACTAGAGCGGCTAAGGATGCTATCTTATTGAGTATAACTGCCCAAGTTGCAAAAAATTATTTTCTTATCCGCGCATTAGATGCAAAATTAAGTATTGCAAATAGAACCTTATTAACTCGTAAACAAACTTATAAAATTTATAAGAGTCGTTTTGAAAGTGGATATTGTACAGAGTTAGACCTCTTACGTATTCAGTCAGAGATGGATTCGGTCAAGACTACAGTTATTAGTTTAGAAGAGTCTTTAGCTAAAGCAGAAACATCTATGAGTGTATTATTAGGATGCACTCCAAGAATCATGATGGAAAGAAAAACAACTCCAGACCATGCAATTGAAAAGTTAAGAATTCCTAACAAAATTCCAAAAGGTATTCCTTCAGATATTTTAAGTAGAAGACCTGATTTATTAAATGCTGAAGGTATGTTAATTGCTGCAAATGCTAAAATTGGTGAAGCTAAAGCCGCCTTTTTCCCATCTATTTCTTTAACAGGCGCTTTTGGATTTGAAAGTTTGAAATTAGGAAAACTATTCACTTCAGGAAGTGATATGTGGACATTTAATAGTGGCATTAGTATGCCTGTTTTTACAGGAGGTAGGCTATCATCTATGAGTGCTTCTGCTAGAGCTAATTATAGAGCAGCGTTAGCATATTATGAAAAGACAGTACAAACAGCATTTAAAGAAACTCTCGATGCCTTAGTTAAAAATCATAAATCCCGTGATATTGTTATTTCTCGTACAAGACAAGTTAATGCCTTAAAGCGAAGTTATGATATAGCTAAAAAGCAAAAAGATGCTGGGCTTATTGGTTTAATTGATTTATTAGATGTAGAAAGAAACTTATTGTCAGGAGAAATGGAATTAGTTACAGCATTACAAGATCAACTTGATGCCGTAGTCGATTTATGTAAGGCTCTTGGTGGTGGTTGGAAGACTCTTTATAAATAAAATTTGCTTATTTTCGATATATTGAATTATTAATGAGGTTATAGTACTCTGAATATCAAAAGATTTTTAGAGCAGGGGTTTTTATGCTAAGAATTTTGAAAATTTCATTTTTATTCATTATTGTCGGATTTTCAATGAATGTCTTAGCAAAAAGTTCCTCTATTGAGTATGAATATCCTGGCGTAGTTGCATATGTAGATGGAGAGATAATTTTAAAAAAAGATGTTATCGATAAACTACAGATTATGAAAGTATCAATGGGTATAGAGTCTAGTGATATGTTAGAGAAAGAAGCATTAAATGAATTAATTTTATCTTGTATTAAATGGCATCATATACAAAAGTTTACTCCTAAAGGTGGATGGACCAATAAAAAAGAAATCGATGAAATTTTTTCAAATATGGCTTTGAGAAATAATATGAATGTTAACGCATTCACAAAATGGTTAGAAGATAAGAATGTAAATGTAGAACAGTTAAAGAAAAACATAAAAATTAATTTATCATGGAATCATTATATCGAAGCAAAGTTTGGAAGAAATATTAATATTTCACAATATGAATTAAAAAGAACATTGGATGATATAAAAAGTAAAAAGAAAATGGAGTCATTTTACGTATATCGGATGTTTTTTCCTCTAACAAATAAAAAATCAGAGCAAATCATATTATCGAAAGTTAATAGCATAAAACAAATTCTAGATAAAGGTGGTAAATTCGAAGAATTAGCTCAACAGTTTTCTCAAAGTCCGGATGCTAAAAAAGGAGGAGATCTTGGTTGGGTATTTTCAGGTCAAGTTTCTACAGAAGAATTTTCCGCATTAAGTGAAATGGCGTTAGGTGAATATAAGATAGTAAAAAATAGTCAAGGATATTATATTTTATACTTAAAAGATAAAAAAGCAGCTGGGCATGATTATATTACAACTATTAAATTTATCCATATAGCTGTTCCTCGTCCTGAGTATGCGAATGGACAAGATACAAGAGCTTTGTTGAATGAATTGAAAATAAGCTTTCCTTCACAATCACAGTTCATTAATCAAGCAAAAGTAATAGGTTGCTATGTATCTGAACCAATTGTTGCAACACTAGAGTTGATGCATCCAGATATAAGAGAAAAATTATCTAAATGTAAGCAAGGTCAAGTTAGCGATATCATTTCAGATAAACAGGCATTATTTGTTTTCTGTGTATTAAAAAAAGATATTAAAAAAATTCCAGATCCAACTATTTCTGATATAAGAAATCAAAAAATAAATGAGCGTTTGAGTATTTTTTCTAGTAGAGAAATTCAGGAATTACAAGAAAAAGCACATATTGAATATGTAAACAATAGAAACTTTATTGCTAGGTAATTGCAGTGGGTTTTAAAGGAATTACAGCTAAAAGTATATATAATAATTCCAATTTTTTTGCAAAAAAGAATTTTGGGCAGAATTTTTTGTTTGATGAAAAGATAAATAATAAAATAGTAACAACAGCAGGAGATCTAAATAATAAAGTAGTGATGGAGATAGGACCAGGCCCTGGCGGTCTTACTCTTGAGATTTTAAAATATTCAATAAAAAAGCTTTATATTGTCGAATATGATTTAAGATGGGTTGAGGTTTGGAATAATTTAAAACATTTATTTTTAGATAAATTAGAAATAATACATTGTGATGCTTTGAAATTTAATGAACTAATTATTTCTCCACAAATTATAATATCTAATTTACCATATAATATTTCTACACAGTTGTTATTTAAATGGTTAAGAAATTTTGATAGATACGAAACCTTAGTTTTAATGTTTCAAAAAGAAGTTGCAGATAGATTATATGCTAAGCCTAATACTAAGTTTTACGGAAAGTTATCTGTAATTAGTCAATGGAAGTCAAAAGTTAGAAAAATGTTTGATTTAGAACCTGGAAGTTTTTTCCCTTCTCCAAAAGTTCGCTCTACAGTGGTAAAATTTCAACCTTATATTAAAGATGAATTAGATAAGGATTTCGATTTATTTTTAAAAATAGTAGGAGATAGCTTTTTGCATAAACGCAAAATTATTGTAAAATCCTTAAGAGAATATATACCTAATATCGAAAATATTTTAAACAATATGGGATACAGTAAACTAATTAGGGCAGAAGAATTGTCCATAAATGATTTTAAGACAATAGTCAAGGCAGTTGTTATACATAGGAATTTATTATGATTATTTTAATCATGGCTATATTGGAAGTTTTAGCTGGATACATTTGCGCTAAAGGACTCTATGTTGTTTTTAGAAAAACTTGGTTGAGTGTTTTAGCTGTATTATTGAGTCTTACAATTTTATTTTCTGTATGTGTAATGCATTTATCCATAAAGTGTAATCTAATTATAGATTTGTTATGTTATATAGGTTATTTATACTTAGGATTCATATTGTATTATTCAATATGGTGTATAGCGATTTTTATTATTTATAAATTTATAAAGAAAGATCTAAATTGCAAACGTTTTCTATCATATGGATTGTTTTTCGTTTTTATTTTACTTGCAATTGGATATGTAAATGCAATGAATCCTAGATTAAAAAAGATAGTTATACCAGCGAATGTTAATGCAAAATTTTGCTTTGTTTCAGATATTCATGTTGGTTCTATCGGCACTTCTCGAATTATGTCAAATGTGGTTAAATTATGTGAAGAATCTAAACCGGATTTTATTATTTTTGGTGGAGATAGCGTGGATATAAAAGCTATAGAAAAATATGGAGATGAATTCATACAAAATTTTTCACACTTAAGTAAAAAATATAAAATTTATGCTGTTATAGGGAATCATGAAATTTATGCCGGAATTAAAAGTTGCTTAAATTTATTTAGAAAAGCTGGAATTACTGTTTTATTAGATAATTTTGTAAATTTTGACCATTTAACATTAGTTGGAAGATTAGACAAGACTATCAGTTTTAGAAAATCACTAGTAGATATTATTCCTTATAATGCGGATAACATAATTGTTATAGATCATATGCCAGAAAACATTTCTGAATCTGTAAAAAATAATGTTCTATTGCATTTATCAGGGCACACACATAATGGGCAGATGTTTCCTATGAATATAATTACAAATATTATGTATTATTCTACTGGAATCTTGCACCATATAAAAAATACTTATGCCTACATTACCAGTGGAGTAGGATTTTGGGGGTCTCCTTATAGAATAGGCAATATACCAGAAATTGTGTTAATAGAATTA
Organism: uncultured Alphaproteobacteria bacterium; assembly: GCA_944390765.1. Classification (GTDB taxonomy): domain Bacteria; phylum Pseudomonadota; class Alphaproteobacteria; order UBA3830; family UBA3830; genus UBA3830. The sequence continues at coordinate 68,314 of CALXQM010000010.1, read as the reverse complement.
CAAAAGAAAGATAATATTCCTTCAATCTAACTGTAAAAAAGCCCCCAATGTTAGGAGGCCCAAAATAGAAGGAAATGAAAAAATTAAATATACAAATATATTTACTTTTCTATATATAAAGTGTTTTTTATTAATTTTCAAGAGATTATTAAGAAAAAATTAATTTTTTCTTAATTAATAATTATTATCATTGTCGTATAGTAATAATACATTAAATTTTCAAATAAAATCATGATGTTATTTAGTTAAATTTTTCGTCTTTGTACTACATAAATATGTTTTTGATTTTAAAATAGATTGTTTAACTTTTTACTATAAATTAATTATTAAAAGCTTTAGTTGACAATTTACTTATTGTTATGGTAATATAATAAATTAGAGATGGGATAAATAATAATGAAATTTTTGATATCAATTTGTATTATTTGTTTTGCTGTATTTCCAAATATATACGATATATACGGAATGGAAGCTAATTGTATGCCGTTCAAAATCGGGTTTGAATTTCAAACCTGTGGAGGGTTATGTGCCTGGGCGAAAAACAATTACCATTACCAAAAGCGACCTATATTTTATGCAAAACAGGATGAAAGAAAAATTTGGCATTTAGAAATAGATGGAACTGGTTTAGAATTTGTAACAGAACCTTTTTCTTATAAAGAAAAAGATTTATTGAAGCTTGCTCTCGAACAAATAACAACAGTTATAGAGTTAATAAAGAAGAACAGTGGAACACTAACTATCGGTTCTTTATTTGATAATTTGCGTGCATTAGAATTTCAAGTAATTTCTGAGGAATTTTTAGATCAGATTCACGAACAAGAAATAAAACATGTTGACATAATATCTCTAACTCCTCAAATGACTGTACAACATCCATTAAAATACACTGTTGATTTATGCTACAGTTTGTTTGGAGATGATGAGAATTATGTTTTTGAAAAATTATTGGGAATACTGCCATTTAAGCAGCGAACGGATGATGGCTATTTTTTCCGTTCTGCTATAGGTGGGTTAACATTTCTTCAAGCTCATACAATGGTCATGATGGCAAGTCAATCACTTGAAGATGACAATGAACAATTAGATAATATCATTCAATGTATTGATACTCAGATGGATGCAAAACGCTTCGTTCCTTTTATGTCGCGCAGACCGTTTTCACATCTGTTGAAAGAAATAAAAGATCAGTTATCGATAGGATGTCTAGTCGATCCAATATCTTCGCTTTTTTTATCTCAACTATCTTATACAGAAATATTTTTTGCTCAAGGGAAAGCTTTGCTTTTAAAGGATTTGCTATCCAACTTTTATAGAGCTAATTATGGAGAACAGTTTTTTTCAAATATGGGAGTACCTTTAGATTTACGAGGTTTATTTCCACATTGCTTTCTTCCAGAAAAATCGGTTAATCAGCTTTTAGAAAAAGGTTTTATAACAACTGTCATGCTAAGAAATATTCCTGCTTTTTCCAGAATATTCCCTCATAATTATCATGAGTTAGTCGTGCATTCCACCGAATTTCCATATGGAGAAGTTAAGATAGTACATACCAATTCAATAATTGATGGTGAAGATAGAATTAAAATTGTTTTGGAAAACCAAGATGATCAAAATTTAGATTTGCTTTCTCCTCCATTTCCTCTAGATAAAAACGATGCAATGGGACGTTATAAAAAAGTAATAGAAACCGAAATGTTTGGGGGTGCTGTTGTTGAATTTAGAGGACTTAGAAATATAAGTTCAAGTTTTTTATACCTTAAATATTATCAAGATATAATTAAAAATTGCTTAGATTTAACAGGAATAGATTTAAGCCAACTAAATTCTCAGCAAATTTGCCTTTTTTTTAAATAATAAAAGTAAAGCTTTTTTAAGTTTTATAATCAAACCTTTAAATATAAACGATTCTATGATTATTGATTTAGCGACAAAAATAGGTATGAAAAATATACATGCTGAAAAAATGTCTCTTCCTCAGCAAATTATTGAGAATATTAGTGAAGAGTTAGTTAAAAATATACTCTCTAATATAGAACAAAAGCTTGATAATGTAATGTTTTTAAGTTATACTAATAGTAAAGGAGATGAATTTGTTACTGAGGCATTAATGCTGTTTGATTATATTTACAAAATACCTGATAATAGTATTGCAATTGATTCTATTCTCGGGAATATTAAGGAAAATTAGTGGTAGAGGTGTTGTCATGCATAGATGTTTATTTATAGCTCCTATAGTATTTACAACAATTAATGTAATTGCATGTAATATTAATAATGGAGAATTAGAAAGTGTTGCTACAACTTTTAGAAAGCAGATAGTACAAAAAGCATCAGCACCAACGGAAGTAGCCATAAAGAAGAGAATTCCATATATATTAGTAGATGATGAAAATACATCTAATATTAGTTCTTCTAGAGCTTTTACAGATCTTTTGAGCACTTTTGATAATGAGAATCTCAATAAAATAAGAAGGCAATTTAATACTTTTCAGTCCAATTGTTTAAAAATTGTAGATCAAACTAAGGACAATAAGGAAAAGGCATCTGTTTATTTGATATTAAAAGCGACATATGATGCGATAATAAAAACATTAAGACAACAAGAGTTTGTGAGAACAATAATAGATAAAGCAAAGCAAAATAGAGGTCTTCAGAGCTCATCTACTAGAATAGCTTCTGGTTTATTTGATGAGTGTGATCAACTATAAAAAATATAGTTATGGAGTTAAATCATGTTTAAATATATTATTTTTTGTCTATTTACGTCTTTGAATTTATATTCAATGAATATAGAATTAGAAAAATTTTTTTCAATTGTCCATAATAATATAATGGATCTTAAGACTATTGTATCAGAATTGAAGAAAATCCGAGATGATAATGAATATGCTGATGCATTTGTATCAAATTTTGGAGGGAAGTCTTATAATCCAGAAATGGAATTTAACACTAGAAAATTTACAGATTCAGTTATGGATGGAGTAAAAGAAGCTGCTCGTCTTATTGGAATGGAGAAACGTAAAGAGGGGGCATTAGAATATGGTTCTATAGAGAATTTATTAATTGCAAAGAGATTTTTAGAGTTTTCACAGTCGTATAATGGGAATTATGGCTTAGTTGATAATGATGTTTCAAGTTCTTTTGTGTTAGATCAAATAAATGGAATGATAAATTCTAGGAAACAATATATAGATGTTATAGAAAAAAACCGTAGCGATATAGAAAGAAAACGTAAAATTAAGAGTCAACCTATAGAAATTCCAGATGAATTGTTAGGAGAATTTTAAATATTACTGTTTTTTACTGAATAAGAATGAAGTGATTTATATCATTTCATTCTTTTTTTATTTTCAGAATTTTATATTGTTCTAGAAATTTTCTTTCAATTATGTTTATTATATATAAAATAATAATTTTTATATAAATCAAGGAACTTTTATGACATTTTGCGTTACAACACCTATATACTATATTAATGGAGAACCACATATTGGGCATGCTTATGCAAGTACAGCAGCTGATATTTTAGCTCGTTTCAATAGATTGGATGGACAACAAGTTCATTTTTCTACAGGAACAGATGAACACGGAATTAAAGTAGCACGTTCAGCAGAAAAATCCGGTATGGAAGTACATGCGTTCAGTGATTTTATGTCTATGAAATTTCGCGAAATGTCTGAATTAATGAATATATCATATGATGATTTCATACGTACAACAGAACCAAGACATATTAAATCTGCCCAAAAATTATGGTCTATGATAGAAAAAGATATTTATAAAAGTAAGTATTCAGGTTGGTATGATCCTAGAGATGAGGTTTTTGTTTCTGAAGATGAAATTGTAAATGGTTTGGCTCCAAGTGGTGGTAAGGTAGAGTGGATGGAGGAGGAATCATATTTTTTTAAATTATCATCTTATCAAGATAAACTTTTAGAATACTATAATTCTCATCCAGATTTTATTGCCCCTCAGAGTAGACGTAATGAAGTTATTAGTTTTGTTAAAAGTGGATTAAAAGATCTTTGTATTTCCCGTAGTAAATTTAATTGGGGAATTGATGTTCCAAATTCGATTGGTCATGTTATGTATGTTTGGATCGATGCTTTAGCAAACTATTTAACCACATTTGGTTTTCCTGATAATATGAGTATAGCCGAACAAAAAATGAAAGAGTGCATTCACATTGTAGGAAAAGAAATTCTTCGCTTTCATGCGGTTTATTGGCCAGCTTTTTTAATGTCGGCAGGTATATCTTTACCTAAACGTATTTTTGCACATGGATGGTGGACAAGTAATGGTCAGAAAATGTCTAAGTCTATTGGTAATGTTATCGATCCAAAAAGTATGGTTAATAAATATGGGGTAGATTGTATTAGATATTTTATGATGAAAGAAGTAAAATTTGGAGAAGATGGAGATTTTTCCGAAGAAGCATTAAAAAAAAGAATTTCTTATGATTTAGCTAATGATTTAGGAAATTTGGTTCAAAGGGTATTAGCTTTTATTCAGAAAAGAGAAGGAAAATTTATAGCAGATTATAATTTTTCAGAAGCTTGTAGCGAATTATTTAATCATTCGCGAAATTTAATAAACAAATTAAGACCATTAATTAATAAACAAGATCTCAATGGTGCTTTAAATGTAATTTGGGACTTAATATCTGAATCTAATAAATTTGTAAACGATGTTAAACCATGGGAATTATCTAGAACACAAAATTCGGAGCTTGATAGTGTATTAACTGTTCTTTGTGAAAGTATTAGAGCAATCGCATTCGGTATTGATCCTTTTATGCCAAATACAGCTAAAAAGATTTTTGATTTTATGAATATTAAAGGAAAGTTGTTTTCAGAGATTAATGAGAACTTTCAAACGCAGATATTTCCTCATTCTTATCCTTTGTTTCCAAGAGAAAAATAGATGTTTGTAGATTCGCATTGTCATATTTACGATTCTTCTTATAAAAGTTTTTTGAAATTGAAAAATATTAATGACTCTTTTAATTATTATGATATTAAATCAGTAAAAAATAGGGCTGTAGAATCTAAGGTTAATATATTATTAAATATTTGTACTAGCTTATATGAAATTCATGAATTAATAGCATTATCTGAAAAATATTATGAGATTTATAATACAATTGGTATACATCCTGACTATGTTAAAGAACATTTGTTAAAATTTCCCAAAGAAGATATTTATAGAAATTTTCAGGATATTTGTCAGTTACACAAGACGATAGGAATAGGAGAAATAGGTCTAGATTATTATAAAAATAATAATATTAAAGAACAAAAAGAAATCTTTGATTTTCAGCTAAGTTTAGCCGAACAATTTAATTTGCCGGTTTCTATTCATAGTAGAGAATCTTGGAAAGATACTTTAGATATTCTCTCAACACATCCAAGAATTAATGCTGTTATACACTGTTTTTCAGGAGATATAGATTTGGCTAAAAGTCTTATATCCAAAAGCTATATGATAGGAATAGGAGGCATATTAACTTTCAAAAAAAGTCAACAATTGCAGGAAGCTGTAAAATGGATTCCTCTAGATTATATATTACTTGAAACAGATGCCCCTTGGTTAGCCCCTGAACCTTTTAGAGGGAAAGTTAATGAACCAAGTTTTATTCCTTTGATTGCTAATAAAATTGCATTTTTAAAAAATATGTCAATATCGGATATTGAGTTAACTACTACAAAGAATTTTTATCGTTTTTTTAGGAAAATAAAAGGAGAAATATCTAATGAATAAAAAAAATGTGGCAATATTTTTACTTTCATTTTGCGTATTATTTTTTGTATATCAATATGGAATAAGATCTGCAGTCCCAAGTGTGCTAAATGAAGAATTACAGAGTTATTTTTCAATTAGTGCTACTCAATTAGGTTCGCTAATTAGCTTATTTTATCTTGCTTATACTATAATGCAAATCCCTGTAGGATTAATAATAGATAAAATGGAAGTGAAAAAGATAGCTGTTCTAACTTTCTCTTTATTTTCTTTTGGAATTATATTATTAGTGTGTTCACAAAGTTATATATTTGCAGCAATTTCTCAAATTTTTTTAGGTTGTAGCAGTTCTTTCGCTTTCGTATTAATAATGAAGGTAACAAATGATTATTTCCCTTCGGATAAAGTTGCACTAATTTCAAGTATTGCTATATCTATTGGAAGTCTTGGTCCTGTCATTTGCAGTCCAACCCTGACATATTTGTCTTCTATATTTTATTGGAAAAATGTACTTATTTGTATGGGGATTTTAGGTTTTATTTTTTCGTTAATAGGACTAATTTTTTTGAAAAATACTAGTAAAGTCAGTAACAATGAAATTTCTAACGAAAAACCTATATTTCAAAATTTAAAAATTATTTCCAGTAGCAACCAATATATTTGGATAGGTATATTTTCCATGATGGTATTAGGTTCTATTTCGACATTTACTGATGCATGGGGAATTTCATTCATAAGACACGTTTATGGTTATACTAAAGAGCAATCTGCTTTTGCTATTAGCTTAGTTTTTTTAGGAAATATAATAGGTGGGCCAGTTATTGCCCATATATCTCATATTCTACAAAGTTATAAAAAAGTTATGTTTTGTGGATCTGTAATACTATTAGTTTTATTTTGTTGTATTATTTTTATTAATATGCCTATATATATTCTATATCCTATATTATTTTTAACAGGAGCAGTAGTTTCTTGTCAGTTCTTAGCTTTTCCATATGCATTACTACTTGTTTCTAAGGAATTAGGAGCTACTATTACTGGAGTAGTGAATACTATCACTATGCTTGGTAGTACATTTTTAATACCTGGAGTAGGATTTATTTTAGATTTATCAAAAGGCAATAATACCTTTTATAGCGCATCAGATTACCAAATAAGTATGTCTTTATTGATAGTTTCCGTAACTATTGCGATATTGACTGTATTATTTATTGAAGATAAATATCCCAAAAGTAATTCTTTATGATTATTTGGCCATATGTATTTTATCCATTTATTTTGGAGATAGCTCTAAGATGATATAATAATATTCTTACATTTAATTACTTAGCTATACATTTTATTCTTACGTTGTTAAACATAATACCTTTTTATACCACGCATAAATATAAAAACATTTTTATATGGTTTTATTTTATTCTATTTTATATTCCCAATTTTATAGATACTATTCATATATTTTTATTTTCGGGAGAAATAGATTATCTCAGTGTTAAAGCTGTATTTAATACAAACATTAAAGAAACAACTGAATTTTTTTCTAATTTTTTAAATTTGAAGTTGATAATTTTTATATTGAGTGAAATAATCGTTTCTATAATACTTTTGGTTCATTCTTTAAAATCAAAAATTTATAAAAAATTCCCTAAATTAATATTATTATTTTATATTTTAGGAATGGTTTTAGCTAACTGTATTTATTATAAATATAAGCCAACACTGAGTAGAATAATTGAATTCTATATTAATTATTATAATGAAAAGTTATTCAATGAAAAATGCTTTAGAGAACGTAAGGGTTTTTCTTATGGAGAAATTAGAAGTTTAATTTCTGAGAAATATCCACAAACATATGTTGTAGTTATTGGTGAGTCTGCTACTAGAGTTCATATGAGCTTATATGGATATTCAAGGAAAACAAATCCATATTTAAATAAAATAAAGGAGAATTTATATTTATTTGACAAAGTTTCATCAGCTCATTGTTCGACATTAGCAGTTCTAAAAGAAGCATTGACTTTTGATAAATTCTCTAATGGAGATATAATTTCTTTTTTAAAACAAGCGGGATTTAAGACATTTTGGTTGTCTATACAAGTTAATAGCGGTAGATTCGATAATGAAATTGCAATTATTGCAAATCAAGCTGATTATTGCTTATTTATTACGCAAAGGTATTTCTCAAGTTTTAATGGATATTGTTTTGATGAGCTTTTATTTGAACCTTTTAAAAAAGCTTTAAATGATCCAGCATATAAAAAAGTTATATTTTTACACTTATTAGGTTCACATTCTACATATGTTAATAGATATCCCAAAAATTTTGAATTATTTCATGATAATTCAAATATTATTAGAAAAACTATAAGTGAATATGATAATAGTATAGTTTATACCGACTATATTTTATATAAATTTATAGATATGCTAAATAAAAAAAATGAAAATAGCTGTTTGTTATATTTTTCAGATCATGGGGAAGATGTAAGAGATACTCAAGATTGTATATTTTTTCATTCAGATACATTAGCATCTCCGATGATGTTTTCAATTCCTTTTATTATATGGCTTTCAGAAAATTATAAAAAAACCAACGCAAAATTTATAAGTAAATGGAATTTGCACAAAGTTTATAAAACTAATACACTTATACATTCCATTATGATTCTATTTAGATTAGCTAATAAAAATATAAAAGTAGAAAATAGTATTTTTGAGGAATCGATATGAAAAGTTTGTTTTTTGCTTTGATAAGTTCTATAAATGGTCTTCTTGAATTATTAAAAGAAAGGGCTTTTAAACAAGAATTATTTTTAGGTTTAATTTGCTTGATACTAGTTATAGTTGTTAAATTGCCTTTAACTGATTGTTTATATATATTTTCTTCTTATTTTCTGGTTCTGATTGCAGAAGCTTTTAATACTGCTATAGAAACAGTTGTCAATCGTATTTCATTGGAAAAACATTTATTATCAAAAAAAGCAAAGGATGTAGCTAGTAGCGCCGTAATGATTTCCATTATACATTTTTTTATAGTACTAATATTTTGCATATTAAAAAATTCTTTTTAATTCTTTATTGAAATTTTTATAAAAACAATTTACATTTTATCTAATTTGGACAGATGGCCGAGTGGTTGAAGGCACCGGTCTTGAAAACCGGCAAAGGGGTAACTCTTTCGCGAGTTCGAATCTCGCTCTGTCCGCCATTTTTTGGTTTTCGGAAATTTTTAATAATCCAAAACACCTAAAAATTTTTCTCAAGTATTAGTAAATATTAGATAGATTTTATAAATTTGTAGAAATAGAGAAGCAAGGTCTAAATAATAGATTCTCACGCTCACTCTGTTCGCTCAGAATGACATATGATGGCGTGTAATGGTTATATTTTCGCTCAGAATGAAGCGAGAAAGGAAGTGTTTTCTCTCAGAATGCCACCTAATGGCATAGTAATTGGAAATTTCTACATTTCGTCATTAACCTTTAGCGTCATTACACAAAGCCATATAGGCTTCGCCTCTTCCGTTTGTCGTCACTACGAGGAGTATCCTCCCTTTAGCGTCATTGCGAGGAGCGGAGCGACGTTGCAATCTATAACTATAAGATGATTCTAACGGTAATATGATGAAAGTACTAAAATAGATTCTCACGCTCACTCCGTTCGCTCAGAATGACGTGTAATGGTTATGTTTTCACTTAGAATAATGAAAGCTGTGGAAGAATAATCGTTCAGAATGGCTAGGGATTATAAAGAAGGTGTTCACATCGTCGTCATGCACAGTATAAGTTCTGCCTTTCCCTCTTATTCCATAGTAATAATTGTGACACATAAAACTTCTATAATCTACTTCACATCCTCCATTTCTATTATTAAATCATTTTTCAAATTATTTTGTTTTATTGTTATAGCTAAATCAGATAGAACTTTCTTTAAATCATCTTCTGATGAAGCAGTCAGAACCTTATCTCCATTGACGCAAGATTCTAGTGATAAAATTTCATTTGTCCTATATTTAATTAAATAAATGTCTGGCGCTTCTTTTCCTGTTGCAAAAGATTTTAATTTACTACATGCATCCAAAGCAACTTGCGGTAATACTGTATTTGGTTCTGTAACCTCTGTAGCTATGCCGTCAGAGCTAGAAACCTGTTGATATCTATTGTTAATTAACATAAAGTTTGCAGGAATTGTAAATCCAGCAAAAACAAGGGCAGAATTATTAGCTTCCGAGAATCCGGCAGTAATATTATTACCTGAACCATATAATCCATAAGGAATAAACATACGATGTAATCCTGAAAAGCCGTAATTATTTTTAAATTCACCAAAATCAGGATCATTATATATGTTATTTTGTATTTCTCCTTTCAATTTCCATTTAATAGGGGGAATATCATCATTTTGATCCCAAATATTCACGAAAAAATCCCCTATTGTATTATTTGGAGAAAATTTATCTTCACCTCTATTTTTCTTTACATAATAAAATAGTTTTTGGACTGGTGACCACTTGTAATTACCTAAACTAACTGCCATATCACCGTAAATTTTAGAAGTATCTGTGTTATTTTCTCCATTAATCCCACCTCCATCAAAAATTCTAATATTTTGCACAGCTTTACCATTTTCATTAGATTTTTTAATGTCTGGGTGATCGTAAACTTTAACATCCTTCTCAGTATTAGAGAATCTAAAATTAGAAAGTTGAACATTCTTACAATCCAACTTTACATGATATTTCCCATCATTTTGTAATTCAAAATTATATTCATCAGGAGAAATTTCAACTGTTATGTAGTTATTATTACTACTATTTATGTATTTATGTCCTATTTGCCCACCAGCATTTTCTAATGATAGAATAGCATTTTTAACTTTATAAGATGGTGAACGATAATTCGTACCTGATTTAGTATTAAATTCTGATTTTTGTATTGTAACTGTAGTTTTTTCCCCAAGACCTTTAGTTGTTCCATCAAATTGTCCATTACTGTATAATTCTTCATATGAATTTAGTGGCTTATTAGCATTAATATATATATTTGATACAGTTATATTGTTATATATATATCCTAAACCACTATCATAAAAACTGCCAATAGGTGTTATTTTATCCAATTTTTCCTCTTCTATTTCATCATGCTTTACCGCTTGTATTCCACATGTTACGGTAGCTGTACCAGGATAATTATATTTATCTTTCCCCATACTATTTACATAATCTAGATTTGGTGACACTTCTTGTTGTAAATACGTAACGTTATCAATTACACCGCAACCTGTTATACTAGCAGTGGCATGTTCTTTCTTTTTACAGTAACCAATTCCCGTAATACTTTTATATTTGTTACCCGTCATCAGCTGTCCACCATTTTCTCCATAATATACTTGTGTATATCCACAATTTGCATCTTTGTGTGCATTGACTCGCAATCTTGGACAAAGCAATAAATCAGACAAACTAACTCCATTCCCACTTGTTGAAATATAGTACTCTGCATCCCTATTATAATAACTGTATGTGCTTTTGAAATTACCGCATGTTTCCCCCGTTACTGAATTTGGCCACTTATTGCAATTTCTACTCTCTCTAATATTTTTAAAATTTAAATATACAAAATTACAACCGTCATTCATTTCAAAACCCGAATCTTTTACTGAACCATCAAATGATTTTTGTATAATGGTGCCTGATTCCATTTCACTTTCATTCCAAGTTGTAACTAATCTTTTGCTACTATCCCACTGTTTATATGAACCATCATTATTTGATATTGTCTGTAAATTATATATTGATGCTTGTGGAATCGTATAACCATTTATCTTTATAGATTTCAATTTTCTACTAGACATTATACTACACTTCGTTGGCAATATTTTTTTTACTTGACAGTTTCCTTTAGATGGAACTTCGACTGTTACTGTAGTCTCAAATCCTGTTGTATTACAATAAACACATGTACTCCCTTCTTCTTGCCTAAAATCAGTTTTATCTATCCAAAAATATGGTACTACAACGTCGCATTGAAAAGGTTCTTTAAGATTTGTAACAAATTCTAATGTTTCTTTTGATGATACATTTTTTGTTATATTTTCCATGCTTTCCCCACCGAACATTATATCACCTGATTTTTCGATTTTATAAGGTCGATTATTTATTTCTATCGAGACAATACTCACATTATCCTTCAGCTTTAATTCTATATAATAGTTATCATCCTCGTCTTTTTCATCCATTATTTGTTCAGGAATAATATAAAATGTTCGAGTATCTGCATCATCTGAAAATGTATGTATTTCTGTTCCTGTAGTATTAGTAACAGCTTGATTATCAAAAGATACACGGAATGTTTCATTTTTAATGTGTGCAAAATTCATAGATGTAGAAATTCTAGCAATAAACTCCAAATTTAAATCTGCATCCCCACAAAAACATACCCAATTTGTTTCATCGATCGTAAGATTAGGATCTTTTCCAGCTCCTGATTCTTCTAACAAAAATATACCTTGATTATTTTTTAATTTATCATCACCTGTAGACTTAATATGATGATCATCGACTTTAGTACATTCATTAGTACTTTCCTCATACTCATAAAAGTTAGTCTGCTCAACAGTGTTAGCACTTAAAAGAAAAAAATTATATAGATTATATCTATAGTTAGATAATTCATATTTTCCTGAAGAGAAATCAGATATTTTATTTTTTAAATCTGTATTTGGTTTATTTGAATTTTGACAGTTATTTCCATTTGTATCACAAATCTTATAAGTTTTAGATAATACCTTGCCAGTCGGATCCATACTTTCAAACACATATTGCCTTTTCATTTCCTCACTCTCTACCCATTTTTCTATTTGTATGTTATTATCTGACTTTACAGCATCATCTGTTTTCGCATCTGAATATTGTGTACCGCTTCCATTACATTTATTACACGATGTCTTATCACCGTTATAATTACACTCATCACATTCATATTCTGGATATGAAATAAAAGTTGTTTTGGGATTACTGCTGAATTCGGGGCAACCATCATAAGTACAATCAACACTTTGTTTTTGTGCTTGTCTAAATTGTGTTTTGAATTCTACTTTAGGGCGACAATCAGGATGATCACATGTTTGTTTATTTTCCATCCGTTTCCCAATTGAATTACAATGATATTGTAATTTTTTATCTTTATATGGCGCATAGGAAGCGTTATAATATTCCCAGTTATTAGGTGAATCTGGATATTTATCATTCCAATTTATGGTATTACATGCAAATGAATTTTTGTTGTTATCACCTTCATTAAAACTATAAGGCGCTACTTTACCTGTAAATTGCCCATGATCAAAACAACATACACCTGCATTTGTATTTTCATAATCACATGTATACGATGTATTTGTGTTATTTCCTGAAGTTGTATGTGGTACTGAATTAGGTCGTTTACACTGATTAGAATAATTACGTATTGTTTTTATTGTTTGATATACATTACGTGTCCTCGTTTTTTTAGAAACATAGTCATCATAATAAGCTAGTTTACTATAATATTGATATCTACCAAAAAATATCTGAGAATAGTCTGTTCCTGTATCATAACTGCCAAACTCGGTAACTCTGTATAATACTTTATTTGAATTTATTTCAGATTGAACAGAATCCTTTCTTTCCCATGTACTATTATTTTTATTATAAATTGTCATTAAATAATCATCACCGCCAGTATACAATACATTACTATCCGGGAAATTATCAGTAGCATAGACTATTCTACTTGGATTTCGTACCCCTTTGAATTTAGGTTGGAAATTGTAAGAATTAATATAATCCCCTGTAGAACTTGTTGAATATCCCCATTTTTTACTAGAACCATCAGTTCCTTTTGAATCTTCTTTTGCATTATCTGAGCAGTCAATTCCAGGATCCATTCTTATTATATTTTGACTGTCTGAATGACAATCTGCATTTTCTATTAAATCCTTATTTAATTCATTCTTATTATAATATCCGTAAAAACGTAAAACTTGATTTGATAAAGTTGAACGATTTAAATGACATCTTTTAGCTCTATATTTCAATTTTTTTACAGACAAATTATGCCCGAAATTTTTTCCTCCAGTCGTTGAAATGTCCTGCAAAGCAACTTTATTATTAATCATGTTTCTAATATTAGTATCTCCATTAAAGAAGAAATTAGCGGTACCAATAACTTTATGAGTTCTAGATTTTTTAGATGTATTATTATTCGTGTCTTCTTTTTCGAATGTTTCTGTCAAAGAATAATCTTCTCCCGTCGCAGGGTCTGTAATGACATTATCCTCCACTCCGTTATCTTCAAAAAATGTAACAGTGGCAGGATCTCCACGAGATGCCACTATTTTTACTATACTTTTATGAGGAAAGGAAATTTTCATAGTTTGTTCTCCATCAGAAACTAATCCTGTACCTTCCGTAATATGTGCTCCACTAATGCTACATTTTATTGCGCCTTTTACACCTTGATATCCTCCATCTTTAAATACGTATCCATCGTTACTAAATTGAGCTGTATCACTTTCAAACATTGGCACTTCTGAAGCATCGTTATTAAAGCCTAAATAGGTCAATTCAACAGGCTCAAAATTATCGGGAGCATTAGCTATTATAATTACAACTTGTTTTTTTTCACTTCGTCTTGGCTCTTTGACGCTTGCTGATTGATCTAAATCCGAAGGGTGTTTGGTCCAAGAACTTAAAAGATTTCCTGCCCAAACAACAGGTAAAAATAAGAAGTTAGATTTATTATGTGGATCATCGAAAGGTATAAATAGTTCTAAATCATGTATTACACTCTGTATATCAGCAGTAAGTTCGATAATATAATAAGGATTTGCCCAATATGTTGGACAATTTCTTTCACATAGCATCGCTAAAGCATTACAATATCCTAAATAGCAAGGATTAGGGTTCATTTGTATAAATTTACTTTCGTCTGTTGCTGGCTCATCAAAATTGATTATTTTATCCATATTATATATACGTATTCCTCTATATATAGTCTCTTTACCTCGTCTACTCATAATTGGAAGACCTATACTCAATGTTCCCCACTCTTTATATATTCCGTAATTATCATCACTTCTTCCATTGGAATCATCTATTAACTCTCCTCCAAATTGACCATCTGAACCATAAAACATCGCTTGAATAATATAAGGATATTTGACTAATGTTTCTTCTGGATCAATAGGAGACATGTTATAACGTGTTGCCCAAGCACTTCTATCCGGTGGTAATGATATTTTCCCTGAATAAGGAATAACTCCCACAGCCACTCCAACCGTGTGAAGAAAATTATTTCTTAAAAAATCCTGGCAAGCGGATGCTATTTGACGAATAGGCGTTCTTTTAATACTATTTGAATTTGATGAATTAGCTAACCCTGAATCATTTGAGTTGTCTTCTGTACACGCTGCATGATTTGTTGGTATTGCTAAAATTACATCAACATTACATTTTGGTAACGTCGCTGTAGCTTTTCTTTTTATTCTAGGAAATGTACCGATTATCTGGTTGTTGGTTGTATTTATTTCAATTCGCATCTCATTTGCTTTTTCCTCATATTCAGGAATATAATCTCCGGATGAAGCTTCTTCGGTAAGATTATCTTGATATTTTTCGCTATGTATAATGCCCTGAATAATACCGTCGTTATTACTAAAGGTGAGATACTGGTCATAAACTGGAGTACAATAGGTCATTGAATCAAAAAATAATGGGGAAGTGTATAAAAAATTTAATTTTTCATAACTTTTGTAATGAAGAGATCCCAATCTACTGTGAGTATTATAAAAATCAACATAATTTTTTGCTGTATAAGAAATAGTTTGTTTCGTTAATAAGTGATTTAACTTCGGTGTAAATATCATACTCTTACTAACATTATAATAACGATTATTGTATTCTTGTGCCCCTAATGAATATAAACCTTCATATTGTTCATCCCAGGAACGTCCTGGATTAAAATTATTCGCTATTTTTTGGATAACTGCATACGGTGTTTCAAATGTACTTACATCTTGATCAGATTTTTTTACGAGTTTTATTCCGTATTGTATTCCAATCAATGCCACAGGAATAAAAATAGCAACTAGAATAAGAGCAAAACCTCTTTTTTCTTTAGAAAAAAGTTTATTTATTAAAGATTTTACCTTTATTTTCATTTCATTTCCTAGCGTATTTACGCAAATATATTTTGTATTTTATATAAATTATATATTTATGAAAAGTATTTAATAAATTATTAAATATGATTAAATTTTATGAATTAATTTATAAATTTTTTTCTTAAAAATAATTTTTATTTATACAGAATGTAATATGGATCACTCTAAAACGAGTAGATGGACTGCCATACCATAGATTACCGCGGAGTTAATACCTCCAAATTACTAAAGCGAGCTATTATAGATTACCACGTCGCTTCGCTCCTCGTAATGACGCAGAGAGATAGCTCACTGTAATGATGCTGGAAAGAGAAGGATACTCATTATGACGAGAGAAAGGAAGAATCCAAGCAATTATGAAAAGTGGAAGAGGCGGAGACTGTATGGCTCCGCGTGATGACGCTATAGGCACTTTCCTCACGTCCTCTAGGCGTAATTCTGAGCGAACACACTCTCTCCCTCTCGCATTACTCTGAGCGCCTTCCCTCGCTCGTCATTCTGAGCGAGTGCAACGAGCGTGAGAATCTATTGACGTACTTCCACATGACGTATAGATTACCACGTCGCTTCGCTCCTCGCAATGACGCTGGAAAGAATGGATTGCCTCGTAAAAAGTGGAACACTCAGAATGACTATGAGTTAGTTTAATCCTTTTAAATGATAATAATCCATAATTATGATTCACCTAATGCCCATCTAGGGCGAGGTTTAAAATTTAAATCATTAAATTTATTTTTTCGAAATTTTTCTATACCGGCCCAAGCAATCATAGCACCATTATCTGTACAGAATTTAATGGGAGGAGCAAAAAATGGAATGTCAAACTCTTTACAAATAGAATCCAAAGCTGTACGAATAATAACATTTGCTGCTACACCTCCGCTAATAACTGCAGATGTAATTTTAATACCTTTCGAAAGGCATAATGATAAAGCTTGTTTCATTTTAAATGATAATATTTCCGTTACAGTTTTTTGAAAACTCGCAGCTAAATCCTTTTTCTCTTGGATAGAGTAACATTTTTCACTTGCTGTTAATACCGCCGTTTTTAAGCCTGAAAAAGAAAAATCACAATTACCTTTTATACAAATTGGGTGAGGTAATTTAAAATTATCTGGATTAGCTTCAAAATATATTTTTTCAATAGCTGGCCCTCCTGGATATCCAAAACCTAGTATTTTAGAAACCTTATCAAACGACTCTCCAACTGAATCATCTATCGTTTTTCCTATAACTTCAAATTTATCAATATCGTGTACAATGCAAATTTGGCAGTGCCCACCTGAAACAAGCATTAATAAATAAGGAAAATCTACATTTTCAGTAATACGAACAGATAACGCATGAGCTTCTATATGGTTTATTGCAATAAATGGAATATTAGTAGCTAAAGATAATGTTTTTGCAAATGTTGCACCTACAATTAATCCTCCGATTAATCCAGGACCACAAGCTGCAGCAATAGCGCTTATGTCAGATAATTGTAAATTAGCCTTTTCTAAAGTGTTTTTTACAACTATATCAATTTTTTCTAAATGGGAACGGGCTGCTATTTCAGGCACGACTCCACCGTAAGGTTTATGTTCTTCTATTTGTGAATATACAATATTAGATAAAACTTCTCTGAAGTCAGAAACTACAGCTGCCGCAGTTTCATCACAACTCGATTCTATTCCTAAGACATAATTCATTACAAAATTTCATAATTTTCTGGATTGCTAAATAGTAATTTCAATAAAATATTATTTAATTTATGACTAGGACAAAATGCAGAAAAATGCCCTTGAATCCAATAACCTGATAAAGACAAATCTCCAATAACATCGAGTAATTTGTGTTTTACGGATTCGTTTTCGAATCTCAATCCTCCAGCATTCATAGGTTTTCCATAATTATCATACACAACAGTATTTTCTAAAGATGCTCCTAATGCTAGGTTATTCTTCCTTAAAATTTCTACATCTGATATAAATCCAAATGTTCTTGCAGGGGCTATATTTTCATAAAAATTATCCTTGTTTAAATCAAAATTTATCTCAGAAGTAAGTAAACCTTTTTTTACAAAATCACATTTTATATTAAATGTGAATGAATCGCCCGATGATAATTCTTCATATTTTTCATTATCGGTTACTTTTACTTTCTTAATAATTTTAATAATTTTACGATTTTTCGATTGCTGTTTTACTCCTATTTTATTTATTTCAGAAGCGAATGGTTTTGCGCTACCGTCCAATATAGGTATTTCCCCTCCATTTACTTCAATAAAAGCATTAGAAATTTTTAAACCGTACAAAGCGGCGACTAAATGTTCTATAGTTTTTAGAGATTGTCCTTCAGTATTAGAAATTTGAGTACACATTCTTGTATCAGATACGTTAGAGAAATTTCCTTTAATGACTGATTGAGAATTTTTAAGTTTAAATATTATTCCATTATCTTCCTCTGCTGGATATACAGTTACGCTACATTCTTTTCCTGAATGTACACCTAATCCTTTTAATGTAAAGGGTTCTTTTAAAGTTGCTTGTAACATATTAAGCCTCAAATGGAATATGGTAATAATATTGCATAAGTTGCTTTTTATCAATCTAGGAATATAATATTCCTAATGAAAATTATTCGTTATTAATGGAGAATAGATATGCATTCAAGCGACGTTAACAAATTAAAACTTTATATTGAAAAAATTGAAAATTTAGAAGTTGAACGTGTAGAAATTCAAGAAAATATTGCAGATGTTTTCAAACAAGCCAAAGCTGACGGTTTTGATGTAAAAACTATGAAAAAAATTATTAAATTAAAAAAAATGAAAACAGAAGACCGTGAAAATGAAGATCTTTTATTAGATACATATATGGTTGCACTAGGATTAGTTCCATCACATGAATCTGATTCTGCAGGAGATTAAAATATTTGTTATATAAAAAACTAGATAATATTTCTTATTCATTTTTTGGAAGGAGCGGAGGTTATAGTAAAGGTTTATACTCTTCGCTTAATTGTAGTAAATTCGTTGGAGATGAATTAGAAAATGTAAACTTAAATTTAAATTATGTTAAGCAATTTATAGATGCGGATTCATTAATAACCTTAAACCAGGTACATGGGACAGACTGTTTAATAGTCAATAAGGATTCCAAAAGTGATTTGAATTTTGATGCAATGGTTACAAATGTTCCAAATATTGCTATTGGTATTTTAACTGCGGATTGTGCGCCGGTATTATTTTTTGATAAAAACGAAAAAATTATAGGTGCAGCTCATGCCGGATGGAAAGGGGCTTACGCAGGAATATTAGAAAATACCGTAGAAAAAATGCAATATTTAGGTAGTAAACCCTCAGATATTAAAGTCATAATAGGTCCATGCATTCATTGTAATAGTTACGAAGTGCACAATGATTTTATAAAGAATTTTTCTAATTATTATAGTTGTTTTTCTTCAGTAAAGAATCGCAATTATTTTGATTTGCCAAAATTTTGTACTTTGGTTCTTCGTAAAATAGGAATTAAACCTGATAATATTGATTTAGTAGACATTGATACATATAAACAACATGAAAAATACTTTAGCTATCGTTATGCAAAAAATCATACTAATGGAATATGCGGACGTAATATCTCAATTATATGTTTAAAGTAAATGAATATTATATATACTTCAAATTCAGAACATTTAGCTAAACTTGTAGCACATGATTTGAATATTCCTTGTAGAAAAACTTATATTAAAAAATTTAATTGCGGAGAATTAAAAGTACTAATTTATCCTTTTAATACTGAAGAAGTTATAATAATTACACAAACCTCATCCAATGAAGCATGGATAGAACTTTTTTTAACTTTAAATGCTTTAAGGAATGTGAAAAAAATAATATTATGTATTACATATCTCGGATATTCGCGACAAGATAAAAATATTTCTTTTTCATCAAAAGCAGATACTTTATTTTTAACTTTTTTGGAAACATTTAAAAATATCTTTTATTGTATCTTTGTAGATTGTCATAATAAACCTTATATAAAAATTCCAATGATACACCTATCTACACAAGAATTATTTGTCCAGGATATTCAAAAACATTACAAAAACGAAGATATCATTATTGTGTCGCCAGATAAAGGAAGATCTCATATTTCTAATAGTATAGCAAAAATGCTGGGGTGCACGTCTATTAATGGAGAAAAAATTAGAGATGATAATGGGGACATTATTCATATTTCTTTCAATTACAATGTTAATAACAAGTTATGTATTTTATGTGATGATATTATTGATACAGGAAAAACTTTATTATTTTCCGCTAATCAATTATTTAAAATAGGAACTAAAGAAATTATAACATATGCTACTCATGCTACCTTTAATGAAGAAACAGAAAAATTATTAAATCAATCTAGTATTACTAAAATTGTAATAACCGATAGCATACAAAAAAAATTAGAATATCCGAACAAGTTTGAAAAATTATCAATAGCTTCATTGATAGTTAAAACAATTCAAGCTATATTATAGTAGATTGATATAGATAATGAATTAAAAGGGATTTTGTAATGGCTACTGTTGTTTTAGAAGCAAAAAATAGAGAAAGCCTTGGAACTAGTGCTGCAAGAATAGATAGAAAAAATGGTTTCGTTCCTTGCATCGTGTATGGAGATAAATCAAAACCAGAAAGTATTTGTATTTCTAGAGATTTATTAAATCGTTATGTTTATAAATCAAATTTTTTCTCTACAGTATTTGAAATTCATGGAATTGGAAAAAAAGGACAGAAATTTATAGCAAAGGAAGCTCAAATTCATCCTGTGACAGATCAGATTTTGCATGTTGATTTTATGAGAGTAGGTAAAGGCAACAAAGTTACTGTACGTGTTCCTATTATTTTTTCGCATGAAGATGCTTCACCTGGGTTAAAGCTCGGAGGAGTTTTAAATGTGTTAACTCATGAAATAGATGTGTTATGTGATCCAGAGAAAATTCCAGAGCATATTGAAGTTGATTTAACGGGTTTTGAATTTCATCATACTGTGCATTCTAATAATTTAAAACTTCCTGAAGGAGTTTCTTTGCCTGTAAGTGCTAAGGTTTCGACTATTGCTACAGTTGTAGCTCCAACTGTCATGAAATCTGATACACAAGCAGAAGCATCTGCAGAAGCAACTTCAACAGAAAATACAGAGGCAAAAGCATAAGTTATTTATGAATAATAACAGCTTTTTATTAGTTGGGCTTGGTAATCCAGGCTCGGAATATTGTTATAATAGACATAATGCCGGTTTTAGAATAATAGAAGCAATTGCGAGTTCATTTGCTTCTAATTTTTTTAAAAAGATAGGTGGAGTTGCTGAAATTAGTTCGTTTTATTTTAATAAATTAAAAATCATTTTAGCAAGGCCTCTAACATTTATGAATTTGTCAGGAAGAGCTATACGCTTTCTTATGGATTTTTATAAAATTCCTATTAATCAAATATACGTATTCCATGATGATATAGATTTACCTTTTGGTCGTGTAAAAATAAAAATTGGAGGAGGTAATGGAGGACATAATGGTCTAAAAAGTATTGATGAATTAGCTGGAATCGATTATTGGCGAATCAGAATAGGGATTGGTCGACCTACAGAAAAATCTATGGTTGTTTCTTATGTTTTAGGAAATTTTACAGATGAACAATTAAAACAATTAGATTCTATTTCGGATATTATTAAAAATAATCTATCAATACTGTTATCAAAAGATAATAAAAAATTAGAGCAGTTAATTAACTTATAATGAAATTTATTTGTAATTCTCTTGAACAAACTAAACTAGCTGCTGAATATTTTTCACAATTTGCAAGACCAGGAAAATGTTTTGCTTTATATGGTAATTTGGGTTTTGGAAAGACTACTTTTGCAAAATATTTTATCAGATCATTAAATAACAATATTATTGATATTAGTAGCCCTACTTTCAATATTATTCAAACATATCAGTCTAATATAGCAGAAATTTGGCATGTCGATTGTTACCGTATAAAATCTAAAGAGGAATTTTATGAATTAGGTATAGATGAAGCATTTCCTTTATATATTACTATTATTGAATGGCCTGAAATTATAGAAAATTTTCTTCCTGAAGATACAGTTAAGATACTCTTTTCTAAAAATAAAGACAAACGAATAATCGAACAAATTCATTAAAAAGGGTTAAAATTTACTGTAAGGTACTAAATTACGAGAAATGAAGTGACATGACGTAACATAATGAGAGTACTAAAATAGATTCTCACTCTCACTTCGTGCACTCAGAATACGGAGACATATATTTCGCCTCTTCTACTTTTCGCCATTGCAAGGGACTTTTTCTCCTTTCGTCATAACGAGGAGCGAAGCGACGTGGTGATCCATAACAATACTGTAGCATGCAGGGATGTTAAATGTATAAATGGATTCTCACGTTCGTTGCACTCGCTCAGAATGACGCTATGCGCCGTCATTGAGGGGAGCATTTTTTAGCATCATCACACGGAGCCATATAGTCTCCACATTTTCCACTTATTACGTGTTGTTCTATACAGCCTTGAATATTTGGTATTTTTTATACTATAAAACAAAAAATATTAATTATATTTTGTTTATGAATAACTTTATTAAACTACTTAATAAAATAAGCCTCCTGATGGAGGCTTACATATTCTACTCTTATAAGAAGTTAAAATATAATTTTAGATAAAGATGCCAAAAGTAATATAGCAACGATATTTGTAATTTTAATCATAGGATTAATTGCTGGTCCTGCTGTATCCTTATATGGATCTCCGACAGTATCACCAGTTACCGCAGCTTTATGAGCTTCAGAACCTTTTCCTCCGAAATTTCCATTTTCTATATACTTTTTAGCATTATCCCAAGCTCCTCCACCTGATGTCATGGATATAGCTAAAAATAATCCTGTTAAAATAGTTCCAAGTAACATTGCTCCTACACTAATTAATCCAGCTTCATTTCCCGCTACTCCAGCAATTGCAAAATATAAAACTATAGGGGTTAATACTGGCAATAATGAAGGTAATAACATTTCTTTAATAGCTTCTTTTGTAAGAATATCGACGGCTGTTTTATAGTCAGGTTTAGCTTTACCTTCCATAATGCCTTTTATAGTTTTAAATTGACGTCTTACCTCAACCACAATTGCTCCTCCTGCTCTACCAACAGCCATCATACCGCAAGCACCAAATAAATATGGTAATAAACCGCCAATAATTAAACCAATTACTACATATGGATTTCCTAACTCAAACTTTATATTTAAATCAGGGAAATAAAATGAAATATCTTGAGTATAAGCTGAAAATAAAACTAATGAAGCCAATCCAGCAGATCCTATTGCATACCCCTTGGTCACAGCTTTTGTTGTATTTCCAACGGCGTCTAATTTATCAGTAACATTTCTCACTATTTCAGGTAATCCTGACATTTCTGCAATTCCACCTGCATTATCAGTAACCGGACCATATGCGTCTAAAGTTACTATAATTCCAGCAAGAGCTAACATAGTTGTAGCAGAAATCGCTATACCATAAAGTCCAGCATTAAGATAAGAGACCAAAATACCAGCACAAATTACCAATATAGGTAAAGCTGTAGCTTCCATAGATATAGCAAGACCTTGAATAATATTAGTACCATGTCCGGTAGTAGATGCTTTTGCAATACTAATTACTGGTCTATAAGAATAAGAAGTATAATATTCAGTAATAAATACTAAGAATAAAGTAACTATCAATCCACTCATAGCACATATCAAAAGATTATTTGCTGTAAATGTAAGTCCGTCATTAGCAAATTCTAAATTACCAAACATAAAATCGGTTGCTCCCCAGATAAGAATCATAGAGAATATAATTGTTGCAAATAATCCCTTATACAAAGCATGCATTACATTTCCACTTTTCCCAAGTTTTACAAAGTAAGTTCCAAGAATAGAGCCGAAAATGCAAACAGCCGAAATTATTAAAGGATAAAAACTAATGCTTAAAAATTTTGGAAATGAAATTTGAGCTAAAACGATAGTTGCTGCAATAGTAACAACATAAGTCTCAAATAAATCAGCCGCCATACCAGCACAATCTCCGACATTATCTCCGACATTATCAGCAATGACTGCTGGATTTCTAGGATCATCTTCTGGAATACCTGCTTCAACTTTTCCTACTAAATCAGCTCCAACATCTGCTCCTTTTGTAAAAATACCACCACCAAGTCGAGCAAAAATTGAAATTAATGACGCGCCGAATCCCATCGCAATTAAAGCTTCGGATATTAATCTCGTATCGGTTATGTAATGCATAAGATAAAAATAATAACCTGCAATACCAATTAAACCCAAACCAACTACGAGAAATCCAGTTACAGCTCCCGACTTATATGCAACAGATAAAGCATACTCTACGCCTTTTTTAGCAGCCTCGGTCGTTCTTACATTTGCTCTTACAGAAATATTCATTCCAATATATCCAGCAACTCCAGATAAAACCGCTCCAAGGACAAATCCAAGAGCTGAATAAAATCCCATAAAATAAAATACCAATAAAGTTACAACTACTCCAACTATTGCAATGGTAGAATACTGCCTATTTAAATAAGCAGAGGCTCCATTTTGAATGGCGCCGGCAATTTCTTGCATCTTATTATTCCCTTTATCAAGTTTGAGCATATTTACTGCATTAAATAGCCCATATGCTAAAGCTAGAATACTTAATCCAATAACAAATAGTTCTCCATAACACAATTTATCTACAGAAAACATTTAACCTTCTCCTCCAACATATTTTTATGAATGTATCACATATATAGAAAAAAAATCAAATTAAATAAAATTATAAATACTAATAGACTATTGTATATTTACAATACACTACTATAATCAGTGAAAATAATAATGAGAAAATGTAATGCAAAAAATCAAGGTAGGTGTTTTGTTTGGCGGATGTTCAACAGAACACGAGATTTCTATTATATCTGCTATGAATATTATGAAAAATTTAGATAGGAATAAATATTCTTTACTACCTATCGGAATTGATAAAAAAGAAAAATTCCATCTTGGTATTGAAAAAATAAAAAATAATTTAATAATAGATGATTCAAATCTAATGACTGCAATTAATGGATTAGAATTATGTTCTTTCCCTGATTGCATTAATGATAAATTATCCGAATATATAGATGTTGCATTTCCAATTTTACATGGTTATTTAGGTGAAGATGGAGCAATTCAAGGCTTATTAAAAATATTCAATATTCCATTTGTTGGATGCGATATTATGAGTTCTTCTGTTTGTATGGATAAAGATATAACAAAAAGAATATTAAAATCTGTAAATATTCCTGTAACTAGAAGCATTACTATTTACAAATCAAATGCTAATATTTCTTATGAAAATGTCTCCTCATCTTTAGGAAAAACATTATTTGTAAAATCTGCTAATTCTGGTTCATCTGTAGGAGTATATAGAGCTAGAAATAAACAAGAATTTGATGACGCTATAAAAGATGCATTTAAATATGATAACAAATTGATAATAGAAGAAGCAATTGATGGACAAGAATTAGAATGTAGTGTTATTGGTAACGAGTCTCCTCAAGTTTCTAATATATGTGGTGAAATTATTGTAAAAGATAAATTTTATTCATATGAAGCAAAATATTTAGATGATACAGCAGCTAAACTGCAAATACCCGCAAACATCGATTTAAATGTTACAGAACAGATAAAGAGTTTAGCAATAAAAGCTTACAAGATAATTGGTTGTGAGGGAATGGCTCGTATAGATTTTCTTCTAACAAAAGACAAACAACCTATATTAAATGAAATAAACACTATTCCTGGATTTACTAATATAAGTATGTATCCTATGCTTCTACAACACAGTGGATTTAATTATTCTCAAATTATAGATAATCTTATTACACTTGCTCTAGAAAAGTATAAAAAGGATAGAGCATTACTGAAATCAAGATAAATTTACATAGTTATATTTTCTATGTGTAAAGGAAATTTCCAATTAGATATAAGTATTACGTCGTATCTAAAAAAGTAGTTTTGAACATTTGGGTGATATTTTAAAAACAGTAATGAGGCTTTTTGTATCCTTTTTAATTGATGTTTCGTAATAGCTGTAAAACATTTTTCTTCATTTTTTCTTGCTTTTACTTCTACAAATACAATGGTACTTCTTTTGCACGCAATAATATCTATTTCACCGCACACTGTTTTATACCTATGAGCTAAAATTTTATATCCCTTAATTTTTAATAGTAAAATAGAAAAAAATTCTCCCCAGTATCCCTTTAATTCTGTTTTATTCATTTTTTAACTCTAATGCTTTTTGATAAATTATATGCTTGTTAAACTGATACTTTTTAGAAATAATAGAAACAGTTTCTTTTAAAGAATATTTATTTAATAAATCTGCCAATTCTGACACTACAATATTTATATTATCAGCTTGATTTTGTTTTTCCCCTCTTAAAATGATGATGAATTCCCCATGTATTTTTTTACTTCCTAATGAATTTATGACTTCATTTAAATTTCCTCTTATAAATTCTTCAAAAACTTTAGTGATTTCACGACATATACAACAAAATCTATTTCCTAAAATTGCCAACATATTATTTAGGGTATTTAAAATCCTATTAGGAGATTCTAGGAAAATCAAAGTTTCTTTATTATTTTTTATATTTTGTAAAAATTTTAATCTGGCTTGTTCTCTCGTTGGTAGAAATCCAAAAAATGTAAAACTATCGGTAGGCATTCCAGAGGCACTTAGTCCGGCAATAAATGCGCAAGCTCCAGGAACGGGGAATACGTCTATTCCTTGTTGAATGCACCAATTTATTAGACGATATCCGGGATCAGAAATCGTTGGCGTTCCTGCATCAGAAATTAATGCGTAACTTTCTCCTTTATGAATTTTATTTGTTACCTGAGATAAAATTTCATTATATTCATGACATGCTATTAATGGAGTGTTTATTTCAAAAAAATTTAATAATTTTTTCGAATTGCGAGTATCTTCTGCAAAAATTAATTTTACTTTTTTTAAAATGTATAATGCCCTTAATGAAATATCAAAAATATTTCCAATTGGAGTTGCAACAACATATAATCCTGGCTTTTCCTGTTGTAAGTAAATTTTTCGTGAAATATTATTTATAAGCTCTGACGATAAAAACAAATTACACAAACTATAAGCCTCATTTTTTGAGTTATATTATAGTATATAAATCTATTTATAAAAATAATATGATAATCTAGTTATCCTCTTTTAAAAGGATAGCTAGATTAAAAATTAAAGATTCATTTGACCTTTTATTTCAGCAAGAGCTTTTTCAAGTTCTTCATCTTTAGGACTCATTTTAAACTTTTCACTTTCTTGAAGTTCTTCAGCATGAAGTCGCATATTTTTTAAAGCTTCACCCAATCTCTGCCTATCCTGTTGCATATCAAATAATCTATTTAGTCATTAGTTTACTTATATTATGAAATTCTTTATAAATATTAAAAATAAATTGTAGATAAAAGATGAATTATATATTTAAATTAGTTTTGTTATTTATTATTACTGCTTGTTCTACCGATAAAATACCAGAAACAGAAATTACTAGAAAACAACAAGAACGTACAAATTATTCTTATGATCAATATTTAGAAATTCTCGGTAAGCGAAAAATGAAGCAATCAGTTGTTTTGTTATTACCTCTGACAGGAACAAACGCTAAGCTTGGTAAAAATATTTTACAGGCCGCGATAATAGCAAATCGAGATCCAAATTTAGATATTTACCCTATTAATACCAATGATTTTCCAGAAGAAATAAATATTGATAATTTTCCAAACCTAAAAGCTGTGATCGGTCCTGTGTTTTTTTCAGAAGTGCATCGTTTTGCAACAATTTTTCAATCAGTTCCAATTTTTTCGCTTTCTAATAATGAAAATTTAAACAACGGACATATATATGCTTGCGGATTATCTCCTCAAGAAGAATTAAGAACTATCTTTAGCTATTGTAAACAAAATAAAATAAACTCTATGGAATTATTACTCCCTAAAGGGATATATTACGATAATATCGCGAATATAATTCAACTAATTGGAGAAAAATATGGATTTGATGAAGATAGTATCAATTTAGTACGATATAATAATATCTCCGAGGAAGAAATCACAGAATTTTTAAAAAATTGCGGGAAAAAATCAATATTTATATGCGAACCTATAATAAAAAATATTAAGAATATAAATATTCCAGTATTTTCTTTAAGTTCAATAGTTTTATCTTATCCTTCTAAGTGGGATGGAGTAAAATTTGCTTACATAGATAGCAAAGAAAAACGTAATTTTGTAGAGAAGTATTTTCATATATTCAACGAACAACCTACTATTATTAGTTTGGTAACCGCTGACATAATAAAACTAATAAACGCTAAACCAAATGAAAATTTTCTTACAAAATGTATAGAATTTGAAGGTTTATTAGGTACTTTTGAATTAAAAAAAGACAAAGGTCTAAATAGAAATTTACATATCTTTACAATTAATAATGGAGAAAAACAGGATATTGAGTTAATGGAAGAAGATATCTTGTGAAAGTCGATGTCCTCGCCTTACGTCATTTTGAGCGAGTGCAACGAGCGTGAAAAACCATTTTTGCACTTTCATCGTACTTCTATTCCTGTCATTTTATAGATTGCCACATCGCAAGCTCCTCGCAATGACGACTTGTAACGTCATTTATATTGCAAAATAGTTATGGACCAACACATAATAAATGGAAAAGGCGAAGACTATATGATTTCGTGTAATAACGCTAGAGGTATTATATAATGAATATCTTACAGACATAGAAAATGACGTCTTAGAACCTCTGATTATCAGAATCCAAAAAACTAAGAAAAACAACTTTGCAAGAACTCTAATATTTTATAGTTTTAAATTATAAAGTTTTCCAAATTACTCCATTTTTTGTATCTTCTATTTTTATATTTTTTGATAGAAGATAATCTCTAATTTGATCTGCTTTTACATAGTCTTTTTGAGATTTTGCAAGGTTACGTTCCTTAATTAATGCTTCTATCTCTTCTTGCGAAATTATATTTTGTTGTTGAAACCAATTTTCTCTCTGCAATAATCCTAATAAATTCGCATCTTTTTTTAAAACAGAACAAAGATAATTTATTTCTTTTTTTTCAGTTGATTTATAAATCTTATTAGCGATTGAATTTAATTCATGTAATGCTAAAGGAGTGTTTAAATTTGAACACAATGCATCTAAAGTATTTTCACTAATATTAATAATATCAAATATTTCTGATGCTAAATTTAAAGCCCCATACATCCTGTCCAATGATTGTTTTGCTTGATGCACTATTTGTTCTGTCCAATTCAAGGTTTTTTGATAATGTGTGGATAGTAAAACATATCTAATAATTTCACCATCATATTTTTGCAAAATTTCATTAAGAGATATAATATTTCCTAATGACTTAGACATTTTTTGATTATCAACTAATAATAATCCATTATGTATCCAATAATTCGCCATTAGAATATCGAAAGCACCATAATTTTGTGCTATTTCATTTTCATGATGAGGAAAAATTAAATCCTGCCCTCCAGCATGGATATCAAATTGTGTTCCAAGATATTTATAACTCATAGCTGAACATTCTATATGCCAACCTGGACGACCTTTCCCAAAAGGACTATCCCAAAATGGTTCACTCTCTTTCGATGGTTTCCATAATACAAAATCTAGTGGATCTTCCTTATATGGAGCAATTTCCACCCGACAACCAGGAATCATTTCTTCTAATGTTCTTTTAGATAATACCCCATAACTTTTCAAAGCTTTTACGCGAAATAAAACATGATTATTAGCCTTATATGCATAGCCTTTATCAATTAATTTTGAAATGATTTCTATCATTTCTTGTATATGAAAAGTTGCTCTGGGCTCATATGTGACCGGTAAAATATTCAGAAAAAAAAGATTTTTATGAAACTCTTCGATAACTTCACTTGTTAATTCTTGAATACTAATATCACGCTCGTGTGCTCGTTTATTGATTTTATCGTCAACATCTGTGATATTCCGAACATAAGTCACGTTTCCATACAATTCACGTAAAAGGCGAAACAGTACATCAAAAATAACTAAAGGACGCGCGTTTCCGATATGAGGACTAGAATATACAGTAGGCCCACATGCATACATCCTTATATTATTTTTATCTATAGGAATAAATTCTTCCAATTTATTAGAAAGAGAATTATATAAATGTAACGTTTTCATTTTAAATTATTTTCTAATCTATTTTTAACTTCATCATATCCCAATAACATGAATATTTTTCTTAATTCTGGCCCTTTCTCTTGAGCGGTTAAAGCTAAACGTATTGGGTGAAACAAATCCTTTCCTTTCCGGTTAGTTTTTTCTATTAAACTTTTCAGCCACGTATCGTAATCAGTAGATATAGATAAAGCTGTTAACATTTGAGATATATATTGCTTATCTTCACAGCATGGTTGTATAGGATTAAAAAATATATTATACCAAAAATCGATATCATTTATTGTATTAATATTTCCTTTAATTGTTTCCCAGAAAATCTCAGCTTTATTTTTTAAATTTAAATGTTCTAATTCAGATTGAATTTCATTGAAGCTTTTTTCGGAGATAATTTTTTTAGTTAATTGCCTTACATCATCCGTATTAAATTTGGGAGATGATAGACTCATTTTTTTAAAAGAAAATTTCTGAATCAAATCATTATAATTATCTTTGTAATTTACATTATTAGAGGTACCTAAAGTTGCGAGCAAATTAACAATAGCTTGCGGTTCCATTCCATTTTTACGCAAATTAATTATAGTTAAAGACGAATTTGTTCTCTTGGATACTTCTTGTCCATCGATAGAAGACAGCAAAGGAACATGCGCAAATTCAGGATTAGATCCACTTATTGCTCTAAATATATCTATTTGAGCAGCTGTATTTGTAATATGATCATCTCCCCTAATAATATGAGTAATACCTATATTTATATCATCAACAACAGATGCAAAAGTATAAACATAAGAACCATCAGGTTTTATTACTATTGGATCACTAACGCTATTCAAAGGAATTGAAATTTTTCCATGAACTAAATCGTTCCATTCAATAACTGAATCTTCTTTTAATTTGAAACGCCAGTACTTTTTTATTCCTTTTGATTCAATATTTTTTTTATCTTCATCGGATAAGTAAAGTGACGCTCTATCATAAACCGGTGGTTTTCCATGAGAACTTTGTATCTTACGTTTAAGAGATAATTCTTCTTTTGTTTCGTAACAAGGATAGACTCGACCTATTTTCTTTAAATGTTCGATTGCTTTATCATACTGTGCAAGATTCTCTGATTGTTTATAAAACTCATCCCATTGAATATCTATCCATTTTAGATCTTCTATAATTGATTTTTCAAATTCTGTCTTAGATCTTTCTTTATCGGTATCATCTATACGAAGAACAAATTTTCCATGATTACTTTTAGCAAATAAATAATTAAGTACTGCTATCCGAACGTTACCGACATGTAATAATCCTGTTGGAGAAGGAGCAAACCTAACTTTTACTGTCATTGTATTCTCCTATTTTTTTGGTTTCTGTAACAATTTTTGCCACCAACCAATTCTTTTTGGTGGCGTAATATTCATACCTTTTTGAATATTTGACATTTCATTTATTTCTTTTCTATATGACTCTACAACCTTGCTAGCAATATCTTGTTGATACTCATCCATCATTGCAGAAAAATTAAGATCTACTTTACCTTCTTTAGCGATAGGTTCTGTTCCTTCTTTAATTTCTTCTTTTATAATGAAATTTTGATTTATATCATTAGATAATTGCTCATTTTCTTTAAAATCAGAGCTTACTTTACTATCATTTTTTCTTATTTTATTTCTTCTTAAATTTTTTCTAATCGGAGTGCTTCTTATATTAACTTCCTCTGCCTCAGATTTATCATTTTGCTTATCTGTTCTAATCTTTTTATAATTTCTTTTATTTGTACTGGTCACTTCATTCAAGTTGGTTTCAACTAATTCATCAGTATTCTCCTCTTCTATCGTTGGCAATTTAAATATTTTTTCAATATGAAAATTAACTGAAGTAACATTAGAATCCGCTTTAAATGTTATTTTTAAATCACCTCGTGACTCAATCATTGATATAAACGAACGTTTATTATTTAATAAATAAAGAGCAATACTTGGCGATAAAGTTACTACAACCTCCTGTATATTCTGCTCTATACATGATTCTTCTACTTGTCTTAGAATTCTTACTGCTAATGCCTCGTCAGACCACATAAAACCTGTACCTTGACAATATGGACATACAACCATATTTGCATCGGTAATACTTGATCTTAAACGTTGTCGAGAAAACTCTAATAATCCAAAATTACTTATACTTCCCAGCTGAATTTTGGCTTTATCATTGCGAAATGCTTCTTTTATACATCTTTCAACTTGAATATTACTATGTTTTCCTTCCATATCAATGAAATCTACTACAACTAATCCCGCTAAATCCCTCAAACGGCATTGACGAGCAATCTCTACCGCGGCTTCAAGATTAGTTTTTAAAGCTGTACCAGAAATATTTCTTTCTTTAGTAGATTTACCAGAATTAACATCTATGGCTATTAATGCCTCTGTATTATTTATTACTAAGTAACCACCTGAAGGTAATTCTACTCTAGTAGAATAGATTTGTTCCGTTTGTTCATTTACTTTGTATTTACTGAAAAGAGGAATACTTTTATCTTCATAAAGTTTTACTTTCTTTACATGACTAGGTATAAGCTTCTTCATAAAAGATCTTGCAACTTTATAACCTTCTTCGCCTTCAACAATAATCTCATCAATATCTTTAGTATACATGTCTCTAAGAGACCTTTTTATGATACTAGATTCTTCATGTATTAAGCATGGGGCTGTAGACTTTAAAGTATCTTTCCTAATTGCGTTCCACATATTTACTAAGTAATCAAAATCTTTTTTTATTTCTGATTTTGTATGGCCAACACCAGCTGTCCTAATAACTACACTACCATTTTCAATTTTTAAATCAGACACTATCTTTTTTAATTTTGTTCTATCTGAAATACTTGTAATTTTTCTTGAAATTCCACTGCCTTTTTCTGTATTTGGCATCAATACACAATATCTACCAGCTAGTGATATATATGTTGTAATTGCTGCCCCTTTATTACCTCTTTCTTCTTTTGTTACCTGTACAAGCATTATCTGACGTTTTTTTATAACCTCTTGAATCTTATACCTTCTATAAAACTGATACCTTAATCTAACAATATCTTTAGGATCTATTTCTTCAACAGTTTTATCATTTTCTATAGCATAAGCATTAAGTGCATTCTGGATATGAGCTTCCAATTCCTCACGATCTCCTACAGGAATCTGAAAATAATCATGATGAATTTCACTGAAACTTAAAAACCCATGTTTATTCCCCCCATAATCAACAAAAGCAGCTTGTAAGGAAGGCTCTACTTTTATGACCTTAGCTAAATATATGTTACCTTTTATTTGAGCTTTTGAAGAGATTTCAAAATCGAATTTATCTAATTTTCCATCGCATACTACTGCAATTCTGACTTCTTCCGGATGCAATGCATCTATTAATATATCTTTTGACATAGTGCTCTCCATAGTTTCTAATCAGAACGTTCAAAAGACACTGTTTTAATCTTGAAAAAATTCTATATCGCTTTATTTGATACAAAAAAACTAGCGATATAATAAAAATAGAAAAATAATATGTACCAGATAATAACACTTTTAAAACGTTCCTAAATATAAAATCGTTATTAAAAAAACTTCTTTTGGCATACATGCCATAGGAATTATTATATATAATGCTCTAATATGTGTAAACAAAAATTCTTTAAGTTATCTCTAATTAAAGAGGGGTATTATTTGTTTTGCAATTTCTGATGTTATTTGACGAGTTTATGTGCACAACCCTGATTTTATATATAATGTATTATCATTTATATTTCCAGCTAATGTGCAATCATTCCATATAATAGAAAAATATAATTTATATATTCATTGACATTTATTGCATTCTATTGTACAATTTAATTGAACAATAGAGGAGTTAATGATGAAACAAGTTACATATAGTGAAGCAAGACAAAAGTTATCTTCACTATTATTCTTAGTTTGTAATGATTGCGAAGAGGTCTATATATCAAGAAAGAATGGAGATAGAGCTGTTTTAATTTCTGCAAGCGATTATGAATCTATGAAAGAAACCGCTTATTTATTGAGCAATAAAGCGAATAAACAACATATTTTAGATTCCATAAAAGAGGTAGACATAGGAAAAACTAAATTATTAGAAGATTTTTTAGATGAATATAAGAGTAACCTCAAAGTTTGAAGAAGATTATAAATATTGGTTGGAATCAGATGAAAAAATAGTTATTCGTATTTTAAAATTAATCGAATCGATAAAAATAAATCCTTTTTCTGGAATAGGTAAACCAGAACCATTAAAATACGAACTGCAAAAATGCTGGTCTCGAAGAATCAATAAAGAACACAGATTAATTTATAGAATTGTTGATAATAACATCCAATTGCTTGCCTGTAGATATCATTACTTTTTTTAAAAATATTTAATCTAGAAATCTTACTAATATAATGCTATTCTTTATGGAATTTGGGAAATAGTTTAGCGGTAGAACTCCCGGCTCTGGACCGGGCAACCCTGGTTCGAATCCAGGTTTCCCAGCCAATTTATATTTTATTAAAATATGAAAACAGTTTTTATATAGTATCGCTTTTCTTATTTTCATTCTGAACAGAAACACTCCATATCTTTGTTATTTTTCACTTTTTGGTCATTCCGGGAGAAAATACTAATAATTTTCTTCTGAATGGCTCTACACTTCTCCGTTGTTCTGAGTGTTCTACCTCTCTTCGTCATTCTGAGTAAAAACATCCCTCATTTTCATCATTCTAGCGAACACACTTACTTCCCCTTAGTGTCATTCTGAGTGAACGCCTCCTCGCGTCATTCTGAGCGAGTGTAGCGAGCGTGAGAATCCTCTTCCACATTTAACATCCCTATCTGCTACAGTATTGTTATGGATCACCACGTCGCTCTGCTCCTCGTGATGACGCTAAAAAAAATGCTCCTCGCAATGACGCAAGATAGAAGGCACCATGGATTACCACGTAACAAATAAAATAAGAGCAGGCTATAATCTACATATTCTGAGCGCTCTACCCCCTTCGTCATTCTGAGCGAGTGCAACGAGCGTGAGAATCTATTATCATACTTTCTTATATTCTTAACAATCTAAGTAATATCACTATATAAATCTTTCCATTCCGGATTAATGCTTTCTATTAATTGAATTTTATAATTTCTAGACCTTTTTTTGATTTGTTTTTCTCTTTTAATTGCATTGGTAATTTCATCAAAGACCTCATAATACCCCAATTTGTTGACATGGTATTTAAATGTAAAACCTTTGTTCCATGTTTTATGCTCATAAACTCGTCGTACTAAATCGGACGTAACGCCAGTGTACAAAGTACCATGTTTTTTACTAAATAAAATATAAACAAATGAAGACATAATATTATCCTTCTCTTTTGCTTTTTAGATCACCACGTCGCTTCGCTCCTCGTGATGACGAAAGGAGAGAAAATTCCTTGCAATAACGAAAAATGGAAGAGGTGGAAACTATATGTCTACGTGTGATGACGCTGGGAGTAATGACCTCTCGTAATGACGCTGTTCTTCGGACGATGAGACATTTTCCTCACGCCCTCTAGGCGTCATTCTGAGCGAGTGTAGCGAGCGTGAGAATCTATTATTGCTTTTTTTCTAAAATTGCTCTGGAATCATTATGGATTGCCACGTCGCTCTGCTCCTCGCAATGACGCTATAAGCACTTTCCCACATCCTCTAAGCATCTATTCTGAGCGTTTCCACTTTTTTCGTCATTCTGAGCGCACGTAGTGAGCGTGAGGATCTACGATAAAAACAAAAAAAGGACTCATAAAAAATATGAGTCCTTTGTTTATATATAATTAAAAATTAGCGACCAAACTTAAAAGAATGTGTCATTAACAATCTAAACGCAAAAGAATCTTTATTCTTTAACTTAACTGTATCTGTAACATTATTTTCAGTATAATCTTTTGACTTGTCAGTTGCTGCTCTCCAGCTTGCCTCGGCGCTTAACATCCAATTATTACGGACAGGTTTTGTAAATCCTATCTTTACAGTTGGAGCTATTTTACATACTTTTTGAAAGTGATCTGCTAATCTATTACCAGTATTATTATCCCATAAAGTATACTTCGACTTAGCCACTGAATAAGATGCACCTATAGTCAGATATGGCATAACTTTGCTTTCACAATCAACAAAACCAAACTTTAGACCTAAAAACGGTACAATACCATTTAAGCTTGTTGTTGTATCAAACATTTTATATTTAGTAGCAGACATTTGATTTTCATGATGATGTATGCACGCTTTCCCTAAATCTACAGAGGCTTCAAGACCTATATGAAAACGCTCTTTCACATGCCACATGTATCCTAACACAACTGATAACATTGGGTTTGATCCTTTATTATGGTTTTCATAATTATGATCGTTAAATGCGGTTTCATAATCATCCAATAAAACTTCAGTATAATTTACGCCAAGTCCTAAGCCAGCATAAAACCCGTCCTGAGCACAGGATTGTTCTTCTGTAACAATTGTGGGTGTATCTTCGGCCTTAATATCCGTAGCTCCAAATACAAAAGCTACAGCACAAGCTGATAATACTAATTTTTTCATATTACTCTCCTTACTAAAAAAACATTATACAACATGTACAATACGCTATTATATATAACATCTTTGGAAGAAGGTATTTGTAATTTATTTAAAATTTTAAATAAATGTTACTTTTTTATCACAATGAATTGTAGAAATATAATTACGCGAAATGAATGGATTCTCACGCTCGTTGCACTCGCTCAGAATGACGGAGTATGTGGAAGAAGATGAGCTCAGAATAACGCATGGAGAGAAGATTGATGATAATTGCGAAGAATAGCGGATCAAATTAAGCAATAGCTAGATGGCATATGGATATCATCACCTTTGATGGAATCTACTCTATGCTTCGAACAAATGAAGGCTGTCCAGAAACTCAAAAAATTCCAATAAACCCTCATCACTCTAGATACCAATCAATGCAATCAAATTTTAGAACCATCATTGCCACGAAAAATGTTGAGCAATATTAATAGTTGACATAATTTCAAATCATTATATAATAATATATACAATGTAGGATAAAAGAAAAATGATTAGTGTATATGAAGTAGCGAATTATACTTTATTTTTTGCATATAAAAGAGGTGATTTACTCACTAATCTAAAATTACAAAAATTATTATATTACATACAGGCGTGGTTTTTAGTTAAAAATCAAGGACAACCTCTTTTTAAGGAAAATATAGAAGCTTGGCAATATGGGCCTGTTGTAAGGGAGATTTATGATAAATATAAATGTTTTGGACGTAACCCTATTAACGATGAAGCGTTAACAAATGAATTAACAGTAGGTGACGTTATTACCAATCATATAGATAATGTTCTAAATGAATATATGGATTATTCTGCATCAAGTTTAGTAAAAAGTATTCATAATGATACTCCATGGATTGAGGCTTTTTCTTCCAAAGAAAACCCCAAAATAATTAGTTTGCAAAGTTTATATAAATATTATAAAGATTTTTTTATATCTAAAGATGAAATGAAAAAATTAATTGCCACACCTTTAGAAGAATGCATAACATTATAAAAAATTGGGAAATTGTTTATACTAAAACAGCTTTTAAACAATTATACAAGGCTAGATTTTATAGAAAAACAGTTAATAAACTTATAGATATATTAAAAATTAATCCTTATATTACTCCCCCTTTTTTTGAAAAATTGCGAGGAACAGAAAATACATACAGCCGGAGAATTAATATAGAACACAGATTGGTATATGAAGTTCTTAAAGAAGAAAAAATAGTTAAAATAATTTCTCTTTGGGGGCACTATGATGATAATTAATAATTATCTTCAAAGAAGAGGAGGGATATAAATTATTTTACTCTTTATTTTATATAATTTTTACCAATTTTCGTTGTGAAGCCTTTGTTTAGTAAACATTTTTACAATAACAAAGTGATAGAATAGTTCATTACAATAAAAAATTAAAATATTCTCATAACCTGTAGATTTAATGAAAAAATTTGTACTTATTACTTAAAATGTGATAATGTTTCATGATATTTGTTTTGGTAATGATTATGCATGACATAAAATGGATTAGAGAACATTCTTCATTATTTGATAATGTATTATCTAACAGAGGATTACCTCCTATTGCTGATAAAATATTACAAATTGACGGAAGAAGAAGAGATGTGATGGCTGAACTGCAGCAATTACAGTCCAAACGTAATGAATTGGCGTCAAAAATTGGTTTTATGAAAAGCAATAATCAAGATACTTCAGATTTAGAAATGCAATCATCTGAAATAAAAGACAAGCTTATCAAATTAGAAAAGGATGAAGGGGCTTTAAATACAGAATTAAATAATATACTTTGCTCATTGCCAAATATACCATTAGAAGATGTTCCCATTGGAAAAGATGAAACATTTAATAAATGCATAAGAGTCATAGGAGATATTCCTGTATTTAATTTTAAACCAAAGAGGCATTATGAATTAGGAGAAGACCTAGGTTTAATTGATTTTCAATCAGCTGCAAAAATTTCTGGTAGTCGTTTTACAATTCTCAAAGGCGCTGTAGCGCTTATGGAAAGAGCTTTAAAGAATTTTATGTTAGACAATCATACCAAAGAGTTCGGTTATCAAGAAGTATCTGTACCTTTCTTAGTAAAGTCAGATTCTATGTTTGGTACAGGACAATTACCAAAATTTGCGGAAGATTCATTTCAAACGACTGATAATAGATGGTTAATACCTACTGCAGAAGTCCCTTTAACGAATTTGGTCAGAGATAGTATTATTCCTGTAGAAAATTTACCTATTAGAGTTACGGCTTATTCTGCATGTTTCAGATCTGAAGCTGGAGCGGCAGGACGTGATACAAGAGGCATGATAAGAAATCACCAGTTTTCTAAGGTAGAGTTAGTTAGTATAGTCCATCCTAATGATGGAGAAAAAGAACTTGAACGAATGACTAATGTTGCAGAAAATATTCTTAAAAAATTAGGTTTATCCTATCGTGTTATGTTATTATCTAGTGGAGATATGGGCTTTTCTGCTAGTAAAACATATGATTTGGAAGTATGGCTACCTGGAGAAAATACATACCGTGAAATTTCGAGCTGTTCACTATGTGGACAATTCCAAGCAAGGCGTATGAATGCTCGTTATAAAGGTAAAAATGATAAAGGCTTTGTTGCGACACTTAATGGCTCAGGTCTTGCTATCGGTAGAACTATAGTCGCTATTATGGAAAATTATCAAAGGGAAGATGGAAGTATTAGGATCCCTGATGCGCTAATTCCCTATATGAGAGGATTAAGGGAGATAAAAACAAATGGCTAATTCTACTTTATCGAAAATGAGAATATTAATTACCAATGATGATAGTATTAATGCAAATGGTATTAAGGCATTAGAGCGTATAGCTAATGCAATAACACCGGATGTTTGGGTTGTAGCACCAGAAGTCGGACAAAGTGGTAAAGGATATTCTGTTACTTTTGATGATATTTTAAGAGTAAAAGAAATTTCTCCTCGTAAATTTTCTGTTTCAGGTACACCGGCTGATTGTGTATTTGTAGCTTTAGGAGAAATCCTAAAAGATAAAAAACCAGATTTAGTTTTATCAGGAATTAACCATGGTTCTAATATAGGAGATTTTATTGGACTATCAGGTACTTTGGGCGCTACTTTTGCTGCAGGTTCTCAAAATATTAAAGCTATAGCCGTCAGCCAGGATTTTTCAGGTGCGGTAGCTCCGATTAAATTTCCGGTTATAGAACATTATTTGCAGGATATTATAAAAAAATTAATGTCATTTAGCTGGTCAGATGGAGTATGCATGAATATTAATTTCCCAGATGTAGCATTAAAAGACGTAAAGGGAATTAGAATAGCAACTCAAGGAAATATGGATATTACTTGGAATGTGTATAAGAGATTGGATCCGGTAGACCATCCATATTATTGGCTTCGAGCAACTTATAAAGCAAAGAAAGAAGAATTAAATTCTGATTTAACTCTTCTAGAAAAAGAAAAATTTGTAACCATTACTCCTATGCTAAACAGATATGAATATGTACAATGTATAGATAAGTTAGAGGAGTTGTTTAAACCAAATGTGTAAACTTTTGTGTAAAAACTTATTAATATTAGGTTCTATTTTAATGGTGGGATGCGAAAGAACTTCGTTATCTCCTGTTGAAATTAAAATAGACGATGGATTAGGCGGATATCTGCCTGTTGCTGAGGTAAATAATACTTATACTGTTAAAAATAATGAAACATTATTTGATGTAGCAAATAAATTTAATATTGATCCAATGAATTTAGCTACATTGAATAATATTAAAGCGCCTTATAATGTTAGAAATGGTCAGATACTTAAACTGCCATCAGAAGAAGATGTTAAACCTTCAGAAAATACTTTATATACTCCTGTACAAATTGATGAAAACAAACAGAAATCGTCCAAATCATCTGAAAAAGATAACTTAGATGAGCGTTTTAACAAATTAATGACAAACGAACATAAAGAACGCAAGAAAGAAAATAAAAAAGAATCCCCTGCGTATTACAATGCTTCTTCATCAGGGAAAGAAACAAGTTTTAATGAACAAGAAAAGATATTATCTTCTCCTAAAGTAACAAAAACAGCAACAGGAGCTGATATTGTAGATAAAACTGAAAAACAGGTTTCTACAGCAAAGAAAATGGTATGGCCAGTAAAGGGAGATATAGTATCTAAATTTGGTGAAATGAATGATGGTTTACCGAATGATGGAATTAACATTAAAGCGGCATCAGGTACAAAAGTATGTGCTGTATCAGATGGCGATGTTATTTATGCTGGAAATAATTTAGACGAGTCATTTGGTAATGTAGTTGTTGTAAAGCATAATGATGGTTTAATTTCATCATATGCAAATATGGGAAGCATAGCAACAAAACAAGGTGCTAAAATAAAACAAGGAGCAGTTGTTGGTACAGTTGGTAATACAGGAAATGTAACTTCACCTCAATTACACTTTGAAATTATGAAGGATAGCACACCTTTAAATCCAGAAAAATATTTAGGTAAATAACATATGGAGACATGTAATGGCAAATAATACTCAAACTACAGTACAAACTACCAATGAACAGCAGGCGGTGACACATCAGCCTTCTATGTTGCATAGTATGTTACCTATTTTTCTAATAATGATAGTCTTTTATTTTCTAATGATGAGACCTCAGCAGAAAAGGGAAGCAAAAAAAAGACAAATGATTGCTAATTTGAAAAAAGGAGATCAGATTGTAACTTTAGGAGGAATTATCGGAATTGTTCATAAAGTTTTAAATAATAATGAAATATCGTTAGAAATAGCGGAAGGTGTCCGTATTAGAGTTCTAAAGACTTCTATTGGGGATGTTTTAGAAAAAGGTAAATCTACAGACAAACAAGAAACCACCGCTACTAAAACTGCAACAAAAAAAGACGGTAAAAAATAAAGGAGTTTGCTATGAATTTTCCAAAATGGAAAGAGATATTAATTGCATGTATCTGTATATTCGGTGTTTTATTTGCTTTACCTAATATATTGCCGAAAAGTGTTTTAAATAATTTACCGGATTTTATTCCAAATAAAAAAGTTAATCTTGGTTTGGATTTAAGCGGTGGTGCGCATTTGTTGTTAGAAGTGGATTTAGCTACTGTTGAAAATGATTATCTTAATCAGCAGTTAGACGCAGCAAGACAAACATTAAGAAAAGAATCCATACCTTATGCGGCTAATTTCCCAAGAACAATAGCAAAAGATCAAAAATCTGTAGAATTTGATTTAAAAGACACTTCAAAGATAGGAAAAGCACGCTCTGTATTAGCAGCTATTGATTCAGACTTTAAAGTAACTATTTCAGGAACTCATGTAACAATGACCCCTACTGAGGAAGCATTGAAATTAAGAAAAGCTAATGCAGTTGATAGATCAATAGAAAGTGTAAGAAAAAGAGTAGATGATACCGGAACAAAGGAGCCAAATATACAAAGACAAGGTGATGATCGCATTTTGTTACAGATCCCTGGTTTGCAAGATCCTAGTAAGGTAAAAGAATTATTAGGAAAGACTGCTAAATTAACATTCCGTTTGGTTGATGAATCAGCCCCAGTAGTAAATGAGAAAAAAAGCGCAGTGGCTCCTCTTGGTAGTATGTATGTAGAATCGGATACAGGCGGGTACATAGCTGTAAAAAAACATGTAATAGTTGGAGGAGAGAATCTTTTATCAGCTGGAGTAACAACTGATGAGTATGGCAATCCTGCTGTATCTTTTTCTTTTAACAAAATTGGGGCAAAGAAATTTGGTGATGCTACAAAAGCTAATATAAATAAAAGATTTGCTATTCTTCTCGATAATAAAGTTATTAGTGCTCCAACTATTAAAAGCGCTATTACAGGCGGAAGTGGTATCATTTCTGGAAACTTTACTACAGAAAGTGCTCATGATTTATCTATTCTGCTAAAAGCCGGAGCTTTACCCGCTCCTTTAAATATTATTGAAGAAAAGACAGTAGGTCCTGATTTGGGAGCAGATTCCATAAATTCTGGAATTTTGGCAACAGTTGTTTCTGGACTATTTGTACTAGTATTTATGTACTTGTGGTATTCTTCTTTTGGCTTAATAGCAGATGTTGCTGTAGTGGTTAATTTGATTTTATTATTAGCAGGGTTATCATGCTTGCAAGCAACTTTAACTTTACCAGGTATTGCTGGTATTGCTTTAACAGTAGGTATGGCTGTTGATGCAAATGTTCTAATTAATGAACGTATTAAAGAATATATCCGTAAAGGTGATAAGCTAATAAAAGCTATTGAACAAGGGTATAATTTAGCTATGACATCTATTATTGATACAAATCTTAATACTATTATAGGTATGTCATGTTTATATTATTTTGGAACAGGTCCTGTAAAAGGTTTTGCAATTACAACAATATTAGGAACAATTATATCGTTCTTTACATCAACGACATTGACAAGATATATTGTTTCGACATTGTTTAAAATGAAATATACTATCAAGATTCCTATGTAAGAAAGGATTATAATTATGGAATTTTATAAACTTATTCCTCATGATACAAAAATTGATTTTGTTGGATTTCGTAAATTTACTTATTTATTTTCAATAATTGTTGTACTAACTAGTATTTTTGCATTTATTTTTAATGGATTAAATTTTGGAATAGATTTCCGTGGTGGATTTTTAATGGAAATACGTACACAGCAAGAAGCAAATATT
The DNA here is from genome assembly GCA_944390765.1 of uncultured Alphaproteobacteria bacterium. Classification (GTDB taxonomy): domain Bacteria; phylum Pseudomonadota; class Alphaproteobacteria; order UBA3830; family UBA3830; genus UBA3830. The sequence continues at coordinate 24,710 of CALXQM010000010.1, read as the reverse complement.
GGAGAACTTAGAGATAAGCTAACTAAATTGAATATAGGTGAAGTATATTTACAAGAATTTGGTTCAAAAAATGATGTATTAATTAGAATTCCTAGTAATTCTAATGAAACTCAAGAATCTCAAAATGCTTCTATAGAAAAAGTTAAAGAAGCATTAGGAGATAATATAGAATATCGAAAAATAGAAAAAATAGGACCTAAAGTAGGAGCAGAATTAGTACACGATGCTATTATTGCTGTATTGATATCATTAATAGCTATTCTAATATATATTTGGTCCAGATTTGAATGGGAATATGCTATTTGTGGAGTTATTTCGCTTGCTCATGATTGTATAGCTCTTATGGGATTATATTCTGTTGTACATTATTTTGAATTTAGTGCTAATTCAATAGTGGCATTGCTCATGACAGCGAGTTATTCAATTCATGATACCGTTGTTATTTTTGATCGTATCCGCGAAAATATAATATCATATAAATCTTTAACTATAAAAGAATTACTAAATAAATCTATGAATGAAACATTGTCTAGAACTATTTTGACTTCTACAACAACAGTATTATCGCTATTAGCTTTATGTTTCTTTGGAGGGAAAGTAATTTTTGATTTTTGTTTCCCTATTTTATTTGGATTAATATTTGGAACGTTTTCTTCTATATGTTTATCTGCTCCACTACTTCTTGTTACTGGAATTAAAGTAGATGGTAAGAACTTAGAGTTGGGATTAGATAAATGAGCTCTGTTGTAGCTATAGATGGTCCCGCATGTAGTGGGAAAGGTACTTTAGCTCGAAAAATTGCCGAACATTTTCAGTTCATTTATCTCGATACGGGAATGCTATATAGGATAATAGCATATCTTAATAAGCCTTTAGAAGAATTATGCAATTTATCAGTATTTGATGTGATAAAATTTTCGCAAAAATTTAATAATAATGTTTTACGTTCAGAAGAAAATGGAATCAGAGCATCCAATCTAGCAAAAGATCCACAAATTCGTGAATTAATGCTCAAAATGCAACGAGATTTTGTTAATTATCATAGTAAAGAATTTTGTGTATTAGATGGAAGAGATATTGGAACGGTTGTCTTCCCAGATGCTTTCTGTAAGTTATTTATTACAGCGGATTTAGAGACGAGAGCAAAACGCCGTTTCCAAGATTTGAAAAAGGTTAATGAACATATCAAATATAATGATATTTTTGCAGATATCAAAAGAAGAGATGAACAAGATATTAAACGGGATATCGCTCCTTTACATTATGATAATAGCTATCATTTAATAGATACAACGAAACAAAGTATAGAAGAAGCGTTAGGATGTTGTATCAGTGTAATTTCTTCTTTATTATAATGAAAGCATAAAATATGTTTAAAATATTAAGAAAATTATTATTAAATTCTTTTCTACAACTGATATTAGTTATTGTATTAACAAGTCTATTCTATAATAATCTGTCTATAGATGTTATTAGGTTTTTACTGACAATTAGTACTTGTTTGCGTGAACTCTTAGTCTTTGTCTTACCGTTTCTGCTTTTTAGCTTTGTTGCCGTTGCATTATCAAATATACAACAGCAAGGAATGATTTTCGTTATAAGCTTGATGTTAACTGTATTAGTATCTAATTTTTGTAACATATTAGTATCTGGAATCATTGGCTTTTTTTTATTATCAGATATGCAGGCTTGCGAAACATCAACTAATTTTTCAGAAATTTTTCCACTTTTTTATTTTAGTTTACCTAAAATTTTACCAACGACCTATTCATTAATTGCTGGCATAATAATCGGATTTTATAATTCATTAAAGCCTAATGAATATATTACTTGGTCAATTAATTTTATACATGATTGTGTAATGAAATTTATGAAAAAATTCTTTATTCCTCTACTTCCGATTTTTGTCGGCGGGTTTATGTTAAAATTATTTGCAGAAGGTCGTATGACAGGATTTATAGAACACAATGCTTTAATATGTGTTTTAATTTGTGGAATATTATGGTGTTATTTAGGAATTTGGCTACTAATTGCTTCCTCTTTCAGATTTTCCAGAGCTATAACAATATTAAAAAATGCTTTACCTGCGATTATTACAGCTTTTAGTACGATGTCGAGTGCTTCAGCATTACCAATGTCACTTGATGCAGCAAGAAAAAATACTCATGATAAAACTTTATCAGATGCAGTTATGCCTTTAACATTAAACTTTCATATGGTAGGAGATACAATTATTGTTCCTATTATGGCGATGATTGTAATGTTAGCATTTAATAAGCCATTACCAAATGTTTATAATTTTTTGATGTTCGCAATATTTTTTGTATTAAACAAATTTGCGGGTGGAGGAGTACCAAGTGGAACAATAATGGTAACTTTACCTGTTTTAAGAGACTATTTAGGCTTTGATGATTCTATGATTGCTTTTATAATAGCGTTTTATGGAATATTCGATCCAGTTGCAACATCAGGGAATGTAGCAGCTAATAATTTTTTTGTTGTTATATTTCAAAAAATTATGAGAACAATAAAAAAAACTATCTCAAAAAATATACAAACGTGAACTTGAAAGTAAATTATAAAAAGAGTTCTTACGAAAGTAAAATATATGGTTCTTCAGATCCTGATAATTAGAGATTTTAAAATGTTACGCAAGATATCTGGTATTTATTATATGTCATGTCTAGTGTCATTGCGAGGAATCATATAGGCTTCGCCTCTTACGATTATCGTCATTCCGCTCCTCTCAATGATGCTAATTTATAGAACAACATAATGACAGAAAAGTACAAACTTTAATTTAATAACCAGAATTAAGAGGTATACATTCGTGATGTAGTAATATTTTGTGGTGGAAAGTCACATTTTAACCTCGTTTTCAGAATAATTTTATTAAAAAATCCAACTAATTTCTCCATCTTAGATGATAAACTTCTTGTTGCCCAAAATTTTTTGCTAAGGAAATCACTCCTACATATTCCGTTGAATAACGTTCGTAATAACGTTGCCCATTTTGTATACTTTCATTTCTTTCATCACTTGTTTCCCCATGTAATAATGCAACAAACTGCTGTGTTGCGTAAACTTGTCCAACCGCGGTTACTGGTTCTAATCGTGCCGCTCTATTAATATGACCTCCATAAAAATTTATTTTTTTAATAAATGGATCCTGAGCTACAAATACTGGTCCTGAATGTAAAGAAATTCTAGCTCGTATAGGAAATGGAAATTCTGGATATTTTCTTCCTAATGTCTCAATAATATCGCAATATCTTAAACCGAAATCCGCAATTTTGACTGCACTATCTGCAACAGCAAAAATAGCATCTCCCCATGTATTAACTGAATCTAGCTCAGAATCAATTTTTTCCATTGCATTATTTAATTTTTCCATAAAATCCAGAAATGATGGAATATGTTCATCTTGTAATTTACTATATCCATGTAAATCAGAAAACATCATTGATTTTATAACCCTATCTGGTGATTTAGACACAAAAGGATCAAAAGACAATGTGTTTTTTTGCGGTTGAATTAATTTTGTATCAATTTTTTCAGTATTACCTTCATTATCATAAAGTTCATCTAAATCTATTAAATGTAATGTACTAATATTAGACCAACGATCTATAAAATCAGCAGGTCCACCTGGCAGAGACTCTGTTCTAGAATGCCAAACAGCCATTAAATGTGGTTCTGTTGTTAAAAATTTACCTCTCATGACCGCACTACCATGCATTACATGATTTGAAAAACGATATAGCATATCATGTCCTAAATAACGATCTTCACTGGCAAAACTTACAGTATGTGCATTAGCTAAAGCCTTTTCAAAACGCTTTTCCCATCTTGGACCTGCATGACGAACATTTGTTTCAATAAAATCTTGAATTGCAAATGGTAAAATAATATTTATTTCTCCGCCTAATTCTTGCATAGCTTCAATAAAAATTAAATCTGCTCCACAAGCAGCTGAACTGTAACCTATTTTTGCATTAATCGATTGTAATTTTTCTGTAATAATACGTTTAACATCCGCTTCTATGTCTGGTGGAAATAATGCAGTTTTAAAACTTGGATGATCGATTGCATGTCCTGTGAATACAACTATTGTTGGCGGAACTAATATATCTAAAGCAGCATTAGGTACTTTAAAACCAGCCTCTCTTAAAAAATACAATTGTTGACGCGCTGTAACTACAGCTATATAGCTCTGCTCATCACTTTTTTTCATTGCCTCTTCATATAATTTACAGGCATCATCTTCTCTTCCTAATAATAATTGGGCTTCAGCTAAATCTATCAGTTCAGAAAAAGAAGCTTCTAGACCATATGGAGGTAATAATCTCAATACTGATGCCGATAATTGTTTTGCTCTATCATCATCACCTGTAAGCCAAGCAAGCCATGCAGCATTCATACCTGTATTAGTTTTTTGTTCTTTATTAAAAGAAGCTAGATATAATTCACGTGCAATTTCAAGATCACGGCAGTGCCTAGAATATTTCCAAGATTCTTTGAAAATATGACCGATATTGGCAATAATATCAGGACGTCCATTTGTAAGGAATGGGCTATTTAATAATGATTCAATAGTCACCATTTCTTCGCCAGTGGATTCATCTAAAACTGGGCTTACACTGAGGATAGGATAAATCAATTTACGAGATTCATCCAACGCTCCAGTTTTAAGTAAAACCAGGGCATATGCTTGAGCAATATTTACGTTTTCAGGATATTTTTGAAAAGCTTTTTTTGCGAGAACATGTGCTTTAAACATATGGCCAGTAGCAATAAGCGTAGTAATCTTTTTTTCAATTTCATCACTATCTTTTGATACATTTAATCCTGCCGTGTCCTCATCCTCATCGTAAATAGAATCATCGTTTGTATCTAAATTATGGAGTTCTTCAGCTTTTATATTATCTGTCTTTATTTCTTCTGAATTATCTGTATTATTTACTTTTTTTTCATTAATTTTTTTATCATCTTTTTTATTTTCGTTATCCTTTGACACGATAAACTCCATATTTTTCATTTATTCAATGTTATCATTAAAAAATTAACAACAAGTAAAAATCTAACTTTTTGATTTATTAAGACATTTTTAAATTTTGTACTATAAAATAAAGAACAATAATAAAAGAGTTAAACAATATGCAAGAAGATACTATTCATCATCCATCAAAATTATTAGTAATAGACGATCAAGACAATACTCGAACTTTATTAAGAAGAAGATTAGCAATGTATGGACATGAGGTATTTGACGCAACGAGCAAAACAAAAGCGATAGACATATTAAACAAAAATTCTATAGATGTAATATTATTGAATATGTTCCTTGCTAAAGAAAATACTCTTAATTTTTTAACAAATTTAAAAAATAATGAAAAATTCCAAAATATTCCTATTATTATGATTTCTAGTGATAATGATGTTGAATTGTTAACTCAATGCATAGAATCAGGCGCTGAGGATTATTTAGTTAGACCATTAAATCAAACTATCCTTAGAGCACGTCTCTCTAATTGTATATCACGTCGTGAAGCTTATCAAAAGGAAATTGCTTATTTAGCTACTATCGAACATGGACAACAAAAAATAAAAGAGCAAGAACATTTTGCAACCATAGGAAATATTGTAGGCTCTATCTCACAAGAACTAAAAAACCCATTAAATTTTATAATAAACTTTTCAAAAATTAGCGCAGACGTTTGTGAAGAATTAAAAAAAGAAATTGATTCATCCAATAATGGTATCTCAAGTAAAATCAGCGAAACTGTAATAAAATTACATGATAATATTGATAAAATTTCTAAATACGGAATAGATATACATCAAATTATTAAATTTATGTTAGAACAAACTCAAACTGATAATACGAAATATTTAGCTAACATAAACAAAATAATAACTCAAACGGTTAATTTAATAAAATCGTCATATAAATCTAAAAATATGGGTAAGATGCCTGAAATTACATTTCATTTAGACCAAAATATTAGTCATATGAAATTATCTGTTCAATTAATTAGTAAGGTAATTCGTAATATATTAGATAATGCTATATATGCCGTTACAAAAAAATTTGAGGATATTTCTCAGGCAAAAATAGAAATTACCGCTCAACAAGATCAAGATGATATTATTATAACAATATCAGATAATGGTATTGGTATAAGTAAAGAAAATCAACCAAGAATATTTGAACCTTTCTTTAGTACTAAAGAAGATGGTAATAACCCAGGTCTTGGACTATCAAATAGTGAAGAAATTATAAAAGAAATGCATGGCTCTATTAGAGTAACATCAGAAGAAGGTAAATTTACAGAATTTAAAATAACTATACCTAAGTCTGATGAATAAAACTATTTTTTTAATATTATATTAGAAGCTTTATAAAAATGCTCAACAAATGCATTACCACAATTTTTCATATCATCTGCATGCCCTGTCCATGTCAATACACCTTTATTTAAAACAGAGACTCTATCAGATAAAAATTCCGCAACTTTTAAATCATGAGTAATAGTAATTGAAGTTACTCCTAAAGATTTCACAGTATCTTTTAGTAAATTACAAATAATTCCACCAGTAATCGGATCTAATCCGGATGTTGGTTCATCAAATAGTAATATTTCGGGAGATAATGAAATAGCCCTCGCTAAGGCTGCTCTTTTTTGCATACCGCCAGAAATTTCAGCAGGATATAAATTAAATACTCTTTCTTCCAAACCAACAGCTAACAGTTTTTCCTTAGCTATTTCTTTACATTTAATTTTATCTTTACAGACTTGATTTGCTCCAAATTCAACATTTTCTATGATAGTCATAGAATCGAATAAAGCATTACCTTGAAACAACACACTAAATTTTTTTACATATTCTTTTCTATGTTCTCTATCATTTACACTCAAATCATCAACAATGATATCACCTTCGCTAAGTTTAAATATACCAAGCAGACATTTCATTAAAACAGACTTTCCACAGCCAGATTGTCCTAAAATGATGTGTGATTCTCCATTTTCAATGCTTAAATTCACACCATTTAAAACACTTAATCCACCTTCGAAAACTTTTCGAACATTTTTAAATTCTATTTTGCTCATTTCCCAAAAAACAACGCCGTTAGTAAATAATCCAATGCTAGGATACCTATACAAGATGCAACTACTGCACTTGTTGTAGCATTACCCACTCCTCTAGCACCTAAATCACTATAAAAACCATGATAACAACCAAAACACACCATACAAAATCCAAAACATGAAGCCTTTACCAATCCTGAAATGACATCTATAATTTCAAGGTTTTGTACTGTTTGCGTTATATATGAACCAACAGAAAAATTTAATACAGTAGTTGAAATTAAAAAGCCTCCCATAACTCCTATAATATCAGCAATAAATACTAAAAATGGCATCATTATTACACCTGCTATGATACGTGGAGCTACAAGAAATTTCATCGGATCAACGCCTAAAGTAGTTAATGCATCTATTTGATCAGATACTCTCATGGACCCAATCTCAGCAGCTATAGCAGAGCCTACTCTACCTGTTACCATTAACCCAGCAAATACTGGAGCTAATTCTCTGGTTATACAAATTAATACAACGGTTGCAATAGCGCCTTCAGCGTTAAACCTAGTAAATCCGACATAGCATTGTAACGCAATAATCATTCCAGCAAACATAGCAGTTAATGCAACAATAGGTAATGAGTAAAAACCTACTATAACCATATGTCTCCATATTTCCTTAAAATAAAAGGGTGGAATGAAACAACTTTTCAATCCATTAAACGTAAAAATAGCAACGCTACCTATTTCTTGTAAGGTCGCTAATGAATATCTTCCCAATGTTGATAATAATTTCATATTATCCCTCTATATACACCCTTTTTACTCTATCTCCCAACCTACATGAAATTTCATGAGGAATAGTTCCTAATTCTAGAGCCCAATTTTCTAAAGTATAATCAGAATCTTCTGTTAAAGCTATCCACTCTCCTAATTTTAAATATTTTTCATCAACACTAGAAGCATCTAATGTAATATAATCCATAGAAATACGCCCAACCATTGGCAATTTATGCCCCTTAAAAAATCCATAACCAAAACCAGAAAATTTACGCATAAATCCATCGGAGTAACCCATACCTATAGTAATAGTAGTCATATCTTTATCCGCTGTAAATGTCGCGCCATATCCTACTGTATCTCCTTTTTTAAGATGATTAATCTGAACAATTGCAGAAAAAATATTCATTACGGGTTTTACTGTACCTATTTTATCTTTTCTAATACTAAAACCATATAATGCCTTGCCTGGTCTTACAATATCAAATTGAAAATCTTTTCCGAGAAAAATCCCATTTGTGGCAGAAAGACAAGCTTTAGGATTTCCAAAACGTTTCAAGGCAATCTTGAACCTATTTAATTGCTTTTTATTTAATTCATTATCCGCTTCATCAGCACAAGCAAGATGACTCATTACAAATAATAAATTTAAATTTGTTAATATATTTTTTAGACTATAATTTTCATCCTCAATAAAAAAACCATTACGTGACATGCCTGTATCTACATGAACAACTGTATCTAATTTTTTATATAACTTTTTAGCAAAATTAATCCAAAGTTCTGCCTGCATATAATTATTTAAAACAGGAATTAGTTTATTATTTATGAATAAACCCTCAGTATTTGGCATAACTCCACTTAGAACAAAAATTTTCACATTCTCATCAGGCAATGAATGTCTAAGCTCTATTCCTTCATTAATTGTAGCTACAAAAAAATATCTACAACCTTCTTTATATAATCTTTTACTAATCGGTACCATACCAAAACCATAAGCATTCCCTTTTACCACTGCCGATACTATAGAGTTTGGAGCTAATTCTGTTTGTAACTTATGATAATTATAAGAAAGATTATCAAGATTTATTATGGCTACAGACAAAATCTGAGGTTCTACTTTTTTTAAAGCTCTAGCAATTTTTTCTTCCATAACTAATTACTCTGTCTATTTTCACCCAGATTATCGAATTTAGTATACTGACCATTAAAGAAGAGTTCAACTTTCCCGATAGGACCATTTCTTTGTTTTGCAATAATAACCTCTGCTTTATTTCGAACATTTTGAGCTTTTTCTACCCATTTTTGATATTCTGAATTATTTTCAGCAGGAGGTGCTCTATCTAAATAGTATTCTTCCCTAAATACAAACATAACTACGTCTGCATCTTGTTCAATAGATCCTGATTCACGTAAATCCGCTAATTGAGGTCGTTTGTCGTCTCTGACTTCTACAGCTCGTGACAATTGTGATAACGCTATAATTGGTATATCCAGCTCTTTCGCTAAAGCTTTTAATGCTCTTGTAATTCCTGAAATTTCTTGTACTCGATTATCATTACGCTTATTATTATCTCCAACCAATAATTGTAGATAATCTATCACTATTAGATCCAATCCCTTTTGCCTTTTTAATTTCCTCGCTCTAGTCCTTAAAGAAGCTACAGTTAAGGCTGGAGTATCATCTATAAACAATGGAATAGATTGTATTTTCTTTGTCATCGATGCTATTTTTTCAAAATGCTCATTTTTAAATTCACCTTTACGAATTCGTTCAAATGGTATTTCACATTCTTGAGATAATATACGTACTACCAATTGTTCTGCTGACATTTCTAATGAAAAAAAAGCAACTTTCCCTGAATTCTCGCGACCTAAAAGATTTTCTAAAGCAACTTTAAATGCTATATTAGTAGCTAGTGCTGTTTTACCCATAGATGGTCTACCTGCTAAAATTATTAAATCCGAACGATTTAATCCGCCTAGCTTTCTATCTAAATCAATAAAACCTGTGGTAATTCCTGCAAGTTTATTATCACTTTTAAAAGCATTCTCGATAGTTTTTATTGCTTTATTTGAAATTTCAAAAAAACTCAAACAATTATCTTGCACATTCGATGTTGCTAATTCATATAATTTAGATTCCGCTACCTCTATTTGTTCTGATCCAGCAATATTTGAACCAAACTTATTAGTAGCATCATATATTATATTCTCCCCAATAAGTATCAACTGCCTACGAACATATAGATCATATATAATTTTCGCATAATCAACAGCAGCAGAAGTAGTAATCACCGAATTTACTAATTCAATAAGATAATTTTTGATATTCGATTGTTGTAAACTTTTATTTTTCTCAAAATAATTATTTATTGTAATTGGATCTACAACCGAATCTTGCGCTATTAATACTCTTATAGCTTCGAAAATTTTTCCATTAGCCGGTACATAAAAATAAGATGGTAGAACAATATCTGCAATATCCTCAAAACACTCATTATTAAGCATAATTATCCCTAACAATGACTGCTCTGCCTCATCATTATGAGGCAACTCTCTCATCCTCTCTTCATTGTACTTAGTTTCTATAGGATCCAATTCTTTGCCTTTTTTTCCTTTTGTAATTATACTAGCTATTATAAAACCTTCAAGGCTAAATTAGCTAACTCTCAAGAAACATAATTAATAAGAAAACAGAGATTAATATTTTTTATTAAATTTTATAGTTTTTCTAGATTTTGTTAACTTTTTATAAAAAACTTTTGATGCAAAATAGAAAATAAAAGATTTGGTTTGTGTTATGAATTTTTTTAGTAATGCTGTAAAGTTAATAAAAAGAAAGACTTCTATTCTACACAGCGATGTGATTTCAGATAATATTGAATTAGATTTCTCTCCTCGAAATTATGTAAAAGAATCATTTTCAATAATGATAATAAGACCTATCTCTAATTATCTGATGAAATTTATGAGAGTTTTTTCTTTTCTGACTATAGGTAGTTTAGTAGGAATATTCATATCTACAATATTATTATGTATTTTCATGCAATTTGGTTCTGTAGAAAATAAATTTATTTCATTATTAATTGATAAGCATATTACTAATTTATTCCCTGATGCAGATTTTTCAACTAAATCCAGCAATATATCATGGAATACAGAAATGAATTCTCCAGAAATTAATATTAAAAAATTAAAAATAGATGACATTATTATACCATCTATATCAATCTTCCCAAATATCTGGGAATCTATTAAAACTCAAAAATTAATTACTAATGGTATTTCAATTATTAATCCTAAGATTAATGTAAAATTATCTGATGATTTTAATACAATACATTTCGATCCAAATTTTGAAAAAGCAAACACGAAAAAATCTCTCTATGAACCTTTATCATTATTACAAGGTATAAATAATCTTTTAAATAACGCTATCAATGTAAAAATTTTAAATGCGGATGTTAATATAGAAGAAAATGGCATAATTTGGAACTTAAAAAACTTATACTGCCATTACATAGGGGGTACCAAATTTCCAAGGGCGGTTTCTTTCAAAATAAAATTTCCTGGTCAGGAATATTTTTCAAATTTCAATATAATTAGGGCTTCTATAGGTAATTCTGATAAATACGTTATAAATTTAGATGCCTGTAACCCTATTTGTATAGGGGAAGCTCTTTCGAAAAGAAATGTTCCTATTAATAACCATATTATAAAATCAATCCTACAAAACAATTTACCAATATCTGGAGTTATACATTTAAACTGTAAAAATAACACAATAATTGACGGTGATTTTGATTTAGTAGGAGGAAGTGGATCAGTAAAACTTCCTGTAAAGAATATTTTATCGCCTAATATTGGCAAAGCGATAAATAATGGAAGCATTTCAGGAACATTTTCTGAAGAAGGTATTTACATAAATTCTTTGAATTTAAATTATGATATGTCAGATATTCAGCTCACTGGAATATCAATTCCAATGATTGAATACAATATGTTGAATGTGGCAAACATAAATGGAACTCTTAGTCTATCTAATATTAATATATCAGAAATGTCTTCATTATTACCAGAAAACTTTAGTAAATCTATAGCCCCATCATTTAAAAATTATATTCCAGGATTTAAGTTAGACCTATTTAAGGTTGATTTAAAAGGGGCAATGTCTTTTGAAAAAAAGAATATTGAAGATCCTATGGTTGTCAGTAATGGTATATTTAAAATCAGTGATGCTCAAATGGATTTAAATGGATCTATCGTAAAAAATATTGAAGCGACTGGTTCTATTTGTAACGATGGTTTTGATATAAAATTATCAAAAGCAAAATTAAATGATACCATTATTAATAGCGGTGACTTCTTTATTTCAAACAAAGATAATTCGTGGATTGGGAATATCAATGCAGATGTAGCTATTTCAGATGTTAAAAAGTATGTAGCAGATATTTCTACAAAATTAAACCAATTACCTATAGAAAAATTAAATATTGCAAATTCTGCTAATATTAATATGAAATTAGTAAAAATTTCTGGAGACAATTTAGAACAAAAATCATTACCTTTCAGAATCGTAGAAGGTAATGGAATATTAAAATCTTCTGATAACTCAAAAGAAATGAAATTTTCATGGAATGATAATGAACTAGTATTATGTGGAGATATTTATGAAGGTAAAGATAATATCTTCTTATCCATGGAAGAAAACCTAAAAAACAATAGTGGAACAGCGGAGTTTCATTTCAAATCAAATTCATCTTTTTTAAAAGCTATGATTCCTAATATAGATAAAATTTGTTTAGGGGATTATTCAATGACATTAGCATCAAGATGGAATCCTAATGAAACAAACTACGACGTTAATGTAAATCTAAAAGACGCTTTATTGAATTTACCTATTTTAGGTGATATGAAGCTTAAAAGTGCGGAAGGAAATTTATCAGCCAATATTTTAATAAAAGATAATATATGGGATATTTCTAATATATCTTTAGATACAGCAGACAATAAAATTTCTGGTCATATTATCATTGATAATAACGGATATTTACATAAGTGTATATTTAATGATTTTGTTACAAATGATACATCATCAAAAATAAATATATTAAGAGATGATTTACAACAACTTTCTGTATCTATTATAGGAGAAAAATTAAACTCAAATATTTTATTAAACCTATTTAAGGCTGTTCCAAATAATGAAATTATTTCTGGATATATGAATATTTCCGAATTAACTCTTGCTGATACATATTTAATAAAAAATGTAAAAGGAAGCTTTGATATTAAAAACGGAAAATTAATTAAAGGCGGTTGTTACGGTGTTATAGGAGATAACACAACGTTAGCATTATTAGCACAACCACAATTAAAGCAAAATGAAAGTATTATTTCATTATCTGCGTCGGATGCAGGATATTTCTTAAAATTCTTTAAAATTTCTAATTCAGTAAATGGCGGTACTATCAATATAGTTGCTAAAAATAATTTAATTTCCGAACAGGCCATGTCAGGCGCTTTTGAAATTACAGATTTCATTGCAAAAAATGATAATTTAACAAGATTAATATCATTTTCATCAATGAAAGGAATTAATGACACAACTAATTACTCAGTAGGATTTAATACTTGTTTAGGTAGTTTTGTTCTATCGGATAAAATAATCACTATTGAAAATGGTAAAGCTATAGGACCTGCCGTAGGAATTTCTTATAATGGTACATACGATAGATTATCAGATCAATTTAGAATTTCAGGAATATCTGTACTTTCATCCGCAACTTTAAATGCTAATAAATTAAATGGAGTTTATGCAGCACCATATCAAGTAACTGGTTCTTTTGACCATCCAACTTTATCTATAAAACCATTAAAATTTATAAATACGAATACAATTTCTGAAATATTTGGTAATACGTTACCAACAATAGATGAAAATTTTAATAATAATTTCGTATATGAACATCAATCCTTAGATAAAGTTACAGATCCATTTACCAATCAAGCTTTTGACAATGTTGTGTCTAATAAAATAAAGAATGATGATAAAGTTTCTGAACAAATGCAATCAGTTTCAGAAAACAAATTTGGCGTAAAAATTAATAGAAGGAAAACTGTAAGATAGGTGTAAAATGGAAATAAAAATAAGTACATCAAATTTTTTCTTATTATTTGCAATATTATCCATCATTATTTGTATTGGATTTATGTATCGTATACAAGAAGGTATAGCTATAAATCCGAGATGTATAGAAGCTAATGCTGAAATAGAAAAAGAAGTTCAAGCAAATAGAGCTAATTGGATATTAGTTTTTGACAAAGTAGGAACTAATCAATCTCAGTTACATAAATCTGTTACTAGTACTAAAGAAAAAATCGAGGATTTTTTTCATGAACATGATATAGATGAAGAAGATATGGAATTTTCTTTTTTTACAAAAGAAGAAAATCGTAATATTAAAAAAACTCAAGATACTTCACCAATATATCGAATGGGGTATAGACTCACTATTAAATCGAAAAAAATTGATACTATTTTAAACTTAAAAAACAATCTGTCAGATCTGTACAAACAAGACATTGCATTTTCTGTAAATCACCTTGATTTTAAATATTCTTTATGTGATGAAATAAAACATGAAATAGCAATGGAAGTTGCGAAAAAAGCTTTAAAGAAAGCACATGATCTAGCTGATGCCTTGGATGTAAGAATAAAAAATATATATAGAGTTCATGAATCTATTTTTCAAGTTCAATATAATGACTTAAATGGACTTTATATACAGAAACTAAATGCCAAAAACAATCATAATATAAATGAAGAGGAAAACACATTACAAGTGCCTAAAAGAAAAATTAAAGCTTCAATAAGAATAGATGTGGAAATAAAATAGTAAATATTTGTTGTTCTTTATATATATTTATGTTATCATGTAAATGGTAGTTATAGGGTAAATAATATGAAAAAGTTTATATTATTTAATTTAATATTATTAGTTGATTATGCTAGTAGTACATACACTTCTAAGTTCATTATTAAAGCTCCAACAGATGAAATTTTACAATCTCAGATTTTATTACTAAATAAATTTGCCCAGCAGCAAAAAATTAATTTTGAATTGGATATAGATAATCATATAGATGTAAATTCCGATAAAAAATATTACAATGATGCATATTGGAGAATGTATACAATTTCTAAACAGTTAGAAGCGGGTGTACATAATATGTTAGATAAAAGTTTATCTATAGACGATTGTAAAAAGCAAGCTTTAAGTAAATTAAAATCTCTATCTGAAAAATATACAATAAGCAGTCTTTTGACTGTTCCTACAGTATTAAATAGTGTTTTACTCTTAAGTGATTATTATCAAATTAAAGATGAGTTATTGACTCAATTTAATAAGACTAAACAGAAATGAAAATATATTTATTAATTGCATTTCATTTTATTCAATATTTTTCGTGTTATGGTACATGGATTCGCAATACTGGAGGAGCTATAAAAGTACCTCATAGTATATTGGAGTTGTATGATATTCAAAATAAAGTACCACAAGAGGGGTTATTTGTTACTGTAGCAAATATTGTATCTGGATGGGAACCTAGAAACAGAACTAATGGTGGATATGTGAATTTATTAGCGTACTTAAAAGAAAATAATGTAGTTAAGTTCTATGTAAATAATGTGTTTCCTATTCAAGGAGTTTCAGAAACTATATGTGTCGGACAAAAAAATTCTATGTGCAACCAATTATATGATGTAATAAGAGGAGAAAAACATAAAAAAGAGATTTTAAAATTTATTCCTATAATTTATGAATATTGTAGTGAAATTTTAGCCTGTGATGCAATAGTATCAAATACTAGTCTCTACGACATTTTACCAGAGATAGCAGGTTTAGAAGAAGAAAATATATTAGAAGCCGTTCATTGTGCAAGACAAAATGATATCGATACATTATCTAGGCTATGCGGGGACGAGTTTGATGATATTAATGAATATAAGAATTATTTAGAATCTTTTGAATATAGTAATATCATAGAAGATATTTATAACTTGAATAATATAAGACAATTTATCGAAACAACATATAGAATTGATTATGGTATTACAAATATATGTATAGCAAATAGTATGGCAATAAACATTCGTGAATTAATTGCCTCAGGTTATCAGAAAATAGCTGATACTATATTTCAGGAATTTATGTCATCAGTACAAGAATATTTTGTGTATTTTGATTATTATATTAATATGCAATGTTTAGAAGAAAATCCAATGGAATTTATGAAAAATATAGAATCTTCCAGAGACTTTTATTTCATGAATTTAAGGCAATTAGTACATACAGAATACCTATTGGCTTATGATTTAGATTACTTAAATACACCAATAACAACATCTCAGTGTTTCATTTCATATTATGCAATGTGTAACAACTGTGAAATGCTTTGGTCAAAAATAGCAAATAATATAAATAATAGCGGTATTTGTAAATGCAAATACATGCATAATTCAAGCGAAGAAGAAATCAAAGATTTTACATTTAGCGTGTTAGTCGGTAATATAAAACCTTATAAAGATAGTTTTGAAAGAGATGCTAATGAAGAACAAAATCTGAAGAAAATGTTAGTGAATAAAGGTATGCTATTTCATTAATACTTCATGTAATTATTTATTTAAAAATTAATGCAGTTATGTTTGTTTTTATAATTTTATTAATAAATAACAATATAAAATATACTTTATAGAATAAAGTAAGAATAATGAACACAAATTCGGTAGCAATTATTGGTGCAGGACAAATGGGAACAGGTATTGCTCAAGTCTTTGCAACATTTGGATTTAATGTATATATTCATGACTTATCTACTAATATCTTTAAAATTTCACAAGAAAGAATGGAAAAATCTTTAGAAAAATTATTTTCAAAAAAGAAAATAAAAGAATTTCCTGAAACAATTCTGAAAAGAGTAACTTATTGTCCTAACATGTCATCTTTAAGAGATTGTAATATATTTATAGAATCTGTGTTTGAAAATTTTGATGTAAAAGCAAATATTTTTTATAAATTATCTGAGTACATAACTGAAGAATCATATATTGCAACAAATACATCTTCTTTTTCCATCACTTCTCTTGCACAAATGCTTCCGTACCCTAATAAGTTTTTGGGCTTTCACTTTATGAATCCACCACCATTAATGGATTTAGTAGAAGTAATAAAAGGATTACATACTAGTAATGAAACTTACAATTTTTTCTGGAACTTAACAAAAACTTTAAAAAAAGTACCTGTATACTCAAGAAATACTCCCGGATTTGTTCTTAACAGAATTCTTATTCCTATGATTAATGAAGCCATTTATGTACTTTATGAAAATATATCTACTCCGGAACAAATAGATGAAGCGATGAAATTAGGCGCGAATCATCCTATAGGGCCATTATCATTAGCTGATTTAATAGGTTTAGATACAGTATTAGCCATTTTAAAAACCCTACAAAAAGAATTAGGTAATAATAAATATTCACCATGCCCTTTATTAGAAAAATATGTAGAAAAAGGATATTTAGGAAGAAAAACTAAAAAAGGATTTTTTGAATATAATGATTAATTATTTTATCAATTTGACGCAAATATTTCCATCTAATGTCATTGCAAAGACTTATAACGCTAAGGAAGGATACTCATTGCGATAACAAAAAAATCTTTTACAATGACGCTTATAAGAAATGCTACTGTAATTATACCTATTTCGTCATTCTTACATCGTTATACAAGTTTTATGTATCACAATGAATTACTACATCGCTCCATTTCTGGCAATGACGGAAAATTGGAAAATTCTTACAATATTTACCTCCTTTGCGAAAGTAATTTTCTTGGCTTTTTAGATTCTGATAATTAGAAGCTCTAAAACGTCATGCAAGATATTTGTATCCATATGCTTAGCGTTATTACTCTAAGCCATATAGGCTTCTTCTACTTTTCGTCATTACAAGGATTTCTTTATTTCATCATTAAGAGAAGCATCTCTCTTTAGCGTCATTGCGAGGAGCTTATGACGTGGCAATCCATAAAGGACAGAAACAGAAAAATATCTAGAGAATGCGTGGATTCTCACGCTCACTTCGTTCACTCAGAATGACGCAAGGTGTGTAGAACGATAAGAGTGACGATGAATGAGAAAGTTGTTTCGCTCAGAATGACGTAAAGTGAAAAATTCGACTTTCGCAAGATATCTCATGATAGAAGAAAAGGCTCTCATAATAAACATATATAGCTCACTGTTTTGAGCGAAAAACACCTCTTTCGATCAAGTTCATATTTCTAATCATGCTCTATATCGTTTTCCTCTCATGGTTAAAAGCTCATATCAACTTGAGAGGGGCATTAATCATAACCTTTGCATTTGGTAAGGCATAAGCAATGACTAAATCCATCAGTAAAGGAAAATATATGCTTTGTTTAAACATATTCAAACTTAATATTTCCTCTATATTTGTCCTTATATTTACCTATTCCACTTGTTATAGCTATAATTAAGACAACATATACATTGAATTAAGTATTTATGAATATTTTATAATGCGTATGTATCTATATAAATAAATTTCTAAATCAGCCTATATGGGCATATATCATTAAATTAAAGCCTTATTCCTCAATAAAGCCGTAATAAAACTTATCTAGAATTTATAGTATCATTTTCGCGGTATATAAACTTGTATTTTTGCGGAATTTATAGTATCATTTTCGCGGTATATAAACTTGTATTTTTGCGGAATTTGAAAAAGATAATGAATAGCTATAAAAGATGGTGTATTGATAGTTTAAATCAAGCGTTAGAGAGCCGGAGAGTTATTTCAATATTAGGAGCTAGACAATGTGGTAAAACCACTTTAGCAAGACAGTTTTTAAATCAACAATCAGAATATAATATCATCTATCGCACTTTAGATGATCTGACGTTATTACAAGCAGCTATCGATGATCCTAAATCATTTTTACAAACCTCCGCTGATACTTTGATAATCGATGAAATTCAAAAGGCTCCATTATTATTATCATCTATTAAACAAATTGTTGATGAAAATAATCGAGCAGGTCAATTTTTGCTTACAGGTTCTGCAGATATTCGTCATCTACCTCAAGCTTCCGAAAGCTTAGCCGGACGTATAAAAAATTTGCATTTGCGCACTCTAGTTATGGGAGAAATTAACGGAAATCCTCCTAATTTTTTACAAATAATTTTTAATCGAAATTTCCCTACCCGCATTTCGGGATGTGACAAAAGAAAAATTCTGCAATTAGCCTTTAATGGAGGATATCCAGAGCCATTGTTATTAAAAAATGCTAGAGATCGTAAAGATTGGTTTCGCGATTATGTTAATACGCTGATTTATAAAGATTTAAGCGATATTGTTAACATTAGACGAACTTCTACTTTGAAGGAAATGGTGAAAATTTTAATGGCATGGTCTAGTAAATTTATTGATATTCCAGATTTGTGCGGAAAATTATCAATCAGTCGTGCAACTTTTGATTCTTATTTAAATGTTCTCGAATCTTTATATTTATTTGAAAGAGTACCTGCTTGGTGCAAAACCGATTACAACAGGGTTGGCAGAAAAGATAAGCTTTTTGCATCTGACACCGGACTAATGGCCGCATTACTCAATTGGAATTTTGAAGAGGTTCTCCTCGATTCTGATCGTTCTGGGAAAATCGTCGAAACTTTAGTTTTTCATGAATTAGTTGTCCAATGTGAACTGTACGGTGCAGAAATATATCATTATCGAGATCGAGAAAATCGCGAAATCGACTTCATAATCGAATCAGAAGATGGGAAAATAGCATGTATAGAAGTAAAATCTGGATCAGTAGTTTCAAAGTCTGATTTTAGGCATATGGAATGGTTTCATAACAACATTGCACAAGATCGTGAGGTAATAATGATAATTCTTTATTCGGGAGAAAATATCATATTTTTTAGTGAAAATTTAATATGCCTACCAACTTTAATACTTGGCATATAAAGCACATATTAAATTAAACTTCATTTAATAACTGTTTTATCTAAACTAATTTTCTATTATATTGGTCGATATTATTAAGTTGTAGTTTAGTTAATATATCTCATATTTTTTTTACCAATAAAGTATATGACTGACTTTCAGAAATCAAAACCAAATTTACAACATTTAATCAACTAATTTAATTGGATAATATTAATAAAATGGCTTCTTTTTAGAAACTTGGTTCCATTATCAGATATCTTAGTTTCCAATGTACTTAGATTTTCATCTGTTCAAAATTTGGTTTCAACAAATAATCCATAGTATCCCTGTATTCCATTTTGCGCAATGCTTTCTCAGTAATAATGCCCCCTCTTTCGGACATATATTTTAACTTCTTTGATACTATGCTCACGATTGAACATCCAAACAATGATTTTAACTCCGTTGAGTTTGTGTCCCAATATGTTTTCTTTTTTTTCGAAGATATCAAAATTCAATTTTTTCAAAAAATTCAATAACTCGATATCTTATCGAGCTATCATAAATTTCAGCTTTTACCAAATTTTTTAATTGTTTTTAAAAAAAAATTTGTCTTGTTTTTTTATCTAATAACACATAATAAGTTAATCTGTAGTTAATTAATTATGACTATTGCCAATTATACTTAACTATTAAACTATTTTGGTAAATACAAAATATTTATGAATAGTTTTCAATATCTTATTTTCTTCTCCAAATAGATTTTTACCTTCTTCCTCTAGTATTTGTCGATGTTGATACAGGGGATGCGGGATTGGATGTAGCAGCAGGTACAGCAGTTGTTGATATAACTGTATTATTTACTGCCGGCGTAATTACTCCTGTTTGATTATTGTAATTAGTTAAACCAGTCGATACATTATTTTGTTGTCCTGTTTGATTACTAGATGAATAACTCATAATTTTATTTGCTAATGCTTCATCTGCATTTTGAACTAAACTAGACAACATATTTTGTCCAAAAATAGATAATTGTTGAACACTAGTACCAAATTGGGCATCATTACCCAGCCTTGTTTGTAAATCAGCTAGTGCAGTTTGGAAATTTGTCTTTATACTTGCCAGTGTGTTACTATCAATACTTTGTGAAAAGACGAAAGATTGTAATACCATCTGAGAAGTATTCATTATAATGTTTATATCATTATCTATAGCTTGTTTTACAGCCAAAGCTCCAGCTTGTTGATCTGCAGGCATTTGAGTAATCAATTGCTGTGTATATGTATCATATTGTGTTTTCATATTAACACAACTAGTATAGATAGTATCAACATATGTTATTATATTTTTAATTGTTGACAAACCTTTTATATATGAAGATATTGATTCAAGAGTTTGAGAAGGTAATAATGTTTGTAATTGTTGATAATTTAATTCTATTGTTTGTATGTAATTCATTATGCCCTTAACTCGAGTTAAAAGTGAATTAAAATCAGCAGTTCCTTGTTGTATAGCTGTATTTATAACTGTTCTTATATTGTTTATTGATTGATTTATATTTGTTAAATATTGGTCATACTGAGTTGTCACTTGTCCTGTTGTTATCTGTGTAGTATTAGATGAAGTTATAGGCGTCTGTACAACTGTTGTTTGATTCGTACCAGGTATTGTTGTAATTATTTGTCCTGCTAAACTAGTAGATAGACTATTTTTTATTTGTATTAATCCATTACTTATTCCTGTTAATGATTGAGTTAAACTTAAAATATTTGCTTGAACCATTTGGTTGACCTTATTTGTTACTACAGTTTTTAACGCTTGTACAGCTAGAGAATTTTGTGCGATATTTTTTACTGCTTGTCCAACTGCGGAATTTGAAATTTTTTGAAATGTGGCACTCTGTTTAATCTTATCTAACAAACATATACCTTCATTCACATAAAAAACCATAGTAGTTAAGGTAGAAAGAAGTATCACTTTTTTCATTTTTTTCTCCATAATCTCCATCTTAGTTATAAGTATTTCATAAAAAAGTAAAAAAAAGATTAATTTGCGAAATAGTAATGTAAAATATTTATTTCAATAATTTTATAATGAATCAATTTAAATAAATATTTCTATTCATAAACCAAAAATTAACTGCTTTACTGATATAAATGAATAATGGTAGGTTACGGAGTATGAAATGAAAAAATTGGTATTATTTACAGCGGTATTTTATAGTTGTATGTTATTTAACCGTGATAGCTTAGTTCTAGCAAATAATAGGACTGAGTATTTTCAAGGGAAAAATACATTAAAAAATATGAGACAAAATAAAAATCAAATTAAAACAAAACGAAACAGAATGAATCAAATGGAAACTAGTGATTCTATAATGTATAATGAAGAAAATAACTCAGAATTTAATAACAATAAAAATTTTCAAAATTATAATAAATCCAGAAAAAGAAAATTTAGAAAAAGATCATCATCCAGAAATCAAAGAAACAATTTTAAACAATATGAAATGAATAATAATGAAAATAACAACTTTATATCTGATAAAAATAATCAAAATTATAGATATTTAAAAAATAGTAGAAAGAATTTAAGGAAAAGAACGAATCGTAATAATAAAATGAGTAATTTTTCTCAAGAAAAGATGAATAATAACTATGAAAATAACGAGACATTCAATAACAATGAAAGATTTCAAAATCGCTCACAATTTAATAATAAAAAAACTTTTAGAAAAAAAAGTAGAATTAGAAAACCAATGAAAAGATCAGAATCTATAGAAAAACAAGAGGATAATTCATGGATGTATGAACAAGCTTCAAATAATAAAACTAATAATGAATTATTAGCTATAAATGATCCTAAAATTAATGTAAATCTTGAAAAATCTAATATAGTCATTAATGAGAATGATATTTTTAATCAAAACAATAAATTTAGTTCATCTATCTCATTATTAGAAAAAAATATTCCTCTAAACAACAAATTTAGAGAAGAGTTAGAACATTATCGAAAAATATATACTTCACATAACTATAAAAATGAAAATAAAAGTGCATAATTAATAATTAATTAATAAAGAAAAAGTATATAATAAGCAAAAATAATTAGAGGAAATAAGGACATGAAAAAAATAATTGGATTATCATTAATCAGTTTATTTTGTTTTAATATATTTGGAGACTTAACAACGGGTTCAAATCAAGAAACAACATCGGAGTCTTCTTTAAATATGGAATCTCCAATAGAGAAAAGTTTAATAAATGACTTGCGTAGTTTTGTACAACAGGTAGCGCAAGAAGGGGAAGCGAATAAAGAAGATAATGCATCGTCTGATGAATCTGAACAAATAAAAAAACAAATCAGTGAACTAAATGAAAAATTCAGTCAACTCGAAAGGCAATTCGAACAACAAAAATTAGAAAATCATCAGACTATTATACAATTACAAAACGCATTAAGAAAATCTGCTAGTAATGAAATGCCTAATATTCAAAATTCTTCTGAAATAAAACAACAAGCAGAAATCACTGATCCATCTACGGATATAGAAGATCAAATAGCTCAAATAGATGACCAAATCTCTGATACAAATGAACAAGCTGAAGCTTTAATGAAAAAAAATAATCAAAAAACAGGTATATTAACTGCAGAAGCAAAAAATATTCAAGGTTCTATAGATGGAATAAAACAACGTATTGACAATCTTATAAATTCTCTTGGAAATTCCACTCAATCCGGGAATCAAAAATTAAGATTACAAAATATGAAATTGAATTTACAGCAAAATGCTCAAAAATATGTCAATAGGGTAAATGCAATTGTAGCAGATCGTTTAAGTAAGGAACAGAATACTTCCCCAAATAATACTAAGATTGAAAAGAAAAACTTCGATAAAGAAGCAGCGACTAAATTACTTAACGTATTACAAGATGCATCTGCTCCTAAAGAACAAAAAATATCCGAATTAAAACAAGGAATAGATAATTTTAATTTGAAATTATTGACTGGAATGCATGTAAATCAATATAGATCAAGAATTGGTAATATTTATAAAACAATAAATAACTTAATTAATACTCAAAATGATGCCCAATTTAACCGAGTATTAAAAACATTGATAGGCAATATTTCAACACTTTTAAAGCTTATTAAATAATATTATCCTCTGTTAGCTAACACTTCTAATAATAGAAGTGTTAGTTTGGGATATTTATTAAAAATGAACTTATTATGAAACGAAAGTATTATTTTTAGAATTAAAAATTTTTTTTGTAGAAAATGTTCTCTATATTTGAGGTAATTTTTATTTTACACTATTTTAAATAGAAGCATTTATATTATCATATAACTTTATGGCTTTATTGGCATTTCGTAAAGAATACTACTATAACAGAAAGCTTTCTAATATTATTAAATATTCTTTTTACTATATCATTTTGAGCGAAGACACTCTTTACCTTCGCGTCATTCCGATGGATATAAATCCTCTACAATTTCGTCATTCTGAATTAGAGCATTCCTCATTTTCGTCATTCTGAGCGAGGGCAACGAGCGTGAATCTATTTTACATACTTTCATAGGCTACTATTTGTATCATATATAGATTGCCACCTCGCTTTGCTCCTCGCAATGACGCAAAAAAGGATTCATTGTAATGACAAAGGAAGGATGCTCCTCGTAATGAAGAGAAAAGTTCCCATAAGGACGCTAAAAAACTGTAATAACAAGGCTATTTAGGTGGTGTTTCGGAAAACAATCCAACTTTAGGAGTAAAAATAATAACAGATTGAAAATACAATTCTTGTGTATGGGGTAGACTTGACA
>CALXQM010000009.1 GCA_944390765.1 uncultured Alphaproteobacteria bacterium | reverse complement strand
GCTCAAGTAATAAACCTTCCACTATCAATCTCTTGAATTCCCTCACCCCTTTCAGTCTCTAAATGATGAAACCTCTCTCCAAATCTCCTTTCATCATTAAGAAAAACAAATTCATATAGTCCTTAATATCAAAATACTTATTACTACTTAAATATTTTAACTATTTTTTAACTTATCTAATATCTCCCACCTTTTCAACCCATATCTCTCAATTTTTATAACTCCCTCTACTACTTATTAGTTTATTAGTAAAATAACGGGGGTAATCTATAATATGATAGACACAAGTAGATAATGAGTAAGAGAAATTATGGATTCTCACGCTCGTTATACTCGCTCAGAATGACGAAAGCATAAAGGCTTTCAGAACGACGCTAAAGTATTCATATACAGACTACTCGGAATAATGAAAATGACAGAATAATTTTCGTAACGATGAAAAGATTTATATTTTTCTAATATTTTAAACACTTATGATTAATCTATTTAAAAAAATCTACAGTTGTCATATTTTATAGGAAGACGTATAATTTCAGCAATACTAAAACAAATGAAAATGAACATTATAGCGGTTATAAATCAAAAAGGTGGAGTCGGGAAAACTACAACAGCTATAAATTTAGCTACTGCTCTTGCTGCTGTTGATAAAAAAATACTAATCTTAGACCTAGATCCACAAGGAAATGCGTCAACAGGACTTGGCATTCCTAAAAGTAGAGGAATACAAAGTAGTTATGGTGTTTTGTTAGGCATTGTAAAGCCACAGGATGTTATTCAAGAAACATATATTAAAGGATTGTCTGTAATTTCTTCCACTATAGATTTGTCTGCCGCAGAAGTTGAACTATATCAACAAAATGATAGAGATAGTCATTTAAAAAATGCAATATCTTCTCTAGAATTTGATTATATTCTTATTGATTGTCCACCAGGATTTGGGCTTATAAATATAAATGCGCTAAATGCAGCAAATAAAATTATAATTCCATTACAATGCGAGTTTTACGCATTAGAAGGCTTAACTCAGCTATTTAACACTATTCAAAGCGTAAGAAGTACAATAAATAAAAATCTTGTTGTATCTGGCATACTCCTAACAATGTATGATCGTAGAAATAGTCTGAGCAGAATGGTTGCAAATGATGTAAGATCACATTTTGGTAAATTAGTATTTGAAACAGTTATCCCTAGGAATGTACGCATAAGTGAAGCATCTTCTTTTGGTAAACCTGTTATTTTATACGATGTACGTTCCAGTGGCGCTTTGGCATATATAGAACTTGCAAGAGAATTTTTAGGTAGAGAAGACAATGAATAATAAAACCTTAGGACGAGGCCTATCAGCATTTTTAAGTAATCAAGTTAATGAAAATGATGAAATATTAAAAATTGACATAGATAAAATCATACCAAATCCATATCAACCAAGACAAAATTTTGATGAGGAACAATTAAACTCTTTGGCTTTATCTATAAAAAAAAGAGGGGTATTACAGCCTATTATTGTTCAGCAAATTGATGATAATGTTTATCAATTAATAGCAGGAGAACGTCGATTAAAAGCTTCAAAATTAGCAGGATTAAATACCATTCCAGCTATATTAACGAATCTTGAGAAAGAAGAGCAGTTAGAGGTTGCAATATTAGAAAATGTTCAAAGAGAAAATTTAAATCCTATTGAAGAAGCTGAAAGTTATCATAGATTAATAACAGAATTTCATCACACACAGGAAGAGTTATCCGATATTATAGGGAAAAGCCGTAGTCATATCGCTAATATTATTCGATTGTTAAATTTACCTGAAGATGTCAAATTAATGGTAAAACAAGGTAAACTTTCATTTGGACATGCTCGCACATTAATCGGAGCTACTGATGCATCCAAAATTGCAGAGAAAATCATAAATAATAAATTAAATGTCCGTGAGTCAGAGAATTTGGTTCAATCATACAAAAAAAGAAGTACATATAAAGATCCAGAAATTTTTAATTTAATCAATCAATTATCGGAATTAACTGGATTACATGTAGATATGAAATTAAAAGGTAATGGTGGTATTTTAGAAATGTCATTTAAAGATTTTTCTCAGTTGGACATGTTCATTCAAAAATTAAATAGTATAAAATGAGTGTTATAAAAGCTGCTTTTACTGTAGGTATATTTACTTTATTTAGTAGAATAGCCGGCTATATCAGAGAATGCATAATGGCTGCCTGCTTAGGAGCATGTATGTGCTCTGATGCTTTATTGGTTGCCTTAAAAATAGCTAATACATTTCGACGAATTTTTGCTGAAGGGGCTTTTAATTCTGCATTTTTGCCAAGATTCTCTAAAGTATTAAATAATGAAGGGCAAACGTCAGCTAATAAAGTTTTGTCTGATGTGTTCAGCTTCTTAATAATATGGTTAATAATATTTTCCATAATCATAATAATATTTTTCCCTTCAGTTTTAAAAATACTTGTTTCTGGATTTGATGAATTAAGTGAAAAATTTGAATTAACTGTACAATTAGGTAGAATATGTTTTCCTTATCTAATATTAATATCTATTAGTTCATTATTAAGTGGAGTTTTAAATACTATAAATAAATTTGCTTTACCAGCAGCTTTATATTCACTTTTAAGTGTATTCACGGGTATGGGATTATTAATTAGCCACTATCTTGATATTTCAAAATATGTCTCTGTAAATATAATGGCATACTGTGTTTTACTCTCCGGAGTTGTTCAATCATATTGGCTTTTTTTAGCAATCAAACAAGAAGGATTTTTTATTAAATTTAATTTGCATTTTTGGTCTGAAAAAGTTAAAGACATTATGAAAAATATGATACCAGGCATCGTTGGTGCTGGAGTATGGCAATTAAATATGTTAATAGATACTACCATATCTTCATATTTTCCTACAGGTACTATTACTTGTGTGAATTTAGCTGATAGATTGAATCAATTCCCTTTAGGAACTCTAGGTATAGCTTTAAGTACAGCATTATTGCCTCTACTTTCTAAATATGTAGCTGATAAAAATTTTACAAGCGCAAAAAAAGAATTAGAAAGAGGTTTGTTATTTGCAAGTTTTCTTACTTTTTTTGCAACTACATTTATTTCTTCATTAAATGATGTAGTTGTATCTGTTGCATTTCAAAGAGGATTATTTGATGAACAACACGTTCAAATTACTTCAAATGCCTTATTAGGATTTGCTGTTGGATTACCAGCATATGTATTATCGAAAATATATTCATCTGTATATTTTTCATTGGGGGATACAAAAACACCTGTAATATTTGCTGTAATTTCTGTTATATTAAATGCTTTATTTCTAATTACGATTATTCCATTTTCCAAATATTTTGGTTTGGCTTTATGTACTTCATTATCAGCTATATGCAATACTATATTGCTTATAATATATACCGATAAAAATTTAAAAATAAGTATTTCAAAACTTTTCTGTTATAAAATTTTTTCTCAATTAAATGCGTCTATTATTACTTATTTGTGCTTGGATTATTGCGTAAAAATATATTGGACAACTGATTTAGGTGAAAGTTCCTTTAAATGGATTTTCTTTATATGTATGCTTACACTAGCTATTATAGTCTTTACATGCATCACTTCAATAATGTTATTTCCTGTTAATAAAAAAAGTGCCAAGTTATGGAAAAAAGAGTCATGGTCATAAAATAGCACTTTTTAAAATTCGATTAATAAATTTTTTGGTAAATTAATCAGAAATATAGTAATTATTTAATAATCATTATGAATTATTTTTCTCAAAATCACTCCATAACGCTTTAACAGGTCTAGGTCTTCTATTTTCATCAAGAGCAACCATTATAAAAGTTCCTTTTACTGCGTGAAGCTCTTCACTACAGCCCTTTCTTCTAATAGTTACATATACATTCAATGTCATAGATGTATTACCTATCTTATCCAACTCAGCATAAACAGACACTTCATCTCCAACAAAAATAGGAGCATCAAAAGTTACATTATTGATTGCCTTAGTCGCAATACTTCCACGAGCTAAACGAGCAGCAATACTACCGGCAGCAATATCCATCAAAGACATAATCCAACCACCAAAAATATCACCCCAAGGATTTGTATCCGCAGGAACTGCAATAGTTCTGGAAACTAAAACCCTTTCTTTATTCAACATCGTTTTTTCTCTCTGCTAATTATAAATAATATATAAGAGCTTTAACCAAAATGTCAATCTAATATAAATATTTTTCTTTATTAACTGATTATTAACATTTATTATTTAATAAACTTGTTTTTATAACCATATCAATTTGTTGAAGAGAATTATTTTTTGTTAGTCTTTGAGCTTTACATTTAATATCTAGTAAATCAGTATTGTTAGAAAAAAAACGCTTGCAGTATTCTACAATATCATCAGAATTTGTTACTTCAAAAGCTACTTTATTTCCTAATAAAAAATTTCTAACTTCAGTTGTATTATCCATAAATGGACCAAACAAAACAACTTTTCCTAAAGATACAGGTTCATAAATATTATGTCCTCCTATTGAAACTAAAGACCCGCCAACAAATGTAACATCAGCTAATCTATAACAAGTACCCAATTCACCAAAAGTATCCACACAAATTACATCAACAATACTAAAATTAGAATCAATTTGTGAACGAAAAACATAACTTAAATTATATTTCTTCAAAAATGAAGCAATATCATTTATTCTACTAATATGCCTAGGAATAATGATAGTTACTATTTCAAAATATTTTTTTAATTCAATATGGCTTCTAATAATAATTTCTTCTTCTCCAGGATGGGTACTCGCAGCTACTAAAACATGCCGACCATTTATAATTTTTTTCATTTGAGAAAAAAGCTTATTATTACAAGGAAGTAAAGCATTTGCGTATTTCAAATTATCTATTTTACATGTATTTCCTGGAGAAAATAATGCGTATCTATGCATATCTATATCTGACTGAGCCAAAATTTTTGTAAATTTCATTAGAATTTTTGAAAAAGATGAATGAAAATATTTCCACTTTTTAAAAGAACGTAAAGATAGTCTCGCATTTAATAAAAATATTGGAATTTCACGTCTATATAATTCATTTATAATGTTAGGCCAAATTTCTGATTCTAAAAAAAATACTTGTTTTGGTCTCCAATAATCAATAAATTTTTTTACCCAAAAAGGAGAATCGGCAACAACAAACTGATGTAAACATCCTTTTAAATCACGTAATTTTTCTTTCATAATATCTGCAGATGTCGCTGTAATTGTCGTTAACAAAATATTCAAATCAGGATTGTTCTTTTTTAAATGAGTAATATATGTCAATGCGGTCATAGATTCACCAATACTAGCAGCATGAATCCAAATTAAGCTCCCATTTGGTCTTTTTTTTGTAGGAATCCCAAAATGGTTACAAACATCTTTCCATCTATCTTTTCCATAGCAACAACGCATATAAAAATATAGTTTTAAGAATGGAATCACTAAGTATGATAAAATCCTATATAAATTAATCAATTAATAACCTGTAAGCTTTTTGAGAACAGTCATTTATTTTATTTTCAACATAAGAAATAGCATCAATTTCTGACAAATTTTTTAAATCTTCCCAATGTATAGGTTCTCCCCATACCATAACCCCTCTATTAAAAGGCCAAGCAAGAATAAATTTATCCCAAGAATCAAATCTATAAAATCGTTTCACACAGCAACTAAATGGTAATATATCTGCTTTTGTAAAACGAGAAATAGTCACAACTCCAGGAGCTAATTTGTGTCTAGGACCTCTAGGTCCATCTGGAATAATTGCCACATATTCACCATCACGTATAAGTCTTACTATCTCTTTCACTGCAGCTATTCCCTTTCCCGTTGAGCCAAATACTGCCGGCATGCGGAAATGCTCAACAACTTTTGCAATAAGTTTTCCATCACTATGATTCGAAGCCAACACATGTAAAGGCTTTTTCCAATGCCATACACAAGGTGCAGTCATTAACCTATCATGCCAAAGACTGACTAAAAATGGCTTATTATCTTTATGATATTTATCAGGAATATCTTTCCCAATAACTGTCCAATAAGTTGTATAATATGAGAATTTCATGAAAAACGATAGCAATCCAGCAATAAATGCTTCAATTTTGCTATTTTTCATTTTTGTTTTTAATAAAGGTAACTTACTTAAAATCCAATCTTTCAAGAATTACCTCATAAAAAATTCCCAAGCAATTGTGGACCAATCTTTTTTGATCGGTTGAGGAAGAGTTGGAGGCACTAAACTTTCATGCAAACAAAATATTATCTTACCATTATAATCCCTAAGATCTTTTATTTCTTTAAAAGCAAAATCAGGTTCTTCAACTAATGAATAGATAATATATCTAAGCTCTGTTAAGATTTTCTCTATTTCTTCACATGAAACATGATTGGCTTTAAATGCATTTTTGTTAAAACCTAAAACAATAGCAGGACGAAACTTTTCAATAGAATTTTTTGCTCCTTTCAAAGCGGATAATTCACTACTTTCTATATCCATTTTTATAACATCAATTTTATCTAACCCTTCTTTATCCACAAAAATATCAATTGTCGTAGATGGAACTTTTTCCGTTTTTACTTTTTCAATACCTTTATAGTTAAACTCTGTAGCTACTGTATTCAACGCACTACGCTCTTCTGGTGCAATTGAAACCAAAGCTTCTCCCTCTTTATCAGAAATTACCAAACGATAAGAATTAATATTTCTCAACTTATTAATACTAACATTATCTAATAAACGTAAAAAATCTCTCTCACTAGGCTCAATAGCGAAAATTTTCCCATCTTCTCCAACTATTCTATTAGCTAATAAAGAACAATATCCCATATTCGCCCCTACATCTATAAATACTCCATCTTTAGGAAGTAGAGCATTAATAGCAACGACAACATTTGGATCATATATACCTCGAACAAATAAAGCTCTAAAAACTTCATTACCAGGATAAATACGTAATTTTAAACCATTAACCCATTTCATAACTACTGGTTTTTTTAATCTAAGATACGTCCACCACCTTTTCCACTCTCCTATAGTTTTTGCAGAATCACCAGTTTGACGATTCCATTGTTTTACTGGTAATAGAGCATCATAATTAGGGGCAGGAAACTCATCTTGTGTTTCTATTTGAGAAATATCCTGTATATT
Organism: uncultured Alphaproteobacteria bacterium; assembly: GCA_944390765.1. Classification (GTDB taxonomy): domain Bacteria; phylum Pseudomonadota; class Alphaproteobacteria; order UBA3830; family UBA3830; genus UBA3830. Next base: position 12,598 of record CALXQM010000009.1, on the reverse strand, counting down.
GTCCGAATTATCTATACAAAAAGAATCACCACATATAGAAAATAATAATGCAAAAAATGTATATGTTAATAAATTAAACATTTAACCACTCCGATTCCTATATTAATTTAGATACTTTAATAGCATAAAACAAGCCTTTTTTAGTTTTTATCTATATAACGTTTCATATTAAAGCAACCAGAAATACATCCTAGAATTAAGAATATCACCAAGCATAAAGGAAAAATATTAAATTTTTTATCTAGCCAAATCCCTATCATTATACTAATAACTATAGGGATAGTAAATTCTAAACCACAATTGATAAATTTTACTAAATAGTCTTTCTTATCCATATTATGAGTTTACCACTTCTTCCATATAATCCATAGATTTTTTTTCATTTTCATCATTAGATGTAAAATTTTCTAATTTTTTTATCGGTAATACACACATAACACCGCTTCCATCTTTAGGATCTGAGAAAGCACGTAAACTTCCACCATGCAATTCAATTAAAGATCTAACAAGAGGCATACTGACCCCATTAGAATCGGCGCTCAAAAAATTAATCATTTTACTACTAGAACGTTTAAATACAGCTTTACGTTTAGTATTGGAATTTGAATTACTTCCATCTTTCACAATAATTTTTACATTTTGCTCATCTTTCAACAATCTAAGTTCTATTTTTCCATTTGGAGGGGTAAATTGTATTGCATTGATTAATATATTGAACATAGCTTGCCTTATTCTAATTTTATCCCCATTAAATATTAAATCTTCATCAGAATAGCTCCTAACAATATCAATATTCTTTTCTTGTATTCTCTTATCTAAATTTTTAACAATTTCTTCCAAAGTATCTTTTAATGAAAAAGAAGAGACCGTTAATTTTACCGATTCTATATCTATAGAAACCATTTCTAAAAGATTTTCTATTAATTCATTTAACTGATTAGCAGAACTTAAAATAAATTTAGAATATTCCAATTGTTTGGAATTTAATTCTCCATAATATTGATGAATCAATAACTCAGCAAAACCTATTAAAACATTCAGCGGTTCTTTTAATTCTGTTGATATACTATTTACGAATTCAAAACGCAATTTTTGAGCCATTTTTAATGCTTGATTTTTTTCAATAATTGCTTTTTCAACCATGCAAGTATCTGTAATATCTAAAAAGCTATGCATATGTGCTCCATCTGGAAGTGGAGTATAGGTAAACAGTATAGTAGAATTATCCTTCTTTGTCAGTTTACCCGTTTTAGTAATACGATCTGTTAAATTACTAATGGTATGCTCTCTAAAGCCTTCCCAATCAGAACCAAAATCTAATTCATCTTTAATTTTATCTAGCATTTCAGATAGATGCATACCTTTTAAGTCGTTAATTGATTCATTAACCTGCCAAATTTTTAACAAAGCACTATTAATAATCTTCAAACGATTATCACTACCATAAACCATAATTCCTTCATAAAGATGGTTTAGAGTTTCTTTCTGTACAGCTAATAATGTATTATTTTTCCTTTGCAAGGCTAAAGAATCAGTTACATCTTCATACATAAACAACAAGCCTCCAAGAGGATAAGGCGCAACAACCATTCTTAAAGACTTTCCATTTGGTAAATGCAATAAATCTTGAAATGGCGCTGTAATTGACGTAAATAGCTCTAATTGCTGTTTTTTAAATGCCTGGAAATCTGCATGCTCTGGAATTTGGCGATTATTACGCCTTTCCTCTAAAATTTCTCCATAACTCGGACTCGAACGTAACCATGACAAATCCAATTTCATTAATTGTTGATAAGCGTTATTAAAAAACTGTAATCGTGTATCTTCTCCAAATATAGCTATAGCGGTAGAAATATTTTCTAATACTTCGCAATTTGCTTTTATTACCTTACTTAAATTATTATTAAGGTTTTCTTCTTCTGTAATATCTAATGCATATCCAATGTATTCACTATTTAATGCAGGTTGCTCTCTAATTGATAATTTTTTGCGTACTCCATTAATCACTGCAAATTGTGAAACGGTTAAAGCTCTTCCACATTTTTTTACATTCTCAGCAAGAGAATGCCCTTGACCAAAAATCACTCCAGGAATTAAAGGAATATTGTCAAATATAACTTGATCTACACTTGTATCCAGTGAATCTGCATAAGCTTTATTGCAATAAACTATATCTAAATCACTATTCCTCCTCCAAACTTGAATTGGAATACTGTTCAAAATTTCATAAAGGGACTCTATTTTTATTTTAGCTTGAGAAAGCTCTTCTTCAACTGTATTCATTAAATTATTAGTGTCTGTAATATCTCGAACCCATAAAACAATTGTTTCTAGACCGCTAATTATAATTTTTGCTCCCGAAATCTTAAGATTCTTTTTATCAATTGTTAATAATTTTTTTTGAAATGGCTGCCCTGTTTTTTGTAATCTATTAAATAAAGATATAAATTCTTCATTATCTTTTCCATCAATAAGAGATAATATATTAGAAAAAAATATATCAGAATGACCTTTAAATCCAAAACTTTCCTTAAACTTTTTCGAGGCATTTATAAATTCATGCTCCCTTGTCCAAGCAATCCAACCATCAGAAGAAGCGGATAATACCGCTTGATAATGGCATAAAACATCTCTGTATTTTGCTGCATCAAATCTAGCCTCGTATAAGCTATATGATAAAGTTATCGATGCAACAAAAAGTGTAACAATTGTAAAAAATTGAGAATTTGAAAAAACTACACAACAAATCCCAAGTAAAACAAAAACAATCCCTATCAGATCCGTTATTGACCAAGTCTTCATATAACCGCTCTGTAATATTTATAATCATTATTGTGTAATATATTGAAAATTTCAAGAAAATTTATATTTATTTTTATTAAATTTATTTATATCTTTCTATTCATAGTTGATTATTACATCAAAACATATAAAATCTATTTTTAAATAAATGGTTAATTAATTATGCAAACAGATATTGAAATTTCCCAAAACGCTAAAATTAAAGATATTAGAGAAATAGCAAAAAAAATATCAATAGATGAATCTGATTTAGAATGCTTTGGGCATTATAAAGCAAAAATTTCTTATAAGTTTTGGAAAACAATTGAAAAAAACAAAAATGGAAAATTAGTATTAGTAACTTCTATAAATCCTACAGCAGCTGGAGAAGGTAAAACCACTACTAGTATCGGATTAAGCGATGCTTTGAATTTAATTGGTCATAAAACATGTGTAGCTTTAAGAGAGCCATCTTTAGGTCCTTGTTTTGGCGCGAAAGGTGCAGCTACTGGAGGTGGGTACTCTCAAGTCATTCCTATGGAAGATATTAATTTGCATTTTACTGGAGATTTACATGCTATCACATGTGCACATAATTTATTAGCAGCATTAATTGATAACCATATATATCAAGGAAACAAATTAGAGTTTAATCTCAAAAATATAACCTGGCGTCGAGTAGTCGACATAAACGATAGGGCATTACGTCATATCATTATAGGAATGGGTAAACATACTGATGGTGTAGTTAGAGAATCAGGCTATGATATTACGGTATCTTCAGAAATTATGGCAATTATATGTTTATCCAAGGATATTCAGGATTTAAGACAACGCCTCGATAAAATTATATTGGGTTATAATAAGGATGGGAAAACCATTACATGTGGAATGCTAAATGCAACAGGAGCAATAATCACTCTTTTAAAAGATGCGATAAAACCAAATTTAGTACAAACTATAGACGGAACTCCAGCATTTATCCATGGTGGACCATTTGCTAATATTGCCCATGGCTGTAGTAGTCTTATTGCAACTAAACATTCTTTAAAATTAGCTGAATATACTGTAACTGAATCTGGATTTGGTTCAGATTTAGGAGCAGAAAAATTTTTGGATATCAAATGCCCTTTATTAGGTAAATATCCTGATGTTGTGGTTATAGTAACAACGATTAGGGCTTTAAAAATGCATGGATATGTAACAAAAGATAAATTAAATGAAGAAAACCTTTACGCATTAGAGGACGGTTTTAAAAATCTAGAAAAACACATACAAAATATCAAACGGTACAATCTACCAGTGGTTGTTGCTCTTAATGTATTTGAAAATGATACAGATAATGAGGTAAAATTGCTTAGAGAAAAATGTGAACACTTAGGAGTAAAAGTTGAATTATCCAAAGTTTGGAGTTCTGGCGGAAAAGGAGCCATTAAATTAGCACAAACCGTAGTAGAATTGGCTAATAGTAAACATGATAGTTTCCATCCTTTGTATAATGCTACAGATTCAATTGATGCAAAAATAGAAAAAATAGCCAATATTATTTATGGAGCTAATGGAGTAGTTTATTCAACACGAAGTAAAGAGTTTATACAAAAAATGAAAAATTGTAGTTATCCTGTATGCATAGCTAAAACAGAAAAATCTCTTAGTGACAATAAATCGTTATTAGGACGTCCAACTAATTTTAAAATAACAATCAATGATATAAAATTAATGGCGGGAGCTGAAATGATTGTTGCTTATGCAGGGGATATTATGACAATGCCTGGATTACCGAAAAATCCTAGGGCTAATGATATTAATATGACAAATGATGGGATAATTACTGGTCTAAATTAATAAATAGTATTAGTTACTTGACTTAATAGATTATTCGTGTTCTAATTCATTCCCATCGGTAAATATTATGAATAATTTTAAAATAGGTACTTTTAGAGCTACAGCATTAGTTGCAAGTAATATGATTGGCTCAGGAGTGTTGTTAGCTCCTGCTTTATTAGCTCCGTATGGATATGCTACAACAATTATTGGCTGGATTATAACCACAATAGGAGCACTTTCGTTAGCTTTGGTATTTTCTCAATTAGCAAATTGGATTCCAAATTCAGGAGGACCTTATATATATGTTAGAAATGTATTCGGTAACTTCTTAGGTTTTCAAATGGCATGGGGTTACTGGATAAGTTCTTGGTGCGGAAGTATTTCATTATTAATTGGAACATTACAATATATATCAATATTTTATCCTAATTTTGCAAATAATCAGTTATATTCCATAATATTTGGATTAGGTATAATTTTGCTATTCACTTATATTAATATGAAAGGAATAAAGGAAACAACATCAGCAAGTATAATCATTTTAATAATAAAGGTTATTCCTCTTTTGTTAATTGCATTTGTTGGAATTTTTTTTATAAAAAATTTTGATATCTTTTCTTTTCAAAACATAAAATTATCATCTTTAAACAATATGTCATGTATTCTATTATGGTCATTTATTGGTTTAGAATCCGCTACAATTCCATCTGATAATGTAAATAATCCAGAAAGGACCATTCCGGCATCAACTATAACCGGGGTACTTATCACTGCAGCTGTTTATATTTTTGGTACTATTGCTATTTTTGGAATATTATCTGAAAGTGAGTTGGTTTCATCCCCTGCCCCATATGTAGATGCAGCTAGAAAAATTGCCGGAAATTACGGCGAGATATTTATGATAGTAACAGGTATTGCTGGGCTAGTTGGATCACTTAACGGCTGGATTATGATTCAAGGGCAAGTACCATATTCAGCAGCTAAAGAAGGGTTATTTCCTAAAATATTTTTAAAAGTAAATAAAAACAATGTACCCGTTGGAGTCATCATTAGTAGTATATTAATGGGAATAGTGTTTATCCTCAGCTATCAGGAAAGTATAACTCAACATCTAAAGCTTCTAATTGATGTATCTGTTCTAGCTATGTTATTACCTTATTTTTATTCAGTTGTAGCATATATATATTTATCAGTTACCCAGAAGAAACAATTTTCATTATTAAAGAAAATCTTCTTCTCTATTATAGGACTTACCGCCATACTCTATAGCTTTATAGCAATAATTAGTGCTGGGCAAGAAATGGTATTCATCTGTTTTATTATATTTTTAATAAGTGTTCCATTCTACGGATTTGTAAAATGGAATAAAAAATAATTTAAGCTTGACTTTTATCTATTATTTATTAGACTGTAAAAGAATTATTATACGGAGAAGTTATGGCTAAACCTACATATAATCCCAGTAAGATTATAAGGAAACGCAGACATGGTTTTAGAGCAAGAACACTTGCTGGTGGACATGTTTTAAAAGCTAGAAGAGCAAAAGGGCGTGCTCGTTTATCGGCATAAAGTATTTAATTGAAAAAAGAGTTTAGAATTCGTAAGAGAAAAGATTTTATAAATGCCTCATTAAATGGGGCTTGTACTCATACAGATTTTTTTATCATACAAGTTAACAAAAATTCATTAAATCACTATAGAGTTGGTTTTACTGCCTCTAAAAGGGTTGGTAATGCTGTCATTAGAAATAGATGTAAGCGTCGTATGAGGGCTATGGCCGATTTATTGTTAACGACATTAGGATTAAACGGTATAGATTATATATTTATTGCTAAAAATCGATTATATTATGCTAGATGGGATGATTTAATTCAAAAAGCAACTCATTCTATACAAATATTGAATAGTAGATTAATAAATTGAAAAAATTATTGATAGTTCTCATTTTATTTTATAAAAAAGTAATTTCTCCGCATTTAAAAACTCAATGTAAGTTTTATCCTACTTGTTCTGAATACACGATATTAGCTTTAAAAAAACACGGATGCTTAAAAGGTATAATGAAATCAATATATCGTATTATTCGTTGTAACCCATTCAATTCAGGCGGAATAGATTGGCCTTAAAATAAATATTCAAAGAACCAAACGAAATTCATAACCAATATCACACATTATTTAAATAAATGCATTTTTCAGTATCATAAACGATTCATTTATACAGTAATATATCTACCTACCATCATTTGAGTGTTCTCTATCCTGCCCTTCATCCTAACTATTTCTCCCACCTTACGTTGTTCTAGAGAAAAGAGTCTAATGGCTCTGTGTAATGTGACAAAAAAAGGAAGGAGGGTCTTGTAATAACAAGAAAAAAACTTTTCACCTCCTCCATACTATCTCTCTTACCATTTTGAATGTACTTCTACTTTTCGTCATTACGAGGAACGAAGTGACATGGTAATCTATACAATAATGCGATTGGTAACATTATAAAAGTACGGAAATAGATTCTCACACTCACTACGTTTGTTCAGAATGACGCCAATGGAAAAGGAGTTTACTATGTATGACACCCATCCTATCATCATTACGAGGAACGAAGTGACGTAGTAATCCACATCTTCCGCTTATTATAATGAACTTATTATAATGAAGTAATCATACGATGATAAATAAACAAAACTCAGATATTTTATTTTTTACAAAAATTATTTAGTATATAAGCGAATCATTGTAGGAGTAGCTCTCATGTATAAGCTATCGCTTTGTGAAATAAGAGACGGTTTACTAAAAAAAGAATTTTCATCCGTTGAAATAACAAAATGTTTTTTGGACAGGATAGATAGATACAAAAATATAAATGCCTATATCACTATATGTCATGAGCAAGCTATTAAATCTGCAGAAGAATCTGATAAAAGAATTTCTTCAGGGGATGCTAGAACCATGGAGGGTATTCCTATAGGAATCAAAGATTTATTTGTAACAAAAGGAATAAGAACTACATCTGGTTCGAAAATGTTGGAGAATTTTATTCCACCATATGAATCAACAGTAACTCAAAAATTAATAGATGCAGGTTCTGTATTTTTAGGGAAAACAAATATGGATGAGTTCGCAATGGGTTCGTCCAATTCTACAAGTTACTACGGTAAGGTATTAAATCCATGGAAAATTCAAGAAAAATTGGTTCCAGGTGGATCGTCTGGAGGTTCTGCTGCAGCAGTAGCTGGACATCTTTGCGCCGCGGCAACTGGATCTGATACAGGGGGTTCTATTCGTCAACCTGCTGCATTTACAGGAATTGTAGGATTAAAACCGACTTATGGTCGTTGTTCTAGATTTGGGATGATAGCTATGGCATCATCATTAGATCAAGCTGGAGTACTAACAAAAACTGTTCAAGATTCAGCGGCATTTTTAAAAGTAATTGCTGGATATGATGAAAAAGATTCAACTTCTGTAAAAAAAGAAGTTCCGGATTATGAATCATTTGTTAAAAAATCAATCAAAGGAATGAAAATTGGTATTCCAAAAGAATTCAGAGTTAATGGAATGTCAGAAGATATTGAAAAATGCTGGAGAAAAGGAGCAAATATTTTAAAAGAAGCCGGTGCTGAAGTGATTGATGTATCTTTACCATATGCAAAATATGCTCTGCCGGTTTATTATATAATCCAACCAGCAGAAGCCTCTGCTAATCTAGCAAGATATGATGGTGTAAGGTATGGATTCAGGGCATCAGGAAAAACTTTAGATGAAATGTATGAGAATACAAGAGAGCAAGGATTTGGCGATGAAGTTAAACGCCGTATCATGATAGGTACTTATGTTTTATCTGCAGGATATTTTGATGCTTACTATATGAAGGCTTTGAAAGTACAAAAATTAATTCGTCAAAATTTTCATGATGTATTTGAAAAAGTAGATGCTTTACTAACTCCAACGACTCCGACAAGCGCTTTCAGTTTGGAAAATGAACCTAAAGACCCTGTAACAATGTATTTAAATGATATATTTACAGTAACCGCAAATATAGCTGGGGTTCCTGGTATGTCAGTACCTATGGGTTTAGATAGTGAAGAAAAACCTTTAGGTCTACAATTAATAGCCCCACATTTTAGAGAAGATTTGCTTATTCAAATTGGTAGCATATTAGAATTAAATGCTAATTTTCCAACTTTAAAGGAGATTTTATAATGTATATTGAAACGTCAACTGGCAATTGGGAGGTTGTTATAGGTTTGGAAATTCATGCTCAGATTATTTCTAATTCAAAATTATTCTCGAGTGCATCAACAAAATTTGGAGCTAATCCAAATGAAAATGTGTCTTATATAGATGCAGCTTTACCTGGAGTATTACCAGTTATAAATTCATATTGTGTTGACCAAGCTATTAAAACTGGTTTAGGACTAAATGCAACTGTAAATAACATCTCATTTTTTGATAGAAAAAACTATTTTTACGCTGATTTGCCTCAGGGATATCAAATTACTCAATTTTTTCATCCTATTGTTAGCGGTGGATATATTGATTTAGAGAAAGAGGATGGAACTTTACATAGAATAAATTTAGAAAGAATTCACATTGAACAAGATGCTGGTAAAAGTATACATGACCAAAGCCCGACAAAATCATTTATCGATTTAAATCGTGCAGGAGTTGCTCTAATGGAAATTGTTACAAAACCAGATATGCGTAGTGCTGAAGAAGTAACATTATTTTTGCAAAAACTTAGGTCAATTCTACGTTATTTAAAAACATGCGATGGCAACATGGATGAAGGTAGTATGAGGGCAGATGTTAATATATCGCTTCATCGTCCAGGTACACCATATGGAACACGTGCTGAAATTAAAAACGTAAATTCCATTAAATTTATGGCAATAGCTGTTAATTATGAAATAGAAAGACAAATCAATATTCTTGAAAATGGAGGAGAAGTAGAACAAGAAACTCGCCTTTTCGATAGTGTAAGAGGCATAACAAAGACTATGCGTTCGAAGGAAGATGCTCAAGATTATAGATATTTTCCAGAGCCTGATTTGCCTCCTTTAATTCTTGAACAATCTCGTATCGATGCTATAAAAAATACAATACCAGAACTTCCAGATGCCAAGGCTAGAAGGCTACAAAAAGAGTATGATTTGCCAAAATACGATACTACTTTAATTTCTGAGGAAATAGAAATTGCTGATTTTTATGAATCTGCTTTAAAATCAATAAATTCTGGAAGTAACGAAGTGGCTAAACTATTAGCTAATTGGCTATTAGGGGACTTGTTCGCATTACTAAATAAAAATAATAAAAATATTACAGAAAGTAATATTTCTGCACAAAATTTGGCCGAATTAATAATATTAATCAAAGATAATGTTATCTCTGGTAAAATAGCGAAAGAAGTAATAGAACTAATGTGGAATGAAAAAAAATCCGCTAAAGAAATAGTTGAAGAAAAAGGGTTAAAGCAAATTACTTCTCCTGAAGAAATTAAAATTTCTCTGAAAGAAGTATTGGAAGAACATAAAGACAAAGTCTTAGAATATAAATCAGGAAAAGATAAGCTCTTTGGATTTTTTGTTGGACAAGCTATGAAAAAAACTAAAGGAAAAGCTAATCCGAAAATACTTAATGATATTTTAAAAGAGTTACTTTCGGAGTAGAATTTTTGCTAAAGAAAATTATTGTAACTATCGTTTTTATTTTAATAATAGTTATGGGATTTATTTATATGAAAAAGTGGATTCCTGTAATTATCAAAAATGAGATAGAACGTTCTACTTGCACTATTTTAGAAGACAACAAACGGTTATCAACTGAAATTAAGAATTTAAAAGACGAAATAGAAAATTTAAAAAAACAATCTAATAATAATTATAGTATAACTAAAAATTTTGATTCTGAAAAATGGAATGCATGGTGTAATCTTAAAGATTGTCTAATGAAAAATAAAAATTATTCTGCAGAATTAGAAAAATTTAAAAAACTTTTCTCATCAAATATTGAAATTATAAAAATAATAGATAGTTTAATAGAAAAATCCAATAAATATATAATTATATCTAAATCATTTACCAAATATTTACAAAAATTTGTAAATATATATAACATAAGCAGTATAGATTTATTTAAAATAGATGGTTATATATTAGCTGCTTCTATAAACTGAGGAGAATAATATGTCTGAAGAAAAAAGCACAGAACGAGGATTGTTAACTGATTTATTCATTTTTATATTGATAATTGGCTTAGCTTTAGTTGCGATATATTTTTCAGGTTATTGGGATGTATTTATGAAATATTTATTAAACATAGATCAAGAAATAAGAAATATAATGTTTCAGGCAAAAGAAGGAATAGATGCAGTAACATCTGCAACTCGAACATTACAACAATAAGGAGAATATTATTTTAAAAATAATTGTTTTTGTATTTATCGTATTATTTTCATTTCTTAGCGGAATAGTTGTATCTTTTACAGTACAAGAGCGAGTTTTTTCTTTACAATTATGGGTATTGTTATCTATTTTAAGTGTATTGATATATATTACCACATATATATATAAAATCTTAAAAAAGCTCATAGACACAATTATTTTCAGACCTGATACACAAAAGGGGTTAGAACAATTACAAATAGCTTTTTCAGGAATGTTAACAAAGGACTTTACAAATGTTGGTAAGGCATTGAAAAAAGCAAAAAGAAATCTTGGTGATATCCCTATTATTTCCTGGTTAGAAGGTCAATTTAACCTTATGAAAGGTAATATTTTTAATGCAAAAGCAATATTCTTCAAACTCAGTTCTATAGAAAAACAAACAGCATTAGGTGCATATAGCCTTTCACAAATAAATATGAATAATGGTAATATTCAGGAATCCTTAGAATCACTTAAAACTGTTATTAATGTACATCCGAAAGCGAATATACAAATTAAAAATCTTGTAGCTCTATCTATAAAAACAAAAAAATTTGATGATGCATTACACTATATAAAAAATATAAAATCTAAAAAACGAAAACAAATAGAAGGAATAATTTATTATGAAAAATGGAAAATTACAGATAATAGTTCAGAATTAAAAAAAGCATATAATTTATTGCCTAATATTCCTGATGTTGCGATAAGTTATTGTAATAAACTCATAAACTCTAACGAAACAAAAAAGGCAAAAAAAATTTTAGAACAGTCTTTTAAGCTATTCCCAAATATAGATGTTTTCAACAAATATATTTCTCTATATGATAATAAGCTAGAATTAGCCGAACGTCTTATTAATGTAGCTCCAAATTCCTGGGTCCCCTATTATGGAATAGCGAAATTATTAAAAGACGAAACAACTTATAATCAGTCATTACATTATTTAATTAAAGCTTATCAATTAAATAGTTATGATTTTATAGCAAAAGAAATTCAAAATTTATTACCTTTAATAAAAAAAGATGAATCTAATATTCCAGAAATAGATTTATCAAAAACGATATCTGTAAAATTGAAATGGATCTGTAATGAATGTTCTAAAGAATCGAATAATTGGATATCAATTTGTCCAAAATGCTTAGCTTTGGCGTCTTATGAATTTACAGAAATTACAGAAGAATCACTTCTTCCCGTTGATTTCATACAAACACCATTATGAGTTGTTTCTTGTAATGACGAAAAGCAGAAGAGACAGAGACTATATTTTTCCGTATTCTGAGCGAGGGCAACGAGTGTGAATCTATTTTACATACTTTCATAGGCTACTATTTGTATCATATATAGATTGCCACGTCGCTTTGCTCCTCGCAATGACGCAAAAAAGGATTCATTGTAATGACAAAGGGAGGATGTTCCTCGTAATGAAGAGAAATTCTCATAAGGACGCTAAAAAACTGTAATAACAAGGCTATTTAGGTGGTGTTTCGGAAAACAATCCAACTTTAGGAGTAAAAATAATAACAGATTGAAAATACAATTCTTGTGTATGGGGTAGACTTGACA
>CALXQM010000008.1 GCA_944390765.1 uncultured Alphaproteobacteria bacterium | reverse complement strand
GCTCAAGTAATAAACCTTCCACTATCAATCTCTTGAATTCCCTCACCCCTTTCAGTCTCTAAATGATGAAACCTCTCTCCAAATCTCCTTTCATCATTAAGAAAAACAAATTCATATAGTCCTTAATGTCAAAATACTTATTACTACTTAAATATTTTAACTATTTTTTAACTTATCTAATATCTCACACCTTTTCAACCCATATCTCCTTAACTTCTATAAATTTATTTATAAATTTCTGTACTTAGCTGTTTTATCAACGAAAATAGTGTTAGAAAAAATATCCGAATATCGATTTCTCTATAATTTCCCAATTCTTTTTATTAATAAATTATATATGGTCGTATAAAAGTGATATAATTACATCGCAAAGTTTGGAGGGATGTATGAATCAAAATATGACTCAGACAGTTGTTTTATTATTACAGAGCGCTCAAGAGGATGCTCAAAGAAATCATCATCAATTTATAACGCCTTTTCATATTTTAAAGGCTATTTTAGATAAAGAAGATTATTTGACTTCTAAAATACTTTGCAATATAGATAAAATTCGATTACGTAGTTTATGTAATGATGAAATAAAAAAAATTCCGCAAGTTTTCGGTAGTGAACAGCTTTCTGTTTCCAGTGAATTATATAAAATCTTTCAAAAAATGGACGAACGTTCAAAAGAATTAAAAGATAAATTTATTGGATTTGATAATTTGTTATTTTGTTTACTACAATCGGACTCTATAAAACCATTATTAGTCCAGTGTGGAGGAAATTTAAATGAAATTGAAAAAATAATAAAAGAGGTTAGAATGGATAAAAATGTAAATACAGAAAATGCAGAATCAGAATTTGACGCATTAAATCGTTATGCTAAAGATATTACAGAATTAGCAAATCAAGGAAAACTAGATCCTGTTATAGGCAGAGACGAAGAAATCCGTCGAACATTGCAAGTTTTGTCTAGGCGTACGAAGAATAATCCTATTTTAATAGGGGAACCTGGTGTAGGTAAAACAGCAATTGTTGAAGGATTAGCAAATCGTATTATAAATAATGATGTTCCTGATTCAGTAAAAAATAAAAAAATTATGTCCTTGGATATCGGACAGTTAATTGCTGGAGCTAAATTTAGGGGAGAATTTGAAGAAAGATTAAAGGCTGTCCTTAAAGAAGTATCAGCAAATGATAATATCATATTATTTATTGATGAAATACATACTTTGATGGGAGCCGGTCAAGATGGAGCAATGGATGCTTCTAATATGCTAAAGCCTGCCTTAGCTAGAGGTGAATTACGTTGTATTGGTTCAACTACATTAGATGAGTATCGAAAGTATATAGAAAAGGATTCAGCTTTTGCTCGCAGGTTTCAACCCGTGTTTGTTAATGAACCTTCTGTTTTGGATTCTATTTCTATTTTAAGAGGGTTGAAAGAAAAGTATGAATTGCATCATGGTGTTCGAATTAGTGATGCAGCTATTATTGCCGCTTGTAATTATTCTAATAGATATATTAGTGACAGGTTTTTACCAGATAAAGCAATTGATTTGATGGATGAAGCTGCTAGTAGATTAAAAATGGTACTAGACTCCAAACCTGAAGAAATAGATGAAATTGATCGTAAGGTTATGCAACTTAAAATAGAAAAAGAAGTTCTTAAAAAAGAAAAAGATCAAGCTTCTAAAGAAAGATTGGCTAAATTAGAAGAAGAGCTATTCGAATATGAGAAGAAATCTGCAGATTTGAATGCAAAATGGAATCAAGAAAAGAAAAATATTGATGAAATTAAGAAATTAAAAAGCCAAATCGATGAAGCAAAGATTTCAGCTGAATCTGCTCAAAGAAATGCTGATTTTGCTAAAGCTGGGGAACTTTTATATAGTAAAATTCCAGAGATGGAAAAAAGATTGGCAGAATGTCAGAAGTTATCTTCTGAAAAACGTAATGAGGTAACAGAAAATGATATTGCTATCGTTGTTTCTCGCTGGACAGGCATTCCTGTAGAAAAAATGCTCATGGGTGAAAAAGAGAAGTTACTCAATATTGAATCAAAATTAAAAGAGTATGTTGTTGGGCAAGATGAAGCAGTAGATGCGATATCTGATTGTATTAGAAGATCTAGGGCAGGCATTTCAGATCCAAATAGACCTTTAGGATCTTTTCTATTTTTAGGCCCTACAGGAGTGGGAAAGACAGAGTTATCAAAAGCGCTTGCCCAATTCTTATTCGATGATAAAAACAATATGATACGTATAGATATGTCTGAGTATATGGAAAAGCATTCTGTATCGAGACTAATAGGCGCACCTCCAGGATACGTTGGGTATGAGCAAGGAGGAGAATTAACTGAAGCCGTAAAAAGACGGCCTTATTCTGTCATACTGTTTGATGAGGTAGAAAAAGCACATAATGATGTATTCAATATTCTTTTGCAGGTTTTAGATGAAGGGCATTTAACAGATGGTCTTGGAAGAAGTGTAAATTTTAAAAATACTATCATTATTTTAACTTCTAATTTAGGTTCTGAGTATTTTTCTGAAATTAGTAATAAACAACAGGTAAAAGAAAAAGTTTTGAATGTTGTAAAAATGAATTTTAGACCAGAGCTTATTAACAGATTAGATGAAATTTTAGTCTTCAATAAATTATCTAAAGAAAATATGATGGGTATAGTAGATATTCAATTACAAGAATTGTATAAGCGTCTGGAAGATAAGCATATTTCTTTAGTTGTTGAAGATTCGTTTAAACAATGGTTATGTACAGAAGGTTATGATGAAAATTACGGCGCTAGACCTCTTAAAAGAGTCTTGCAAAAAAGCTTGTATGATTTAATTGCAAAAAAAATTATTGCAGGAGACTTACAAGAAGGTTCAAAAGCTATAGTGACATATCAAAATGGACGAATTGAGATTAGAACTTAGAAATTTTGATATAGAACAGATTGCAGATTCAGGGCAATGCTTTCGTATTTATAGAATTGATGATAATAAATGGGAAGCTCATGTCCTGAACAAATGCTTATTTATTCAAAAAAATAACAATATTCATGTATTCTACTGTTCAAAAGAGCAGTTTTACGATTTTTGGTATAAATATTTTGATTTAGAGATAGATTATGGTCAGATTATCAGCCGTATTTTAAATTCTGGAGATGGTTATTTAGAAAAAGCAGTTAAGTTTGGTTCAGGACTCAGAATTTTAAAGCAAGATTTATGGGAAATGATATTTTCTTATGTTATTTCTCAACAAAATAATATTTCTAGAATAGCTAATTGTATTCGTAAAATATGCTCTACAAATAACGGTAAATTTCCTTCTCCTTCAGATTTTCTCAATTTTTCAGAAAATCAATTAGAAAGTTTTAAACTAGGTTATAGAAAAGACTATTTATTAACTATATCTAAGTTGATTTATGAAGGGAAATTTGACTTAAAATTATTAAAATCTATGGATTATATCAGTGCTTTAAAATATCTAAAATCTTTACCAGGAATAGGGGACAAAGTCGCTAATTGTATTATGCTATTTGGGTTGCATAAAATAGAAGCCTTTCCTATAGATGTTTGGATAAAAAGAATTATAGATAAGCGCTATAATGGAAATTTCTCTTTGAAAGAGTTAGGGTTAGAGGACATAGGTGGTATTGTACAACAATATATGTTTTTTTATGAAAGAAGTTTGTATTAATTTAATCTATTGTGTTTATTACAGTAGTAGATATGATTAAAAGAACATATGGATTCTCACGCTCGTTATACTCGCTCAGAATGACACTGGGTGTAGAGAATGATCAAAATGACGATGAAAAAGGATTGTGTCACTTAAAATAACGTAAGACGTGATAAAAAGTTTATTTCTTGTCATTCAGAATGGCATTTTCCATTTAGCGTCATTGCGAGGAGCGAAGCGACGTAGCAATCTATAATGACTTTAAAATGCGCGTAAAAAAATAATTAAGAAAAAACTATGAACTCTCACATTCATCATGTTAGCTCAGAATGACTAAAAGCGTAATGGCGATGTCGCTATACGAAGTTATAAATAAGTAATTTTATATACTTATATTTTACAAACAGGTGTATAAAATTGTATCTCTCCAAATGGCATTAATTTCTGTATTCTAGACATTGAAAAATCTGAATCATCCCATACTTGGACGATATAAAACGGCTTTTTTATCTTGTTCTATTTCTAAGAATTTTACTGTAGCAGGATTATAACAATTTATCTTTTCTATAGAAAATTTTAATAAAGCATTATCTAGATTATTTTCATTATAAATAGAAATAATTCCATATGTTGAATTCTGTTTTAGGACAACTTTGAATCCATCTTCTTCTTCTGATAATGGTATAGCTAATGAATTTACTTCATTCCAAGAACTGTCAATAAGTTTTATGCCGTCTTCAGAAACTTTAGCAATAATAGATGGGTTATTTTCATGTATCATATTAAAATAAACTGTTTTTTCCATTTCCATACAAAATACATTAAAACTTATAATTAAAACTAAAAATAACATTTTTTTCATGTGCTTCTCCTTATTAGTTAAATTTTAATAAAAGTAAACCTGTAATCATTACCAACAAATCTTAAATGAAATTCCTCTTTACAACCAATAATGTCATCAAGGATTACAGTTCCATTATAATACGGAAGAAAAATATCTTGAGGTCTATTAGTAGATGAAATTGAAAGAATAACTAATTTTAATAGCGAGAAACTTATAAATAAGAAGTATCCATTTTTCTAATTTATAGAAAAAATTACATGAAAGTATTTATCGGTTCTGAAAATATTAATTTTATATTATTAATAGTTTAGAAAAATGCATTTTATACAATAAAAAATATTTTCAAGATAGTAATTAATCAATTGATTTTAAATAATTTTTTAAATTTCTATAAAAAAATTATTGAAATATTTAAAATTTTAGTTAATATAATCTTAGTTTTTAATAAAATCAAATATTGAAGTTTTTATTAAAACATTCAAAACTGGTTCATTCGAGTCTGCACAGTGGCTTATCAGTGTTTTGTCAAATAAAAATATAATTTATGGAGTTACAAATGTTTAATTTATTACAACATTTTAGTAACCGAAAAAAGGAATGTATTTTTACTTGGCAGGGAACGACTCCCACATGGACGCCAGGTAATTATTCTTCCCTTGTTTCGGAAGGTTTTTTCAAAAATGTTTTTGTATATAGAGCTATAAATCTTATTTCTAGCGGGATCTCTTCTATTCCCATAATAGTTAAAAATCGAGATTTATCAGAAAACAAATTGATGACAAATTTATTTTGTCGTCCTAATTCTATGCAAGGTCGTAGTTCTTTTATGACGACTTTGGTTAATTATTTGCAACTTTCTGGCAATGCTTTTGTATATTTTAACGGAAAGGAATTAAATTGTTTAAGACCTGATAGAACTAAAATTGTTCCGAATAGAAATAATACAGAAGTAGAATATTATACCTATGAAGTAGATAGAACTAAAATATCCTTACGTAAAGACGATGTTTTGCATTTGAAATTTTCAAATCCTTTGAGTGATTGGTATGGATTTGCTCCGATACAGGCTGCTACTCAAGCTATTGATCAATATAATGAAATGTCAAAACACAACTTAGGTTTATTACAAAATGGGGGAAGACCAACTGGGTGTTTAATTTTAAAAAATATTGAAAATCTTACAGATGAACAAAGAATTCAGTTAAGGAGAGATTTAAAAGAAACATACGTTGGAGCAAGTAACGCTGGGAAAATTATGGTGCTAGAAGGTGGATTTGAATGGAAAGAAATGGGGTTTTCTCCTAGGGATTTAGATTTTGATGGAGCAAAAAATTCTACAGCCCGTGAAATAGTTCAAGCGTTTGGTGTTCCACCAATTTTAGTTGGTATTCGAGGAGACTCGTCTTTTAGCAACTATAAAGAAGCTCGAACGCATTTTTGGGAAGACACTATAGTTCCTTTAACCGAATTTATTAGTACAGAATTTAGTCATTGGCTTTCTATCAGAACAAAACAATTTGTAAACGTTGTATTTAATTTAGATACAGTTCCTGCTTTGGCAGGAAAGAGAGAAATACTCTGGAATCGAATAGCCGGCGCAGATTTTCTTACTGATAATGAAAAAAGAGAAATGCTAGGGCTCCCAAAACTAAAACAAGGAAATGAAAAATGAAATATTTAGAAACAATAAAAATAAAATCATTCTCTGAAAAAGGAGAAATAGAAGGATATGCTAGTGTTTTTGATGAAATTGACAGCTATGGTGATATAGTCGTTAAGAATGCTTTTTCACAAGCAATATCTGATACAAAAAAAGGAAATATGCCTAAGTTATTGTGGCAACATGATATTTCTAGTCCTATCGGAGTTATAAATGAAATATCAGAAGACGAACATGGATTGTTTGTAAAAGCGCAACTCTTGTTAGATCTTCCAAAAGCAAAAGAAATCTATACTTTGTTAAAAAATAAAGCAATAGATGGATTTTCAATTGGTTATAGAATAAGAAATCAATATATAAAAAATGACCATAATTACTTAACTGATTTAGAATTATTGGAAATATCAATTGTAACGTTTCCAGCTTGCAAATCAGCGACAATAGAAAACATCAAAATAGATAAAAAAATTCAAGAAGAAAATAAAATGAGGAATGATATGTTAAATATACCACTTTCAGAAGAAAAAGATACAGGATTAGCTTCTTTTATTCGCAAAGGAGTAGATACTTTTTTTACGAAATCTCTAAATGAATCAAATGATAAAGATGGAGCGATTTTTCTACCACAAAATATTATTAAAAGAATAGATGATAAACTGAAATTTCTTTCTCCAATGAGAAATATTGCAAAGATAATTACTATTTCAACTAATGCTGTAGATATTCTTGTCGATTCTAAATTGCCTGATGCAGGGTGGACATCAGAAAATGAAGAAAGAATAGAAACAGATAGCCCTGAAGTAAAAAAGATTAAAATACCAGTCTATGAGTTATATGCAAAACCAAAAGCCAATCAACATTTACTTGATGATTCAGAAATAGATGTTGAAGAGTGGTTAATCGATAAAATAGCGGAAAAATTTGCATCTTTAGAGGATTCCGCTTTTATTAATGGTGACGGAACATCCAAACCTCATGGGTTTTTAAAATATTCTTCAAATAGTGATGAAAATAGAACATTTGGTATACTTCAACATTTTTTAACAGGAGCTAAAGGTAAATTTGTTGATAATGATAGTGCTCTGAATATTTTAATTGATATGGTTTGTTCCATTAAACCAATATATGTAAAAAATGCAAAGTGGATTATGTCACGTTCTGCTTTATCTGAAATTCGTAAAATAAAAAATGGCGATTCTTTACCAATTTGGGCACCATCAATTGCAGATGCTACCCCTTCAACACTTTTAGGTTATCCAGTCATTATCGATGATAATATGCCAGCTTTAGTGAATGGGCAAGAATCTACCTCGGTTGCGTTCGGTGATTTTTCAAGTGGGTATCAAATTGTAGAACGTCAGGGGTTGTCAATTTTAAGAGACCCTTACACTTCAAAGCCATTTGTTGAATTTTATGCTTCAAAACGTGTAGGAGGAGATGTTATTGACTTTGACGCTATAAAGTTGTTGAAATTTGATGAAATAAATTAGGAGGATAAAATGAAATTAGAGTTAATAGAACAACCGAATGAGGAAATTATTACTTTACAAGAAGTGAAGGATTATTTGAATATTAATCATAATTTTGAAGATAGTATGTTAAAATTACTGATAAAATCGACCAGGGAAGCTATTGAAACTTTAGTACAAAAATCCATCATTAAACAAACCTGGAAATACACACTATCTCAAAATGAATTTGATAATTTAAATACAGATGGTAGACCTTGTGTTTTTGGTTCTATGATAAAAATTCCAATGCCAAGACCTCCTGTATTAGATATTGTAGAAGTAGTAATAGACAGAAAAGTTATAGATAGAAAAAGATTAAAATTAGAAAAAATTAATAATACTTCTTATCTTTATGTAAATAACATAAGAAATTTTGATAAATGCCAAGAAATATCTATTTTGTATAATGCTGGAATTGCTTTATTTCCAAACAGAGTACCTTATCAAATTAAATTAGCGAATTTAATGTTAGTTGCTAACGCATATCAGGATAGATATAACTCGACTTATCAAATTTCAGCAGGAATAAGAGAATTATTAAGTCCATTTTTAAATTTAAGGATATTTTAAGATGTTGGGTAAATTGTTTAGTACAAAAGTTCGAATTGAATTATTAGATAAACAACTTTCGCATAATAATGAATGGATTTCCAAATATACACCTTGGAAGGATTTATGGGCGACAATTCAATTAAAAGATGTGAAAATTACAAAATCTTTATATTTGTTTGCTATAAGATGGAAGGGTGAATTTCCAAAAAATTTTCGTGTGGTAGTTAATGATAATATTTTTGAGCCTACTCAACCTGTTTCCTATGACTTTAAAAATAATCTTATTATATTTCATGCAAATATAAAATGATTTTGTATAATTATTAATAATATGTCATAAAATAGTTTTATTATTCCTATAACTATTATCTTTTACAAAATAATTTTAATAATAATTTTATTTATATTTTATGAAAAATATTTTTATGACATATTTAATAGAAGGAGATAACATAATGATACCATGGGATTTCGGTTTAATTAATACTTTAAAGAATTTATTAGATATTTCTATTTTTCCCTCTGAACCTCCTGAAGAACAGAGGAAAACGCCTTACATTATTTTAGAATTATTAAATATAGAACAAAATATTAATTTAGTTACAAAATTAGGATTAAAATTAACTATTGTTTATAATCAAGAACAGATGCCAGCTTACTATTCGATTATTAAAACAATGAAAAAGGCGATTGCTCAAAAATTAACATTAAAACAAGGAAATTTTGAAATAGGAACAGCACAAATAAAACTGGAAAAGTTTGTAACAAAGAAAAATAACCTTATATTAGATTTGACAGCATTGTTATACCTAAAGGCAATATATGACGATATAGAGGAAATACAAGATGAATGACGAAAATAAAAATATTGATGAATTATCTTATTATTTAGAATATCTTTCACGCATTATGCCTACAACAATGCCGGAGTGGATGAATTAATATGAGCGCAGAAACTAATTTAATTTTAGATATTTCTGGATTCCCTCCTGAAAGTGCGAGAAATTGTACACAGGAACTTAAGCCTGTATCTAATGGTGAATTCAAGAGATCAGTTAATGGCGAATTAATGTTTTTAGAAACTACCGAAAGAAGAAAATACTATAGTATTATTTCTTGTACAGATGTTAATACCCCAATTATTGACAGGTTATGGGTAGGTTCACAACTTAATATAGGTTGTATTCAAAATTTATGGCAAGTCATCTTTCCTAAAGAAAAAAAGATTACATTAATTCGTCCTGCGGTGGCAGGTTCTGTTAGCGCTGTAAATAATTTTGGAGAACAAATTCCATTTAAACTGATAGATAATGATGTTGAATTATATCAGCCTTATGAAGAAAAAGTATTCGTATCTTTTCGCCCTTGGCTAACTATGCAAGTAATAAATTTTTCTATGATTACAAAAGAATGGGATATGGAAGGTGGTTGGAGACTTGAGTTAGAGGAGGTGTAGAATAACACCTCATATAATTAAAATTAAATTATTATAAAATTAAAAAATAAATTAGCTACTATAATTAAGTATAAATAAATATTATTTAATTAAATTTAATATTTTATAAATTTTCGATTATTGTAATAACTTCAGCCCCTTCTTCTCTGCTACTTGTATGCTTAGCCTTATAAATCCGTGACATAGAAATAATTTCATTTTTATCTAAATTTATATATCGAGAGGGAACATCGCATATTAGTTTATCAGTTACCACAGGAAGAGAAACTCCGGAATCACCAGAAATTTTTCCAAAGTTAACATAGAAATCACCATTATGATTTTGTAATACAAAAAAATCTGAAGAAACTTTATGTTCAAGTTCATCTAATTTGATAAATAATCGTTTCTGACTATGCGCTGAAATTTCTTCTCCATTATTAATTTCTTTTTCTCCATACCATATATTCGAAATTGAAGTTTTACTAAATAAGGTTTTTTTATGGTTTTCTATATTCATTAATATAATTTTAAATGGCTGATCAGTATTATTTCGTATTAATATACAATAGTTCATTGCAAATAATTTATAATTTAAAATCAAAGCAAATACTATAACAAAAAATTTTATCATCATTATTCCCTTAATATTACTTTTATTCAAACTTTTCAAATTTGCTCTCCATTCCATAATAACTATAAAAAGGTAACATATCTTTTAATAAATGTGTATGTTCTTTTGGTAAAAAACGTCCCTCTTTTGTGAAAAAACTGTACGTATAAAAAGGATAGGATACCTCTCCTTCCATTTGATACTTTAACAATTGAGGATTTTGATGATATGCATCAGCTTGTAAGCATAACATATCTTTATTTGAGATTTTATTTAGCCATCCATCAATATTTGGGGCTTCATTAGCATTTATAATTAGTAATTTTGTATTCGTTCCCAATTCATTCATTTTATTAAGATCATAACATATTCTTGTACAAATTAATTTATTATTTATTAAAGTATCAGCTAGATTTTGGTGTTCTTCATCTAAATTATCTATTATATGACTTTGAAAATCACCAAATTCATATAAACAATCTCCAGCTTGAAATTTTTTGGTTTCAGAATCATATTTTACAATTTGAAAATTTGCTTCATTACAATATGTGCTTTTTCTATAAAATAATATTGGACAACCTCTACATATTAAAATTGAATAATTAGATATTCTGGACTTTGCTTCATCGTTATATTTAAATATATTCTTTTTATCCGGTTCTGGAATATTATTGCAAGTTATTCTGTCCAAATTAATATCTGTTACTTGAATCCCTTGAAGTGGGAGCCAAGGAGGTCTTTTATTATTATTAAATTTATGTAAAAAATTAATATGTAATAATACCTTAGGATAAAGTTTCGAAAATTCGTTACATTTTTTAACTATATTTTGTACTTCATTTTCCGTCATAATTGCATTATTACCAAAAAATGTTTCTGAAAAAATAAGAAACGTCCATTTTTGCTTTTGAGGTATAATTTCTTTAATTTTATTAAGTATTTGCTCTATATCTATAGATGGTTTACCGATAATATTTCCGCTACAATTTCGGTTGATGGTAATAGCATTGAGATCACCAGATTCGATGGAATGTTTTAAATCTTTATCATACTTTGCTTCTGGGGGTGTAACGCTTTGTTCGTTACCGCTATAGCAATTATTATTTATTAATACTAATATAATAAATATACAAAAATTTTTTCTGAATAAAGTTAACATACTAACATTATTTTCCTGTAATTATTATATATTATATTTGACAAATGTTAAAAATATTTTAATTTATAAATTTTTTATTTAATATTTTTCTATGATTACAAAAGAATGGGATATGGAAGGAGGCTGGAGGCTTGAATTTGAAGAAGTTATTTTATATCATAAAATATTTAAAGATAATGTTTAGTTATTATGTCATAGTTTTGATATATATGTCCATATAATCGATAATTTTTATAGTTACTTCATTGAATTTATCATATGTCATTGTATAATGAGATATAGTTGTATTTAGGAGCTTTGTCATGAAATTTCTTAGAATTATTATGATAGTAGTTAGTTTTTTAGGGTTGCTACAAGAAAGTGTTTTTACAATGAATATTGATATTAGTAAAATTATGGAACGTATATATCGTGAAGAACAGGATTGTAGAAATAAAATTTGGGTTGTTGAAGAAAGACAAAAGAGCAAAATTAAAGAACATTTAGAAAAATTACAAACTTGTAAGAAGTTGTTAATTAGCTATATGTATGATATGCCTATATCTATTAAATTACCAAATAAAAAATCAGTTAAAGATTTATCTAGTACTCAACAGGAAGCAGTAGTTATATTTGAGTTAAGTAACAATAAACAAGACAATACTTTTAATTTTTATTTGTTATCAGCTTCGGTAAATATATTAAGTGAGGAAATAGAAGATCCAGTATCAAAATTTATATTAGAAGAAATACTTGAAAGAATACCAAAAGATTTTTTAGAAAGTTAATTATAAATGTAATAAAGGGTGTTTTAGTATAATTTGGAGATTTCGTGATGAGAATATTATTTTGCTTAGTTTTATTGCTTTATGAATTTTATCAAAGCTTAACTACTATAGGAATGTATTTCGGAAGACATTCTAGTAAACTGATATCTGTATCTAAAGAAAGAAATAATATAACAGCACAGTTTGGAATATTGACAGAGTATTATAGTAATCCTAATGATAGTGATATTTGTTATGGAACACATGGAGAAAAGGCTAAGGCTGCTAAAGATTCTTTTGAAAGGGGCGATGGTTTCCCAGATAATTCTAATACTTCGATGCCACGCTGTCATTCTGAGTTTTATTTATTAAAAGCTATATTAAATAAAAATATTTCATTAAGAAATTGTGATATCGTAATCTCAAACTCAGGATTAAAGCCATGTATTATGGCTTATGGTCAAACAATTGCTAACCACACGGAATATAATCCTGGAATACCTTGTGATACATATTTAAAAAATTTTGCAAAACAACATAATTGCCGGATACACGTTAATTATCCTGGCGGATCTAAGGATTATCAATAGATTTTTATGAATAGTTAAATTATTTATTTGATTTTTTAAAATTATTTTTCTTTCTTTTCTTATTTTCATTATAAGCGAGGTATAATGTACTTGGAATAAGGACTAATGCACCGATGTAAACATTAAGTCCAGGGATTTCCCTGAAAAATATAAAAGCAAACAGTGCGCTTACCAATAATTCAAGGTATCTATATGGAGCAACAGCAGAAACATCGATTAAACTGAAAGCTTTGAATATAAAATATTGGATTAAATTCCCCCCTGCGCCAAGTAAGAATAGCATCGATAATTCAAAGTCTGTTGGAGTCTTCCATACTTTTAAAGCTGGTATAAATGAAACAATGCTAGTTACTAAAGCAAAGTAAAATAACATTGTAAGGCGATTTTCGGAAGCGACTACCATTTTCTTTATGAAAATATCTTGTAATGCAAATAAAAATGATGCCCCAATTGGAATAAGGTACAATATGTTAAAACTAAAAGAATTATCGGAGTTGTAAGTAGTAACTGCTGTCAGCCCAACAAATCCAATTATAGTCGCTATCCAACGAAATGTACTTATATTTTCCTTTAAAAATGTCATAGATAGAATTAAAGAAAATAATGGAATAGTCCATAGGATAATGACAACTTCTGCTAATGGTAATGATATTATAGCATCAATATAAAGAAAAAAACTTAATGCTCCTAATATGCCTCTTATAACATTTAAAGAAAGTTGTTTTGTTTTAAAAATTCTAGCTCCTTTATCTATCATAAAAGGTATTAATGTGACTAATCCGAAAAAAAATCTGAAAAATGTAACTTCAATTGCATCAAGCCTCTGCCCCATAAATTTAGAAATAATATCGTTTGCACAACTTACTATCATTTGGAGGAAAAAGAATGTTACTCCCATCCAGTATTTGTTTAAATTCATAAATGCCTCGATTAATAAAGTCGCTTAAATTTACAATATTTAAAAATAAAAGGAAATATTATGTTTAATATATTATTTAATTGGTGTGACTCACTAAATGAGCCCTTTTGTCATGATAAAAATGAACAAATTATTGATTTAGAGATTATTCAAAAAGAAGGGTGCTTTGCTTCAGCAAAGATAACTTTAAGGAATCAAGTTATAAAATATCGTTATGCTAAAGTTTTTTTAAAAGAAGAAGATGAAATCAAACTATTGTTTTTTGGAAAAGTTATTTCATTTCCATTAGTGATTGATGGTAGTCAAATGAAAATAGAATTACTAGCAGAGCCTGACAATTACCAGCAACAATTGGATGAGTTTATTTCAAACTGTAATGAAAAAATTAAAGTTGCAGATTTATCTCAAACTCAAAATACTCCTATTGTAAGAGATGAATTGTTTTTTTCTAATTCTGCTTTGAATAATCCTACAACTTTTTTAGAAGGAGAAAATAATATTTTTTATTGGGATAAACAGACAGGAAATTTGTCTCTTTCTTCTATTCATAAAGGAAAAAATACTTTTAATCTTTCAAAAAATGATATAATAAAGAATAGCTTAAAGGTAAATTTTTCTAGGGAACCTTACGGTCGTATAAATATTAATTTATCTGCAGAATGGATACAAAATATTTATGGATCTGTTGATCTTGTTCCTGTTATGTCCCGCCTTTTTAGTTTTCATAAAATAAATTCTTTTACTGACCTTAGTTCCAGTTTTCCTAATTTTAGTAAAAATGGATATTATGTTGCCTATAAAAGAATATCAAAGATTAATCCTAATAATTTAGGGGTATTAACGAACTATCCTATAACTTCATCTCCTATAATAATTAAAAAAAATAATCAGAAGAAATCTATACAATTTCGTAGATTTTATTTTGATGGTAAATTTATAGTAAATTGGGAATATCAACAAAAAAGAAAAGAAGAGGTATCATTATCAATTGTAGATAAAAAATATTCTCGTTCTAAAAATATAACAATTAATTTAAATTCAATTCAATCTAGTAAAGATTATCCACAATGGCACGCTTATCATAATTATTCTTGTGAAGATAAAGTAATTTATAAAGGTTTTATCTATGAATGTATAAAAGATCATATTACGGATAATTCATTAAGTGAAAAATATTGGAAAAAAATAAATAAGGTTTCAGATGCCCTTGCTGATGATACATTAAGTTCGTTTTTTGCTACAGCAAGAGGAAAAAATTGTATTAAATATGCTATTCAAAAAGCAATAGCTTTAATTAATTATTCCAGACGATATGTTTTTATAGAATTGTGTATAGATGCTAATAAATTTTGGAATATTTCTATAAATGATGAGGTTTGCCTGAATGATTTAACTTCAAAAAAGATCGTAGGAAAAGTTGTTGAAACTCGCCTTTTTTGTAATGATAAAAGTCGTTTAATGAAATTAGTAATAGGTTACGCTTCCGATGGTTTTATAGATTACAAAAATTATGATATTTCAATTAGTACAAAAGATGTTGAGCCATGTTTGCAAAATATTATAAAAGATATTTATATAGAAAATTCTCCTGAAGAACAACAAGATTTATTATTATCAAAAGAATTTAATTCAGAATTGGAAGTGAAAAATTTTCTTAAGAAACACGCAACAAAAATTAAAGTTAAATTTCATCCATTGAATATAAAAAGAGAAATAAAACAAGAAATTAAATTGGCAGATGTGGAGATATAGATGTTAATTAGAGGATTAAGAAATTTTCAGCAAAATTATGAACACAATTTTTCATCAATTGCAGATACCGTAGAAATTCTTAGAAATAGTATGGCATTAGAATTCGGTGGAGATATTTGCGCCATAGAAATGATGTCGGATTATCCATCTGCGGTTTTCTTACATGCGTCTATTATTCCTATTAAAATTGATAATGTTACATGCTTAGTTAGGAATGAAAGCGGTAAAATTTTTGAAATTGATAATATTTATGATGCGAAATTTTTTCATATCGATTCTGAAGTCAATAATCATTTTTGCAAGGCCGTTTATTTAAAGTATGAAGATAACGGGTATTACATACATGATGGGAAAAAGGAAGATTTAATAGGAAAAGAGACAGAAAATTTTAAATTATGTTTTTCAGATAATTTGTTACAATTTGATTTTGATATTTGTGATACATTTCATTTATCAGAAAAATCCATTAATCAGGAAATTATCTATGATGATGGCAGTAAAGTATCTTGCAAGTTTTATCCTTATGGAGGGTTTTATTTTTACGGATGTCATCTAAAACAAATCGAACCTTGTGTATTCAGAAGTGTGTTTGATAGAACAGATTTAAAAATAAAATCTTATACTATTTCATCACTGTTAAATAAAAATATTGATGTTAGAAAAGATACTAGAAATTATAAAAAAGTGAATTTTTCATTTCCTCCATCTCTTAATTTATATGATAAAATAAGGGATGGAGGGTGTAAAATTCAATTGATAAAAAATGAGGAAACTATAACTTATACAAGTTGTTCAGTTTATCAAATTATTGGCACGAATTTAATTGTAATAAAATTCGAAACATCAAAAAAAGAATAATAGAATTTATTTAATAGAAGGAATTAAATTATGAACTATTCGAATTATGATTTGGATATAGCTACTAAAACTATTTATGGAGAGGCTCGAGGAGAATTATCTCTTTTTGGGCTCTCTTCTTTAATAGCGGTGGCAAACGTTATATTTAATCGTTTTAAAAAACATTTTGCTAAAAGCATTTCAGAAGTTTGTTTAGCTCCATATCAATTTTCCTGCTGGAATCATAATGATATAAATTATAAAAAAATTAAAGAAGCTAACACAAATTCTGAAATATACAAAACATGTAATTTAGTTGCAAATAAAGTTTTATATGAAGTTTGGCCAGATTTAACTGATGGTTGTGATCATTATCATGAAAAAACGATAAAACCATATTGGGCAGCATATATTTCACCAAAACGAATATTTGGTAATCATTATTTTTACAGTTTAAAAAAAGGAGATTAGTATGACAATAGATAAAATAGTTTTAGACTCAATAAATCAAGTAAAAAATAATATTGGGAGTGCCTTAAAAAAAACAAATGGATTACCTGAATGTAGTAATATTGATAAAAATATCGAAGAATACGATGAAAAAAATTCGGGAAATGTCAATGTAATTAATTCAGTTATTAGGAACAAAAGACTAACGATTATGGTCGTCGGAGCGGCATCCGGTTTGATATTTTGTCTTCTAATATTAACTACTTATAAAAATGATCTTCCTGGCGAAGTTGTTGGTATAGTTTCTACAGTTGCTGGAATTTTTGGAGCTTGTTTAAAAGATGCTTATAGTTGTGAATTTAGTTCGACTAGAAAAAAAGATGTTCAGCAAACTATTACTGAAAAATTGAAGTATTAGTTATGTATTTTGCGAATTAAATTCTGTATAGATAATTAGAATGCTATATCGTTATTGATTGTGCAAGAATAGAAACTTATTTGTTTATACATGATATTGAGCATCATTTGAATAGACTTTAATTTTTTTACGGTCATTCTTTCCATACTTTATAATGACGAAAAGTGGAAGAGGTGAAGCCTATATGGCTTCGTGTAATGACGCTAAGAAGGAGAACGTTTTCCTCAATGACGAACATGAGAAGAACTCTCATAATGACGCTATAAGCACTTTCCTCATGCCACTTGCGTCATTCTGAACGAACGTAGTGAGTGTGAGAATCTGTTTGTGTACTCTATATTCTTTAAGCTGATAATGGATTACCACGTCACTTCGTTCCTCGTAATGACGAAATGGAAAAACGTTCCATGTAATGAAGTAAGGAAACATCTATAGCATTATTCTTAGACCAGTCGTATCAACATGCTCATTGGCGTCATTCTGAGTGAGCGTAACGAACGTGAGAATCTACTTTTACTTAACACTTCTGCTTACATTTCAGTATTGTTATGGATCACCACGTAATAAGTGGAAGGGGCGGAGACTATATATCTCCGTGTGATGACGAAATAGAGAAAATCCTCGCAATGACGCTGGAAGAGGAAAATGCTCCCCACAATGAAGAAAAGTATGTAATGAATAGCAGTTTTTGAGTCTTAAATTAAGTTATTGCTTGATTATATTTTCAATTTTAAGAATTAAGGTTTATAGAACTTAATTTTGTGAAAAAGTACTTTTAACTCCTGATTAAAGACTATATTTATTGAAATAGAAAGCTTAAATTCTGGAATTCTTGTTAATTTATGGGCTAATTATTTGAAAACGCTATGAAAATTAATTTTAAACATTTTAAAGTTTATTAAAATGAGAATCTTTAATTTCATGATAAGTATTAATTCATAGACTAAATTGAAAAATTAAGAGAATATTAATAATTACAAAAACATCTAGACAAAAAAACTCGCTAATGATATATGTTTATACGGTAAGGGCGCCTAGCTCAGCTGGTAGAGCAGCTGACTCTTAATCAGCGGGTCAGAGGTTCGAGTCCTCTGGCGCCCACCATCTCATACAAAATTGCCTCCTTTATTGATTGGGTGTGTAACTTTACACACCCAGCAATTTGTTAATCCAAACCAAGTAGAGCAAGAATCATTGTTAATGTTAATAACAACATTCTTTTTACCCATTCTTCGTCATTTTTTTTAATTGCTTTTTCGATTTCAGTCTCTTTCATTTTTGGCTCTTTTTCATATTTCTTGACAGTTTTTTTTGCATTAACATTCATTATTAGCACCGTACATATTCTTCTTATATTTATGACAGATAAAAGTTAATTATTCGCAAAGATTTTTATTTTTTTGGAGATTAGAATATGAGTGATTATATTCAAAATAACATTCAAGAATTTCGAAATCCATCTTGGGAAGAAATAGCGCGTCCTAATCAACTAATGCCACAAGGTGATTGGCGAATTTGGTTAATTTTGGCTGGAAGGGGCTTTGGGAAAACTCGAGCAGCGGCTGAAAGTGTTCGTAAATTAGTGATGTCAGGAAAATATAAACGCATTGCTTTAGTTGCTAATACTATTCAAGAAGCAAAACAAGTTATGGTAGAAGGTGAAAGCGGAATTCTATCTATAAGTAATAAAAATGACAAATTAATTTATAACCATACTAAAAGGTTATTAACATGGGAAAATGGTGCTATTGCTACTCTGTATGGAGCAGAAAATTATGAACAACTAAGGGGACCACAATTTGACGCCGCTTGGGTAGATGAATTTGCGAAGTTTGCATATTCTAGGGAAACTTTTGACCAATTATCATTGTCATTAAGATTAGGGAAAGATCCCAAAATGATTTTAACAACTACTCCTAGGCCATTGCAATTTTTAAAAGATTTAATTGCGCGTAAGGATGTTATAACAGTAAGGGGATCTTCTTTGGAAAATAAAGAAAATTTATCTCCAACGTTTTTACAGCAATTAGAATATTTAAAAGGCACACGTTTAGAGGCGCAAGAAATTTATGCTGAAATTGTTGAAGATAAACAAAATACATTATGGGGGTGGGCAGATATCGAAAATTGTTATAAATCACCTCCTCATTATTTGGATAATATTATAATAGCGGTTGATCCAGCAGTTACTAGTAAAGAAAGTAGCGATGAAACAGGAATTATTGTAGCTGGGAAAGATGGATTTGGTAAAGCTTATGTTTTAGAGGATGCTAGTGCTAATTTGCCTCCTGATAAATGGGCATATCGTGTTGTAGAACTTTATAGAAAATATCGAGCTAAAAAAGTTGTAATAGAAACGAATGCGGGAGGAGAGTTATTGACAAATTTGCTTAAATCAATAGACAATAATATTATTTTAAAGCCTGTATATGCGCATAAATCTAAAATAGAAAGAGCTTCGCCAATTGCTATTTTATATCAAAAAAAGATGATTTTTCATGCCTATCAATTTCGTGAATTAGAAATGCAAATGGTTACTTATGAACCAGGTCAAAAATCACCTGATAGATTAGATGCTATGGTATGGGCAATGACAGATTTATTTTTTTCTAAAGTTAATATTGAAAATGATCCTGTGGCATTTTTATTATAATGGAATTAAATATAAAAATCATCTGTATCAATAAATGGTAGTATTGGCTTTAAAAAATGACATAATATTATATAATAGTTAAAAAAGGATTTTATATTATGTTATTTAATAACTTTATTAGGTGTTTTTTGTCTGTAATTTATATATGTTTTCTTATAGAACATACTATAGGTAGTATGGCGTTATCTTTACATTTGCAAAATTTTGATAATGCGAAAGTAGAGTTAAGAACAGCTTTAGGCATGAATCTAAATAAAGGGGTATTATCCATTATTACAATTTCTAGAAGTCCTATAGATCCTATTGGAACAACAGAATTAATTTCACATAATGAATTTGAACAAATACTAAGACTGTTATATCCATTATGTACAGGGAAATATGCCCCAGTTTATCGAGAAATGTCATTTCCAGATATTCCGTTTATTTCTGTTATTCCAGGAGTTAACAATTTCCGCCTCTGGTTTTGGAAAGATTGGTGGAATAATTTACGGATACCATTGAACACAGCTGTAAGTGCACAATTGTTTCATAGACATCAGCATGTAAATGATGTAAGTAGTTTTTGTCAAGATTTTAAATATTTTTATGAACAATATTTGTATAATTCTTGTAACATTATTGTTTTTAATGAGATGTTTTTTTCCCAAGCAGTTCCATTAAGTTCTAAACAAAAAGACTTTATAAATGAAAAATTATTAAAATTATCAAAAGAATCCAAATATAGTATAATATATCCTAATTTCCTTTATGTTGAGAATCGTAGTGTAAGTGGTAGTTCTATCCATACATTTCTTAATACAATGGAATCTAATTATTCAAATAGGACTATGAATATTACAAACGATCCTTATTGTTTGCAAGACTGCAAAAATGAGCTGTTATCACATAGAAATATTCAAGCAAATGCAAATATATACAATCAAGAGTTTTTAATTAATGAGACATATGGAATAAACAGAGGCGAAGTAATAACAAAATATAAAAAGGCAACATATTGGAATGAATCAAATAATAATATAGCTAATGGGGTATTATATGATTTTGGGATTGGTATGGATCAAACTGTTATTGATACTCCAATTTCTAAAGCTTTAATGAGTAATATAAGTGTAGAGATATGTTTTGATTTAGCAAATGCTAAAAGAAAAAACAATAACTGGAATAATGGGTTTGGACAATCAAAATTACATATAATACAATCTAATTGTATAGATCCTTTTAATCAAACAAATATAAATAATCTCCCAATTGATGTTCCAATTATTTATGCTGATTCATATATAGACTATCATAGAGATGGTTTACCTTTCTGTACTCAAATAAATTTAAGAGAACGACATGGGGAGTATCCATATAGATTGCATGAAATAAGAATTGGTGATAGCATATATAATATAGGTATTTATTTGAGGTGAAGATATGATAAAAAATATTTTTCTTTTTTGTATAGTTTTTTGTTTTGAAGTGATAAGTATGAATAGTATCTCTATTAATGTTCAAGGTATTAATGGTAGGCAATTTATTGCTCAGGTTATTGAAACAAATAATCCTGTTATTTCATTAAGGAATACACTAGAAAATCGTAGTGGAAGCAATAGCATATCTTTAACTAAGGATGGTGTGTTTACAGTTATACTTAATAAAGAAACATTTGAACAACAGTCTGTAAAAATAGAAGATTTTGAACATAAAAAAATCTTATGTTATATAGCAATAGAAAAATCAGATTTTAACTGTCAACCTAAAATTAAACTGATTAAAGGAACTCTTGATAATATTCATTGTTCTTTATGTCGTCAACGTGCCGGTGGAGGAAATGCTTTTATTTTTACAATGGGAGATACCACTGATTCAGTGTCTTTGCAAACTGTAATCAATAATCAGTTTTTAAAAGGACAAGCCCTCGCGTTAATATCTCAATTGTAAGTTTTTATAAATTAAAGAAAATAGTTTAGATACTAGAGGTTCTTTTTTCTATCGTCATTGCGAGTATCATTTCTATTTTCCATCATTATGAGGAGCAGAGCGACGTGGTAATCCATTTGATAATGAAAGTACACATATGGATTCTCGTGCTTGTTGCACTCGCTCAGAATGACGCGAGAGGTGGAAGAATAATCGCTCAGAATGACTCGAAGTTTGAAATATGGTTACTCAGAATGAAGTTATGTATAGAGAACTATCAGAATAGCTCAAGAAAAGTAAAAAATAGAATAAAAAAAACGTTCTTAGTCATTGTAAGAAATCATTATTTTACTTTTTCTGTCTATACATTGCTATTTATCGTCATTGCGAGGAGCAATGTGACGTGACAACCTACTATAATGATATAGTTTGTGGGCGGTTGTTGAGTAAGATAATAGATTCTCACACTCACTTTGTTCGCTCAGAATAACGCGAGAGGTAGAACAGAATAACGCGAAGTTTGGAGAATGGTTACTCAGAATTATACTAAAACCTGAAAAAGAAATTATTAAAATGACGCGAGAGTTGAAAAAATAATATAATTCGAAAAAAGTAAATACATTTATTTGAATTAGCACTGTAAAGACTCGTTATGATAAAACTAGCCTAACGTGCGAAATCATTTAAGCTTCATATTATAATTATATAAAAAATCAAATACTTTCATTAAGAAATTTTGTAATACGAATTATTTACAAATTATGTAAAAATTTCACTTTGCTAGTGTTTTAACCGGTAATAGATTTATATAAAAGAGTAGAATTTCAAAAATCAATCCTTGTAGCATCTAAACTTAAAAACATTGCAAAAGTGAAAACCTTAATTACGCTATAACATGAGTTATTACTAATGGCTTTTTTCCTATATTTTCTAAAAATACTGTTTTTACAATTTTTTTGATAGATTCTTTTATTTTTTGATTAGTTAACTTTTCTCTTGATATATTATTAAAAGATAATTGAATTTCATTTTCTACTGCTTTTTTTATTTCTTGTATTTCTTCATTTTCAGAGTCTTCAAAAATTCCTATGCATTCAAAGTCAAGTAATTTTATTAGTTCACCTGGACATTTAACGCATAAACTTACAAGCCCATCATTTGCGAGCTTTGCCCTTGCTTTATAAACATTTCCATTAAGTGGAATTAATTTTGTTCCATCAACGGCAAGAAGTTCATTATGTATATTATCAATAACTTTTGCTCCCGCTTTGCTTATATTAATTATATTTCCATCGTATGGAATTAATGTTTCTTGTATGCCGTATTCGCGTGCAATATCAGCTTGTTTATGCAAATGAATTCTCTCCCCATGGATAGGAATCAGGATTTTTGGATGTATTAATTTATATAAAATCTTTAATTCTTCTTGACTTGGATGTCCAGAAGCATGAATTTCGTAGTCTAAATCAGTGATAATTTTAACGCCTTTTTCAATGAGGGCATTTTGTACTTCCAAAACAGATTTTTCATTACCAGGAATGGTCCTAGAAGAGAATATTACAACATCATCTTTATCTAATTTTATATGTCTGTGTTCATCATGGGATATTTTATTTAAAGCAGAATTTAATTCTCCCTGACTGCCAGTACAGACTAATAAAGAATTAGCTGGATCTATATCTTTTACCGACCATTCATCCATAAAAGCCGGAATATCCGTTAAATAGCCGGATGCTTTAGCAACTTTCTCTATTTTTTTCATAGAACGGCCGACTATTATGATTTTTCTTCCATTTTCTTTTGCAGCATAGTAACAAGATTCTAAGCGTGCTAAATTCGAAGCAAAACAAGTAATAAGAATTCTTTTGCCTTTATATTTTTCTACGAGTTTTATTAGATTTTGTCGAACTTCTTTTTCAGTTCCATAATGTTCCTCTTTAAAAGCGTTTGTTGAATCACAAACAAGAGCTAAAACTCCTTTGTCGCCATATTGTTTTAGTTTTTCTTCATCAGTTTTGTGACCAAGTACAGGATCTCTATCGATACGCCAATCTCCAGAGTGAATTACTGTTCCCGCTTCCGTTTGAATTGCTAGGGCGCTTGATTCAGGTGTTGAATGTGCCATTGCGATAAACTCTATAGAAAATTTACCTACTTTAATTTGTTGATTTAGTGCAACTTTAATTAGTGGAACACTCTTTTCTAAATCGAACTGGGATAATTTATCTTTTATCATTTCAATTGCAAATTGACGAGCATATATAGGACATTCAATCATTGGCCATAGATAAGGGATAGCCCCTATATGATCCTCATGTGAATGTGTAATAAATAATGCTTTAATTTTTGATTTATTTTTTATTAATTCTTTAGGAGATGGTACAATTAATTCTCTTCCTAAAGAATTATCAAATCCCATACCCATATCAACTAAAATCCATTGATTATCGAATATATAAGCATATAAATTCATTCCTATTTCAGAACATCCACCAATAGAAATAAAATTTAATCCAGATAGATTTTGATAGTTTTTACTCATAGTTCACCATTAATTTGTTTTCATTTATAAACATGTCACCACTTGAAACATATAAATTTCTATTATCTTCTTCTAAAATTAATCTTCCTAAATTGTCTATTCCTCTTATTATTCCAACGAGGGACTCTTTATTATTTTTTATAGTTGCCAAATTGTTAATTCCATACATATTTTTTAGCCAATATTGTTGTATACACAAGAAATCGTTAATATTTGGTAAACATATCCAATTATCTAATTCATCTAATATATCTTTTAATAATTGTTCAGCAGAAATACATATCTCAGCAGAAATATCTTCTAAACTTATTGCTAATGAAATTGGTACAGTATGAATATTTACACCTATACTAATCACTATCCATTTTTCAATAACTGCTATTAATATTCCGCTAATTTTTTTATCTTCATAATAAATATCATTTGGCCAATGTAATTTCAACTTATTTTTTTTTTGAATATATCTACATAATGTTCTATGTATAGCGCAAGCTACAGCTAATGAAATTTTACTAATATTTTTTTCTAGATTGATTTGTCGAATAATTGATGCAAACAAATTACCATTTGATGAAATCCATTTTCTATTATAGCGACCTATTCCTGCAGTTTGTTTTTCCGCTAAAATTACACATTCAGAAGCTTTATTACTTTCTATTATTTGCAAAGCCAATTTATGTGTACTTGCTATTTCTTTTAATCTGATTATTTTATTAATCAAGTTGTTACTCCATTTTCTAAAATTTGTTCAAGCTGTTGCATATCGTCAGGTAATTTGCTTTCAAAATGCATTATTTTTTCTAATAATGGGTGTATAAATTCTAACATATATGCATGAAGAGCTTGTCTTTGAAAATTATTTATTTCATTGTTTATTTGTTTCGGTAATGCATAATTTTTTAATTTATATAATTTATCTCCTATTAATGAATGACCAATATTTGATAAATGTGCTCGTATTTGATGAGTACGCCCCGTTTTTAACTCGCATTCTACTTTAGAAGCAAAAGTTCCAAACATTTTTAAACTTTTATAGATAGTAATTGCTTTTTTTCCGGAATATTGTGAAATAGCCATTCTTAGACGATTTCTAGAATCTCTCTGTAATAATGTTTCAATTTTGCCATTGTTAGGCTGTAAAATGCCATAAATAAAACATATATA
Source organism: uncultured Alphaproteobacteria bacterium (assembly GCA_944390765.1). Taxonomy (GTDB): domain Bacteria; phylum Pseudomonadota; class Alphaproteobacteria; order UBA3830; family UBA3830; genus UBA3830. Next base: position 15,168 of record CALXQM010000008.1, on the reverse strand, counting down.
TTTTCTTTTTATTGAATGACACTCAAATTGTTTTGCTAAATTCAAATGAGCAAAATCATTTTTTGCTATAACTAGAATTCCACTTGTATCTTTATCGATACGGTGAACTATTCCAGGACGCAGGTTTGTGTTAAGTTGTGATAAATTTTTTTTACAATGATAGACTAAACCATTCACTAAAGTATGTTCATAATTACCTGCTCCAGGATGAACAACAACGCCAGCAGGTTTATTTATAACTAATATATCTTTATCTTCGAATAATATTTGAAAGGAAACATTTTTATCAGGAGATATTGTATAATTTTCATTAGTATCTGGTATTTTAATATGTACACTATCTCCTGATTTGATACAATGATTAGTAGATCCTATTATTTCATTATTAACAGAAACTATCCCATCTTTTATCCAAGATTGAATCTTAGATCTAGAAAATCTTTCTAAATTTTGTGTCAAAAACTTATCAATACGAATTTTATCAATATCAATGTTTACGGTAATTCTGATTTTGCCTCTCCTTTTTTGCTTCTGCTTTTTTTAGTTTTTTCAGATAATTTTTGTGATTTTTCATCTGCTACTATATCCTGCGAAGTAGGCATTTTTGACTTTTTAGTAGTTTTAATAACAGTTGCCTTTTGTTTTTTTATGATTTTTTGACCTTCTAAGATTTTATGAATCTCTTCTCCGCTTAGCGTCTCATATTCTAACAATCCTTCTGCAAGTAAATCTAAAGCTTTGCGATTATCTTTGAGAATTTGACGGCTTCTATTGTAAGCACGATCTATAATTGCCCTTACTTCTTCATCTATAATTTTTGCTGTTTCTGCCGATATATTTTTTGCAGAAGATGATGCATGCCCTAAAAAGACTTCTTGTGCGCCTTCTCCAGCATATGAAAGAAACCCTAACTTTTCACTCATACCCCATTCAATAACCATACGTTTTGCAATACGGGTGGCTTGTTCTATATCCGAAGAAGCTCCTGTAGTAATTTTTTCGCTACCAAAAATCATTTCTTCGGCGATGCGTCCACCTGCTGCTACAGCTAGATCGGTTTCTAATTTTATTTTAGAAACAGATATGCGGTCATTTTCTGGCAATCTCATAGTGAGTCCTAAAGCTCTACCTCTAGGTATAATTGTTACTTTATGTACCGGATCAGATTCTGGAATATTTAAGGCAACAATTGTATGCCCCGCTTCATGATATGCCGTAATTTTTCTTTCATTTTCAGTCATTACCATAGAACGTCTTTCACTTCCCATCATGACCTTATCTTTTGCTTCTTCCATTTCTTCCATGCCAACTAAACGTTTGCCAAAACGAGCGGCGAGAAGCGCAGCTTCATTAATTAAGTTTGCTAAATCGGCACCTGAGAATCCTGGGGTTCCACGAGCTATCACTTTCAGATCAACATCTGGTGCAGCTTGAACTTTTTTAATGTGTACTTGCAGGATTTTTTCACGTCCATTAACATCTGGTGCGGGCACTACAACTTGTCTATCGAAACGCCCTGGTCTTAATAACGCTGGATCCAATACATCAGGTCTATTCGTTGCAGAAATTACAATAACGCCATTATTTTCTTCAAAACCATCCATTTCTACTAATAACTGATTAAGAGTTTGTTCACGTTCGTCATTTCCTCCACCTAAACCGAATCCACGATGTCTGCCGACTGCATCAATTTCATCTATAAAAATGATACATGGAGCGTTTTTTTTGCCTTGTTCAAACATATCTCTTACTCGGCTCGCTCCAACACCCACGAACATTTCTACAAATTCAGAACCGGAAATACTAAAAAAAGGAACATTCGCTTCCCCTGCAATAGCTCTAGCTAGAAGAGTTTTTCCTGTTCCCGGAGGTCCTACGAGAAGAACACCTCTTGGAATTTTCCCTCCTAGTCTTTTGAATTTATTAGGATCTCTCAGAAAATCTACTATTTCTTCTAATTCATTTTTTGCTTCATCGATGCCGGCGACATCATCAAAAGTAACTTTCCCTCCTTTTGCCAATAATTTTGCCTTTGATTTTCCAAATCCAAAAGCACGGTTTCCTCCACTCTGCATTTGTCTCAAAGCAAAAAACCACATGCCGCATAATATTAACAACGGTAACCAACTGAAAAACAAATGGAGAAAAGAATATCTATCATCTATTGGGGCAGCTGTAATTTTGACATGGCTTTCTAATAATTTTTTTACCATATCATGGTCAGCAGGATTATAAGTTGCAAATGTTTTACCATTAGAAAATACACCTTCAACTGTTAGTCCTTTTATTGTTACATTGGAAACTTTTCCCGCATCAACTTCTGATATAAATTCAGAATACGGAATAATATTTTCATTATCTTTTATATTTACTAATGTCTGAACCACCAGGAAGAAAAAACAACCAATAGCGATCCAAATTGTGAGATTTTTATAGTTATAATTTCTATTCTTATTCACATTTAACTCCACAAAATGTATCGAAAACATAGGATTTATATAGAAAATCTATACTATTTTCCCATTTTTCGAGATTATATTTTACTTTATGATTTTGATATAAACAAGGGAAACCTGGGAATGCTTCCTTAGGAATATATAAATTTGACGAAAAATCTTCTTCCCTTATATTCCGATTATAACTATTAACCATTAAATTATGAAAAGATGTTATATTTAATGCTGATAGATCAATTATAAATCGATTATCCCATATTGTTTTACTGCTTGTTACTTTCATAGAAGGAATGTTTCTATTTTCTCTAAAAACTAAAAGGTGATTTTGTTTTATTTTAATTAAACATCTTCCTATAGTATTTATTTTTCGATTAATAATATTTTTTGCAATATTTTCATTAATGGATACAGGATATTCTTTCCCTCCAATCTGCCAAATTATCCTTCTTAAAATTTCTGCCTGTATTTCAGAATCATAGTCGGTAAATTTAGAAAAATCTGCTACAACTGCGTAACCAACATTATTTATAGTGACATAAGGTAGCAGAAAATCTAAAGCTTTTTTCTCTATATTTGCTCTTTTCTGCCCTAATTTTTGAATTATTCTAGAAAGTTCATTTAATTTGTTTTTGCTATATGTTTCGATATTTTTTCTAATTGTAACTCTTTGAAAATTATTTTTAAAATTCATTGGATCTGTCTTCCAATCTATATTTTGGCTTGTTAAAAAATCTTTTAAGTATTCTTTAGAAAAAATAAGCAAAGGTCTCAAAATTTTTACATTTTCAGATAAGGATCTTATTTGACTCATTCCAGCAAGACCTAAATCAGAACTACCTTTGATTTTTCTTAATTCATAAGTTTCAACTTGGTCATTCCAATTATGTCCTGTCGCTATAAATTTTATTTTTTTCTCTAAACAAAGTTGTTCTAATAATTTATAACGTGCTTGACGAGCTAAATTTTCTAATTTCCCTTCTCTTATTACTGGGTTATGTTGCCATGTTAAAATATGATGTTCGATATTTAATCTGGCGCATATATTTTTTACAAAAAAAGCCTCTTCTGTAGACTCTATTCTTAGTTTATGATCAACAGTTGCGCAATATAAATGCCATTGTCTTGATTTTGCAAATTCAGATAAAAGAAGAAGCAAGGCAAGACTATCTGATCCTCCAGAAACTGCAACACAAATCGACTTACAATCTAATTTATGATAATAAGAATTATAATATAGTAATAGTCTTTCCATCTCTTTTGAAAACAAATATATAGTTTGTTTTACGCCTTGGAAATCTAAATACATTAGCTATTTACTAAGCTGTTTTAATTCTTTATTAGCTTTTTTAGCATATTTAGTGTGGGAATATTCACTTTCAATTATTTTTAAAGTATCCTTTGCGTGTTCGATTTTATTTAATTTTTCAAAACAAAAAGCCAATTTATATAATGCCTTAGCGGTTTTTGCTCCATTTTTATTAGCGCTATAACTATCCATATAATATTCTGCGGCTTTATTATAATTATTTTGTTTTAAATAGTTTTTCCCTAAATAATATAATATCATTCCGCGATAAATACTTTTTTCATTATGCTTTAAAAATGCATTTGCTAAATTTATAGATTTATTGAATTCTTCATGTTTGATGAGGGATTTTATTTCTTCGACAATTTGTTGTTCATTTTTCCCTTTTATTAAGTCCGCTTGTTCGTTCTCGATTCTTTCTATATTTGCTTTTTCGCTAATTATTTCTTTTATTTCATTTAAATCTTTTTCAATTTTTTCTACTTTATGTTCTAATATTTCAATTTTTCCATAATATTCACGTTGCATATCTTCATCTGAACCATAGACATTGCAAAGAAAAAATATAGATAAATAGCCAACTTTCTTCATAAAATCCTCCAAATATTTAATCATAAATAATAACACATTGTGTCAATAACAGCAAGCTAATTTTAAAGTATTGTGCATTAAATATGCTGCAGTCATAGGACCAATGCCATTTGGAACAGGCGTAATTGCGCCAGCTACAGATATTACGTTGTCAAAATCAACATCACCAATGAAACTTATATCTCCATTTTTATTTATAGTTTTATTTAGACCAATATCAATAACTGTCGCCCCTTTCTTTACAAAATTACTATCAACAAACTTTGGTTTTCCTACTGCGCTAATTAATATATCTGCTGTTTTGCAAATTTCTTCTAAATTTCTAGAGTAAGAGTGTAATAATGTTACAGTACAATTAGCATTCAATAGCAATTGAGATAAAGGACGTCCAACTGTTGATGATCTACCTATTACTACCGCATGCATTCCTGCTATATCTTCATGAATTATTCTTAATATATGTAATACACCTAGGGGAGCACAAGGAATAATTCCTGGTTCTCCTGAAAACAGTCTTCCCTGATTCAATGTTGTTAGTCCATCTACATCTTTTTCAGGATTAATAGCGTTAACAATATTTCTAAAACTCAGTCTTTTTGGTAGGGGAGACTGTAATAAAATTGCATGTATTTTTTTATCAATGTTTAATTCATTAATTAGTTTTAATAAATCTGCACTTTTTACTTTATTATCAAAATGATAATTTACAGTTTCTATACCAATCTGTTGAGCTAATTTTTCTTTTTTTATTGTATATATAGCAGTATTTTCATCTTCTCCAATTCTTATCATCGCTAATTTTGGGAATACCCCTCTAGATTTAACTTCATCAACACGTGATTTAATAGTTTGACTAAATTCATCTGCTATTTCTTTACCATTAATTATTCTTACCATGGAAATCCTACATAAACTTTATTAAAATTCTTGTAAATACATTCTCTAAAAATGTAAGAATTAAAATTAATACTACAGGTGAAAGGTCTATTGTTCCCACTGTAATTGGTATATATCGACGAATAGGGTTTAACATTATAGAAGATATTCTAGATAATGTTTCTACTAAATAAATTACAAATCTATTATTTGGATTAATTACATTAGCTATTAATAACCAGTTAATTATTACATCTGCGATTACTATCCAAATAGCTAAACCTAATATAGCTTTTAAAAGTAATAAAAAGGGAACTACTAGTACATCCATTATAACTCCATATCCTTTCTTCTGATAATGTCAACACTGCCATCATTTTTCATTGAAATCTGTTGAACTTTTAGTTCAATAGACTCTAAAATTTTAGAACAATGTTCTTTTAGTTGAACTCCTGTTTCATAAAGTTTTGCAGCTTCTTTCAGGGGCAAATTTCCTTCATTCATTAGGTTAGAAATTCTTTCTAATTCTTCTAATGCTTCTTCGAACTCCATTTTACAAATATCTTTTTTCATATCAAGCCCATTTGTTAATTTGATAATAGAACATAAATGCTTAAAACATCAAGAGCGCATTGTCTAACATTCTACATGAAAATCCCCATTCATTGTCATACCAAGAAACTAAGTGCACAATGGATTCCTGAATGACTTCTGTTAAAGATAAATCAACAATAGAACTATATGATAAATGGCAAAAATCTGACGATACAAGTTCTTCTTCAGTATACCATAAAATTTTTGATAATTTATTACTCCATTTTTTTATGACATTATTAATATCAGAGGCATTAACATTGGATTTTAAATAAAAATTACAATCTATTAAGGAAACATTTGGTGTAGGTACTCTAAAGGCAATACTAGATAATTTATTTTTTAAATCAGGGAATATTTTTGTAATAGCTTTTGCTGCCCCAGTTGAAGTAGGGATAATATTTAATCCTGCTGCTCTTGCCCTTCTTAAGTCTTTATGTTCAGAATCAGTTAATCTCTGATCATTAGTATATGAATGTATAGTAGAAATACTTCCACATTGAATACCAAATTCTGAATGCAGTATTTTGATTATTGGAGCAACACAATTAGTAGTACATGAACCACATGAGATAATTATGTCTTTGTCTTTTTTTAATTCTTCATTATTGACTCCAAAAATAATGGTTTTTTCAATATCATTTCCTGGACACGATAATAAAACCTTTTTTGCACCGGCTTGGATATGTAGGTTGCATTTATCATATGTTTTAAATAATCCAGTACATTCCATAACTAAATCGATATTTAATTCTTTCCAAGGCAGATTAATTGGATTTTTTTCAGAAAAATAATGAATTTTTTTATTATTTACTGAAAATATTTGAGGAGATATTTTTTCTAATTGTATATTGGAACGTCCGTGAATAGAGTCATACCTAAGTAAATGCAAAGAAGTATCTATATTTTGTAAGTCGTTTATAGCTACAATTTCGATATTATTATAATGTTGCTCAATAGCAGCTTTAAATATCATTTTCCCGATTCGTCCGAATCCATTAATAGCAATTCTCATTTATACTCCCAATTTTTTCAATATTTTTGTGTATATGTGTTTTGCGGTCAATTGAAAATGTTCAAATGCGTCTTTTGCAGAACAAGATACACCAAAACTTTTGACTCCAAAAAATATTCCAGATTCTCCTAAATACTTTTCTAAACCAAAACCATTTGAAGCTTCTATAAAGACTCTTAATTTTTTCCCCAAGATTTGGGATTTATATTCGTTAGATTGTTGTTCAAATAATTTACAACATGGCATACTTACAATATTTACACTAATATATTTATCGTTTAGGAATTTTTTTAATTCTAAAGCGATTCCTACTTCCGAACCTGAAGCTATAAGCGTAATTTCTGCATTATCATCATAATTTAGTAAATAAGCTCCATTTAAGCACAGGTTGCTACGTCCACTGAATCTTGTACTTAATACGCCTTGTCTACTTAAAATTAAGGCAGATGGGCATTGACTTTTTAAAGCTATTTCCCAGCATTCTGCAGTTTCTAAAGCATCAGCAGGACGTAATACATTCAGGTTTGGAATAGCCCGCAATGATGCTAAATGCTCTATAGGTTGATGAGTGGGGCCATCTTCACCTACACCTATAGAATCATGAGAAAAGACGAATATAGAAGGAATATTCATAAGCGCACTCATACGGATAGCAGGACGCATATAATCGCTAAACGTTAGGAATGTTCCTCCACAACATTTTATTTTATGGCTGGTAACCATTCCATTCATAATTGCTGCCATTGCATGTTCGCGAATACCATAATTGACATAGTTCCCAGAAAAATCTTCTTTTGTAATATCTTTCATATTTTTTGATTTACAACCTGTTGATTTTCCTAAATCACATGATCCAGAAATAAATAAGGGAAGTGTTTCAGTAATTTCATTGATTACTGTTTGAGAAGAAATTCTAGTTGCCTCAAAAGGTCTTGATATAAAGTATTCTTTTTTCAATTTCTTGAATATATTATTAAGAGTTTTGGTTATATCTTTACCAAAAGATTGGTATTTTTGATTTTGTGTTTTCATCCACATTTTGCAAATTTCGTGGTTACGAGCTCCTATGACTTTCCAGGCTTTTTCAATATATTCAGGAATTTCAAATTCACTATATTCCCATCCAAAATATTTACATGCAAAATTTCTTTCTTCAGGTGATAAAGCACCACTATGCGCATTAGATTTTCCTTCTCTTGGTGTGCCATATCCTATTTTTGTATTACATATTATAATTGAAGGACGTTTATCATTTTGAGCTGTTAAAATAGATTGATTAATTTGCTCTTCATCATGCCCATTGATTTCCTGTACATGCCATCCATAAGCCTCAAATCTTTTTTTTGTATTTTCGTTATCACATATATTTATGTTACCATCTATAGTAATGTTATTTTTATCAAAAAGAACTATTAGACGACCAAGTGATAGATGACCGGCAAATGAACAAGCTTCATGTGACAAGCCTTCCATCAAATCGCCTTCTCCAGCAATGACGTATGTATAGTGATTAATACAATCATCTCCTAAACGTGCATTTAGAATGCGTTCTCCTAGCGCAATACCGATGGCATTTGCAATACCTTGACCTAGAGGACCTGTTGTTGTTTCCACGCCTAATTCAGGATTATATTCAGGATGGCCGGTTGTGATTGAACCAAGTTTTCTAAAATTTTTTAATTCATTAATAGAGTATTTTTCATATCCACATAGATGAAGTAAAGCATAAAGCGCGGCCGAGCCATGGCCTCCTGACATTATAAATCTATCTCTATTCGGCCATATTGGTACTTTAGGGTCAAAACGTAAAATATTCTTAAAAAGTACTGTCAAACAATCAGACATTCCTAAAGGCATTCCAAGATGTCCACTATTTGCGTTTCCAACTTGGTCTATAGATAAAAAACGAACAGCATTTGCCAAGCTTTTGAACATAATACAATACTCCAAATACAGCAACTATTATCAATATAGATTATATATCAATAGTTAATTTTTTATAAATATATATTTAGCATATTCATTTAAAATCTTAACTTTATATTAACTAATAACCTTTATTATAGGTTCAGGAAAAAAGGATTGGAGATATGGCGGAGATTATATATCTAAAGGATGTGTTATTAGCAAGGGCAGGGGAAAAAACAAGAATGATAAAAAAAAGTAGTTCCTTAAGAACAAAAATGAAGTCGATAAGATGTGGGAAATTACTTAAATCTTCTCTTATAGAAAAACAGAAAGAAGATAAAAAAAGAAGGTAACATATTTGAATCTTTAGTCTAATTTCCTCTTGATTTTTATTAGGAAATCATTAGTCTGATAAGATATTGTATATTTGGAGTTAAAGTTTGGAAGAAAATAAAAAATCAGAGGCAAAATATAGAGTTAATAGAGCGATTACTTCACCTCAGGTTAGGCTTATAGATCAAAATGGCGAGGCAATTGGTATAGTGAGTATAAAAGAGGCAGCAATTAAAGCGAGAGAAGCGGGATTAGATTTAGTAGAAGTCGCTCCTCAAGCAAAACCTCCTGTATGTAAAATTATCAATTATGGAAAATTAAAATATGAGCTTCAAAAAAAGAAATCAGAAGCAAAGAAAAAACAAAAAATTATATCAGTTAAAGAAGTCAAATTAACTCCAACAATAGGGGGACATGATTATAATGTTAAACTTAATAATATAAAAAGATTTATCGGAGATGGTAATAAAGTAAAGATAACTCTAAGATTTAGAGGAAGAGAGCTTTCTCATAAGGAAATAGGGGAAAATTTATTGCATAAACTTTTAGAAGATGTGAAAGATATTGCAAAATGTGATGGCAATCCTCAATTAGATGGACGCCAAATGCTGATGATTATATCTCCTATGGTGATAAAATGAATCAAGTTTTCAAATGTGCTATTGGTTTTTTCAATATTAATGAAGCATTTGAACTTATAGATGTTTTATATGAACATGAATTTCTTGCTGTTTCATGTGTTCAAAAGCATAATGATTGGATAATAGAAATACTTAGTGATTCTCCTGTAGATAATTTATTATTACATGATATATTAATTGGACATTCATTTAATATCTTAGAAAATGAAGCTTTAGAGAATGTAAATTGGCTTCAGAAATGTTTTGAGAATTTTAAACCTATAATAATAGATGATTTCTATATTTATGGTCCGCATTTGCGAAACGTAGTTCATCCATCAAATAAAATTATTATTGAAATTGCTGCTGCTACAGCTTTTGGTACAGGTGAACATGCGACTACTAATAGATGTCTAGCAGCTTGTTTGGCATATTTTGATTATAAGAAACATAAAAAAGTTTTAGATATTGGCTGTGGCTCCGGTATTTTAAGTATTGCATTAGCAAAATTAGGTGCAACTAATGTAATAGCTTGTGACAATGACTTGGAGGCCGTGAGAATTACTAGAGAAAATGCGGCAATAAATAAAGTATCTCATCGTATTTCTGTATATCAGAATGAAAATTGCGAATTTAAATGGCAGAAATATGATTTTATTATTGCAAATATTTTGTCTGAACCATTAATTAATATGAGTGAAGCTATAGTAAATTCCATTAATAATGAAGGACTTGTAATACTATCTGGATTTAATACAGATGATAAATCCGTAGAAAGCAAATTTTTGTCTTTAGGGTTGTCTTTAAAATATCGTTATAACTATAGAGGATGGACAACTTTAATTTTTCATAAATCAATATAATAATTTAACTATTTTCTATTGTTGATTTATGTTTTTTATTTGTTATTTAAATTTATAGGATTATTTTCATTTAGTATCATATAGGAATTTTTCTCTTTGTTTGTAGTTATGAGGGGCGTTATTGCGTGGAACTCTCTCCTTACGTTATCAAGAGGAGCCTTCTCTCCATCGTCATTACACGAAGCCATATAGGCTTCGCCTCTTCCGCTTGTTACGTGGTAATCTATAACACAATACGATAGTATTCCATGATACGGAATGGATTCTCACGTTCATTGCCCTCGTTTAGAATGACGTAAGATGGGGAAGAATAATCTCTTAGAATAATGCTAAAGGAAATGTTTTCGCTCAGAATGAGGCTAAAAGGTGGTGCTAGCTCAGAATAACGCAAGAGGGAAAATGTTTTCGTATAGAATGATACCTTTATGAAAAAGAAACATTTATTATTGGCGTCCCCTAGGGAATTCGAATCCCTGTTGCCGCCGTGAGAGGGCGATGTCCTAGACCACTAGACGAAGGGGACAATTGATTGTGTATAATAATTGAATATTTTTATAAAATCAATTCATAAACTATTAGATTAAATTATTAAATAATGTAATCTTAATCATGATTAGTGTATTTGGTATATTCTTTGGCATTTATATTTCCTGTTTTTATTAGTCTTGTTTTATTTTTAAGCAAATATGTTATAAATGTATATAAATTCATAATTTTTTTGATTTGTACTTGTATATTGTTCTTATACTTTGCGCATTAGAGAAAAATTTCTAATAATCAATAAGAAAAGTACCTAAATAAAAAATTATTTGTTAAAATATTTATAAACTAGAAGATATCATAATTTAAAGGTAAATATATGCGAATTTTATTATGCGGAGATGTGGTAGGACGTCCAGGGCGTATAGTTCTTGAGAAATATTTAAAAGAAAATCGGAAAAATTTTGATTTTGTAATAGTTAATGTTGATAATGTAGCGCATGGATTTGGTATTACTCCAACTATGGTATCACAATTTTTGTCTTGGGGAATTGATGTCATGACAGGTGGTAACCATATAACAGATCAAAAAGAAATTTTTCCTATATTATCAACAGAAAAACGATTATTAAAGCCTGCTAACACTTCTGAAAAAATTCCTGGTAAAGGTATCTATGAAACGACATTAAATGATAAAAAAATAGTTGTTATACATCTTTTAGGTCAAAAAAATATGCCTATGATAGGGGAAAATCCATTTACATTTATGTCTGGCATTTTACAAAAATATCAATTGGGAGTTAATGCTTCAATAATTATTGTAGATTTTCATGCTGAAGTATCATCTGAAAAAGTAGCATTGGGGCATTTTCTGGACGGTAAAGTATCTGCGGTCGTTGGGACACATACACATGTACCCACGGCAGATTATAGAATTTTGGCGAAAGGAACAGCGTTTCAAACTGACTTAGGTATGATAGGTGATTATGACTCTGTAATTGGTATGAAAAAAGAGATTTGTGTCGATAGGTTTGTTGGTGGATTTGCTACAGGTCGATTAATTCCAGCAGATGGGAATGGAACATTTTTTGGTCTTTGTTTAGATATTGATGAAAAAACCGGTTTGCCTATTGATTTAAACTTTATAAAAAAAGTCTATTAATTTGTTGTTAAATAATGAGAATGATCTAAACGCATTGGATATAACAATCTATTATCATTAAACAAATATAATATTTGTTTTTTCTTCATTGTTAAAAGTAAAAGGACATGTTAATCAATAGCATGATACAAACGGAGAAATCCCGCTGAAAGAATGGATTCTCACGCTCGTTACTCTCGCTCAGAATGACGTAAGGTGGGGAAGAATAATCGCTCAGAATTAGGTTAAAAGAAATGTTTTCACTCAGAATTACGCGAGGGAAGAGAGTTTTCGTTCAGAATACGGAGCCATATAAGCTCTGTCTCTTCCACTTTTCGTTATCAAGAGGAGCTTTCTCTCCATCGTCATTACGAGGAGCGGAGCGACGTGGTAATCTATAACATAATACAGATAGTATTCCATGATAAAGAATGGATTCTTACGCTCGTTGCTCTCGCTCAGAATGACGAAATGGAGAAGTATGTTCGCTAGAATGACGCTAAAGAGGTAGTGCTCGCCTAGAATAACGCAAAAAAAATAGAATGAGTATTTTCGTTAAGAAATGATGATAAATAGAGAAGAGATGGAGAGTTTCACTCTGCTAGTGTTTCAATCGGTAATAGATTGATATAAAAGTGTTGAATTCTAGGAGTCAGTCCATGTGGTACATAGGCTTAAAAATATTATAAAGTGAAACTATCGAAAGCATATCATCACAATGGACGAAACGGTTAATTATTTTTAAATTTATCGGTATTGATTTGATATGTTGCCATTGTGTGATTATTTAATTAAATCTTTCAGCCTCATTAATTAGTATAAATATTTCATTATTTTCTGCTGATTAAGTAAGTTTTAACATAATCATCAAAATTTTCTTTTTAGAATTACATAAAATGCCCCCTGTCCTCCATGTCTTATATTTGCCTCTGAATATGAAATAACGTAATGACCAAAGTCTTCTTTAATCCAAATTAAAAATGATTGACGTAATGTTGTATTTCTTAATAAATTTCCCCCTGTAATAACAAGCAATTTTTTAATTCCATCTGATTGACACTTGTCAAAACATTGTAACAATGCATTAAAAGCTTCGTTTCTTGTCATTCCATGAAGATCTATTTTTCGTTCAGTTTCAAAGTGCCTTTTTTCTTTTCTGTTCATTGGATGCAATTTGCTACGCATGGTTAAAAAAGTATTGTATAGCTCTGATTTTTTGTGATTTCTTCTAATATATTTATTTTTAGTCTGATTTATGATAGTATGCTTAACAACAAGGGGTTTTACATTTTTTGTGTAATCATCCAACTCTATAACTCCGTAGGTGTTTATTGTGAAAAATGATATCAAAAAATTTTATGATTTTGTACTTATTATATTACTTGTTTTATTGACATCTTGCTCGAGTAATGATTTTCCTACTGATAAATATTGGCATTCTGGAACAGAAAGACCGTATGTTATAAAAGGTGTTAGATATTATCCTCAAACACATTATCAATACAGTGTGGTAGGTTATTCTAGTTGGTATGGATATGATTGTCATGGTAGATATACGGCGACTGGAAGAAAATTTGATAAAAATAAATTAACTGCGGCACATAGAACGCTTCCTTTACCATGTGTGGTATTAGTAGAAAATTTAGAGAATGGCAAAAAAGTAAAGTTATTAGTTAATGATAGAGGGCCTTTTGCTTGTACTGATAAACGGATTATAGATGTATCTCAAAGGGCGGCCGAAAAGTTAGGTTTTCGTAAAAAAGGATTAACGAAAGTAAGGGTAACCTGTTTACCTAAGGAAAGCCAGCTGGCGGCAATAAAATATAAAAGACGTCCATATTCTACAAAAAAGACTAGAAGATATAAATAGATTAATTTTTTTTTAACTTTTTAATGATAGTTATTGATTAAAGGAGAAATGGGTTTTATGAAAATTTGGACAAATAGAAAATATTCTAGGGGGGGGGTATTACAGTAATTTCAATGAGATAGCTAATTTTAAATTAGCAAAATTTGTCAAACAAAATAATCGTGGTGCAATATTAATCGAATTCGCTTTTGCTATTCCTATTTTAATTATTTTGATTTTTTATATATATGATCTTTCAACTATTTCTCATTGGAGAACAAAAATGAAAACAGCTTTGCATTATACAGTAAATATGATGCAAAATGTTACACAAAATAGATTAGATAAAAAATTAACAAAGCAAGATTGTATTAATATTCATAAGGCGTGGTTGTTGAACTTATTTAGTGCTCCGCACAATACGCCACAGTTATTTTCACCATTTATGCCAAGTACTTCTATTATTTTAGTTGTAGGTACAGGAAATAATAGATGTAAAGTAATGTGGACGGCATTTGTTGATGGACGTAATTATAATGCGATAAGTTTAACTACTAATAATAAAAAAGGTAGTGCATTAATTGGAGCAACGTCATGTTCATTAAACGGTACATATGGTCATAATGAAAAAATAGGGCAAGAGGTTATTTCTACAAATTTATATTCAAACTTAAATATTAAACAGGGAGAGATTAAAGTAATTATTGAATTAGCTATGTTTTGTTTTTCATCTGATCCTAAACCAATTAGTTCTTATTTTGGATTGAAAATGCTGAAGTTACATAGATTGAATACGCGCAAAAACAGAGGTTCTTATTTGATTGAATATATTATTTTCTCTCCTAAAATTGGAATTTTTGATACTGAAGTCTATCCCAAGTAAAGAAGTTTTATTATTTTACTTTTTGTAATTTATGATAGATAGGAAAAAACAAACGCAGACTATTTTACACAATAGAGTTCTTGCGAAAGTAAATTTCTTAAATTTTTAAATTATGATAATCAGAAACTCTAAAAAATCATTTTCGACTTTCGCAAGAAGTTTAATAATTCATAACAATACCAAAGCGCAGGCAGAGAGGTTAAATACGCAAACGGATTCTCACGCTCGTTGCACTCGCTCAGAATGACGCCTT
>CALXQM010000007.1 GCA_944390765.1 uncultured Alphaproteobacteria bacterium | reverse complement strand
TATATGTACGATGTTTCAGATGAAACAGGGCTAAACTCAGCTTTATCTGCAATAGCTTCAGATATCAAAAACTGGGCAGGCTATGAATCTGCAAAAAATGTGGAGATGGATGAGTGACGCCCTATTGGTGTCATTGCGAGGAGACATATAGTCTTCGCCTCTTTCACTTTTCGTCATTGCTTAGATTCTTCCTTTCTCTCGTCATAATTAGTATCCTTCTCTTTCCAGCGTCATTACAGTGAGCTATCTCTCTGCGTCATCACGAGGAGCAGAGCGACGTGGTGATCCATAATAATTCCAGGGCAATTTTAGAAAAAGAGAGCAATAATAGATTCTCACGCTCACTTCATTCGCTCAGAATGACGTAAATGGCGTGGAGAAAAAGGAGCTTCAAATGACAAAAAAAGCGTAAAGGGTGGTCAAAAAATAGAATTTAAAAGAAATTCCTCTTGGCGTCATTACGAGGAGCGAAGCGACGTGGTGATCCATAACAATGATACAGGGTGAAAGTACTCAAATAGATTCTCACTTTCACTTCATTCGCTCAGAATGACGTTAAGGTGTGTAGGACAATTAGAATGACGAGAGGACAGATACGTTTTTGCTCAGAATGACGCTAAGGTGTGTAGGACAATTAGAATGACGAGAGGACAGATACGTTTTCGTTTAGAATGACGTTAGACAGTATTATTAGATAATTGTATCCTTAAAAATATTAAATTTTGAAATTTATATATAAAATTAATTTTTTTTTAACTATGTCAAATTATAATAAGTAAAAATAGTAATTAAATGGAGGAATAATGAAAAAAATACTATTGGGGGCTGTAATGATTACATTACTAACATCTAGTGCTGATGTAAATGCTCTATTAAGGTCATCAAGAGACGTAAATGATGCTACATATGAACTAGCTTTAGGACAAAATTATTTACCTAAATTATCTGATGCAACCGGTAATGTTAATACTCTTATACAAATGTTCACGAACTTCGCAAATAGTGATCAATATAAAGATGCTATAAAAACTTCAACTGTTTTGAAAACAAATGTCACTTCTATACAAAAACAACTGAAAGTATTATTGAATCTTTTCCAGAAGTTCCATGCTAAAACTGCATCTAAAACAGTCGATGGTTTAGCAAAGAAAACAATAACAGCACTTACAACAATAAATACTAATTTAAGTGCATTAAAAGACGACCAAACACTAATTGACAATAATAAAAGATTTTGGGATATATGGGGAGAAGAGATAAAGGAAGAAATAACAGAATTTGTTGAAAATCTAAAAGTTCTTGGAACATCATCTAATTTAAGTGATGGAAGTGCAAGTACATTATTAGCATCAGATACAAATAATAATGTTAAAAAGAAAGCTACACAGATAGTTACAGATGCTACATTAATATCAGGAGATATGAAACAATTATATGCTGGTGTCGGTTCTATATATAGAACAGTAACAGGATTAGACGTTCCTGTAGCCACATATCCAAATTCAATTGCAGAAATTCAAGCGAGCAGAAATTCTGGTGTTTCAGTAACGACTACGCCTGTAGCAACTGCTCCTGTAGCTACCGCTCCTGCAGCAGCGCCAGTAGCCACAAGAGGAAGAAGGAGATAAATCAGGTTATTGCGTTATGAATAAATATTTTTCCTATTTTATATTAAGATAGAAAAAATAAAAAAATCATTTCGTGGCAAATCTACTAAACGAACCTCATGAAAGGACTTATTTTATAAGTCCTTTTTTTATCTATTTATATATTTCCTATATAAATTTATACGATTTCTATTTTATTTGTATGACTATAAATATCTTGCAAAAAGTTGTTCTGAGTAACATTTCATCTACAACTATCATACAGTTCCATTCGCAGAACATTTAAACAATGGCTTTAACTTATCAGCATTCGTATCCCAATATATTTTCTTCTTTTTAAAACACCAAAATTTCACTTCTTCAAAAAATTCGATAATTCGATATCTTATCGAACTGTCATAAATTTCTGCTTTAACCCAATTTTTTAGTTATTTTTAAATGTTTTTTCTTAACTTTTATCTAATAATCATTCTGAGCGAACGAAGTGAGCGTGAGAATCTATTATTGCTTTTTTTCCAAAATTGCTCTGGAATCATTATGGATCACCACGTCGCAAGCTCCTCGTGATGACGCCAGATAGAAGGCACCATAGAGCACCACATGACAAGCTGAGGAGGCGAAGCATATATGGCTTCGTATATGGAAAAAACTCATTGCAATGACGATAGAGGAATGGTTACTCAGGACGACGATAAGAAGATAAAGTCACATATAATAATGCTAGGAGAATTAATATTTTGTATGACAATGCTTCTTTTAAAATCGAAATTTTAAACTACCCATTTATCAGAATCTGAAAAATAAGGAAAATCACTTTTGCAAAAAATTTTTTTTATAGCATAAATTTCGTTTTTTCTATCTATAGATTACTATTATACTTTAACTGTCCGCAGGCTGCTAAAATATCTTGCCCTCTTGAAGAACGTATAGTAGTTCTTATACCTTTTTTTAGCAAAAAAGTAGAGAATTTTTTTATTTGTTCTTTATCGGAAGATTTAAATGTTGAATTCGGCCAGTCATTATATGAAATTAAGTTAACTTTAGCTGGTATATTGTGTAAAATCGAAACTAATTCTTTTGCATTATTTATTGAATCATTTATATCTTTTAACATTAAATACTCGAAAGTAATGTGATTAGTATTACTATCAGTTTTATATTGTTTTACTGCTGATAATATACTGTTCAAAGGATATTTATTATTTATTGGCATTATCTTTGAACGTAATTCATCATTTGTAGCATGTAAAGATAACGCTAATTTAACACCAAATTGAGACAAAATATTTAATTGATTACCAATAATACCACAAGTTGATACTGTTATTTTATTACGAGAAAAATTATGCGTTTTTTTATCTAATAATATTTTTAATACTGAAAATAATGAATCTGTATTTAATAAAGGCTCTCCCATACCCATAAACACAATATTAGAAATATTGAAATGTTCTTTCCAAAACAAAACTTGCGCCATAATTTCTGATGATGTTAAATTCCTAGTAAAACCTTGAGTTCCCGTATGACAAAACTTGCATCCCATAGCACAACCAACCTGAGATGATATACAGATAGTATTACGATTCTTTTCTGGAATAAACACTGTTTCTACACATGCGCTATCGCTAAACTGTAGCAAAGCTTTTTGAGTACCATCTACTGATTTTTGAATATTTATACACTTCCCTTTTGATAAAGAAAATTTTTGTTGTAGAATGCTTCTTGTATAGATAGATAAATCACTCATTTTTTCAAAAGATGATGAAAATTTTTTATGAATCCAAGGATATACTCTTTTTGCATCTAATTTACTTAATCCATGCTCAATAAATAAATCACATAATTGAGATAAAGTTAATCCTATTATATTTATTTGCATTGCGCTTTCGCTAATTTATCAGCTTTTTCATTATACTTATTACCGGTATGACCTCTAATCCAATTCCAAACTATATTATGTCTTTTCGATTGTTCTAATAATTCTAACCACAAATCTTTGTTTTTTACTTCTTTTTTAGTAGAATTTTTCCAGTTATTTTTCTCCCAGGTTTGTATCCAAGAAGTAATACCACTTTTAACATATGTACTATCAGTAAAAATTTCTACTTTTGAATTATCTTTTAAACTCTTTAGTGCATTAATTGCTGCAGAAAGTTCCATACGATTATTAGTAGTAAACTCTTCTTTACCTGATATCTCTAATTCTTTTCCATTATCTAGAATAATGATTGCCCCCCACCCTCCTATTCCAGGATTTCCATTACAAGAACCGTCTGTATAAATTTTTATTGACATAATTCTATTTCTCCATAAAATACATATTTTGCTTGACCTTGCTGGGTAATGCTTGAATCATTATTGATTATTATATTTAAACTCCCTCCTTTTTGATGAATAGTCAGTTCAGAAGCAACCTTTCCCAATTTAAACGCTGCAAAAGCTGTAGCACAAGCCCCACTACCACAAGCCATAGTAATTCCTACTCCCCTTTCAAAAACTGTTAAATCTATCTCTTTAGAATTTATTATTTTTGCAAATGAAACATTTATTCTATTTGAAAATATCGAACAATTTTCAAGTTTTCTTCCTAAATTTTCCATAAAATTTATATCTAAATTTTGCTTTAAAAATAAAATTAAGTGTGGATTGCCTAATCCTATAACATATCCATCGATTATTTCTTCTTTTTCTTTATTTGTTAAACACAGAAAAGATAATATATTATTTAAATTAACCAATGGATTATTAATACCAATATTTTTGTACGAAAGTGTAGGTATTCCCATATTTACAGAAATATTATCGTGATTTATAATTATCTCATAACTACTGATATCAGTATACAATATAAAATTATTTAAATTAGTAATTTTTTTTAATAAAAGTCCTAAACATCGACAAGCATTTCCGCAGATTTCAGCACTACTACCATCTCTATTTATAAACGAAGCCCAGATATTTCTATCTTTATATTCGTAAATGACAATTAAATCACAACCTATTCCAAATTTTCTATTACTAAAAAAAGAGTACTGCTCTTTAGTAAAATGAAAATTTAAAGGTAACAACTTTCTATTGATAAAAACAAAATCATTACCTAACCCATGTAATTTATCAAATTTTAAAATCATTTCTATTACTTAATATATTTTTTGTAATAACTTTGCCTTTTTCTACTGCTGGTTGATTAAAAGGATCGACATTCATAAGCTTACATACACTAATAACTTCCAATATAAAATGCATGAACAATGCACCAAGAGACAATGTATTAATTGGGGGTATTTCAATTTTACGAATATTTATTTTATTTTCTAATAAGGTTTGAATAGTTGCATTACATTGACTTTGAAAAATTGTTGATATCTTCTTATTTTTTAAATAATAAAAATTTTCTGGAATATCTATATATGATATTAATGGGGTGTTTTCTTGTTTTTCATATAGAAAAGTAAAGCATTTATCCTTTATCCCATCAATATAAAGTTGCAATTGACTATGTTGATCTATAGATCCTATTGCTGTCAATGGAGTAATACCTTTATTATTTTTTCCAGAACTTTCTGCATATAATTGGGCTAACCAATATCCAAAAGTAACCAATTTATCTGAATAAATAAATGTTACATGATTAGATATATGTTGGGAATAATTTTGAAAAACAAAATTTGCTCCTTCTTTCACTTTATAAATTGAATTACCAAAATTATCTAAAACTTGCCTACCTCCCATTCTAATTTTGTAAGGATCTAAACCACATATAACTGCTGGAATCATTCCTACTAATGAAAATACAGAATATCTTCCACCAATATTTTTTGGATGATTGAAACATATAAATCCATTTTGTTTAGCAATTTCTTTTAAAGTAGAGTCTTTATCTTCTGTTATAATCAAAATTCTATTTTTCAAATTATCAAATTTTTTTATTTTATCCATTAATAATAGCAATTGCACAATTGTTTCCAAAGTTTCTCCAGATTTGGAAATAAATAAAAAACCTGTATGTTCAAAATCTATTCTTGAAAAAATATTTAATAATGTAGAAGGATCTAGATTATTTACAAAATTAATTTCTTTTTTCGGATTACTTAAAGTAGAATAAATTGCTTGTCCTGCTAAACTAGAACCTCCAGTTCCAAAAACTAAGAACTTACTTAGCTTTAACCACTCCTTAAAACTTGGGGAATTTAAAACTTTCAGATCTTCATCCGTTCTAACAATATTACAACAATCTGACAATACAATATCATCGAAAAAATCAAAATTATTTCTACTTTGTAAATTATTAGAAAAAATAAATTGGTTATATAACATTTTTTTGCTTATCCTCCTTTGGAATTAAAATAGATATAACGTTAGGTTCTTTTTTAAATAAGTTTGTCGCTTCTTTGAAAATATCTTCCTTTTTTATACTCCTTATTAGTTGCAAATAATTACGCAAAAATTCAAAACTATAACCAGAACTTATTTTCGGTGATACCCAATTAATTGTATCAATTACATTAGCTCGATAATCAAAAACATCTGATTCAACAATTAATTCATTACGGGCTGCTTCTATATCTTTATTTTCGGCTGTTATTCGTCTAATGTTTGAAATTAGTAAAGTGATAGCGTCATCAATATTTAAATTAGGATTTAAAATAACACAAATTTTTATTATGCCATAAGTAAAATTCCAGAACGAATGTTCTAACTCGATTGAAGAAGCAATTTTTAAATCATGAATAGTAACTTTTTTTAATTCTTCTAACAAATAATGACAAAATATATCTAATGCTCCAGCTTTAATTGGCTCTAATTTATAACTAGGAATTTTCCAATATAATTCAATCAATGGAACTTTTACTTGCGAACTAAATTGAGTTAATTTTGAATTTGTTTCCCTATAATTATCTTTTACCGGTTGATTATTTAGATTTGATGAATTTTTATTTTTAAAGCAATCTATCAATAATTTCTCTATAGATCTTTTATCGATATTTCCTGTAACTAATAGTTTTATTTTATTATTTGAGTAGTTTCTATTATAAAATGCTTTTATATCTTTGTTTGTAACTTTCTTTATATTATCTATAGAATATGCTTTCCCATATACGTTATTATGATAAAGTATACTTAATGCCTCGTTACGTATATTGTATTTATCATTTTGATTCTTTACTTTTAACTCATTTATCATTTTTTCTTTTATTTGAGATATCATTTCTTCTGATAAAGATAAACCTGAAAAATTCTTACCCAAAATCTTTATGTATTGCTCAATATGTTCTACTTTTCCATAAATAGAAAATAACGTTTGCTCAAAACCATAATATGGATAAATCTCTGTACCATATATTGCGCTATTTGAATTAATTTCATTATCAACTTGTTTTTGAAATATACGTCCTATTATTTCAGATATTTCAATAAATTGATTATTAATATTAGATATACATAATGTTAAACAAGCATAATCCGTCTTATTAGTATTGACAAAAACAACTTCAATACCATTCGCTAGATTTACTAGCTCACATCCCCTATATAGATCCATCATTCCTAATGAAATACTGTAAAGACATACTAATATACAAACTGTTATATACTTTAACATAATAGTTTCATTTTTGAGATTTAGGAGGAATTAATAATGGTGAGTTTTTTGCATTTTCTATATCTATTTTTTGATTTTCTAATCCTCCACATGCTGTTAGAATAAATAAAATACTTAAATAAAAAAGATTATGCATGTTCTTTCTCCATATTTGAAACAAATAATAATACAAATACCCCGATAACGATAGCCGAATCTGCTATATTAAATGCAGGCCAATGATATATTCCTAAATGAAAATCTAAAAAATCGATAACTGAATGAAATCTTACTCTATCGATTATATTTCCTACAGCTCCAGATATGATAAGTATTATTGGTAAACTATACTGCTTATGTTTTCGTAAATAAATAATAAGAAAACAAATGATTACTATAGATACAGAAATTAAAATAAAAGGTTGGACAGTTCCACTTAACATCCCAAAGCTAATACCATAATTTTGAATTCTAACTATATTAAAAAAAGGTAATAATGTTAAAATTTCCCCTATGTTAAAATTATTAACTACAATAAACTTAGTAAACTGATCACTTATTAAAACAAAAATAAATAAAATATAATTTATATATTTTGTTCCATTACTTTTTGGCATCTATCACAAACCTTATTATCATTTAGTTTAGATATTTTCCAACACCTTTCACATTTTTCACCTTCAGCTAAAGAAATAACTACTTTTATATTAGGATACTCACTCAGTACAAAAGCATTAATTAAATCTTCATCTCTGCAAAATTCAAACTGAGATGCTATTGCTATTTCCTCCCAAAAAGTAGCATTTCTATTATACAATAGAGAATTTGATGCTGATAATTTTACTTTTGCTTGCAAACTAGAGCCTATTAGTTTATTTTTCCTTGCATTTTCTAAAGCTGCATTAATAACCTTGCGAACAATTTTTACATTTTCCATGGAAATATTTAAGGATTCATTTTTCCATTCTAATGGAGGTACTAAAAATTCCTGCAAATGTATTGAATCTTTTTTTTCAAAATAATTTAACCAAGCATCTTCTGTTGTATAAACCATTACAGGAGCTAACCATCTTGTTATATAATTAAACAAAATATTTATGACCATTCTATATCCTTTACGTTTTAGATTATCCCTACCATCACAATAAAGACAATCTTTGCGAATATCGAAATAGAAAGAAGATAAATCTCCAGCACAAAAATTATAAACAATATTAAAATACTGACTTAAATTATATGATGACATACTATCAAATAGTTCAGATTGAATAACAGTAATACGATGTAATATCCATTTCTCCAAATCATGTAAATCTTTATATTGTACTTTCTCCAATTCAGAATTATATCCGGCCAATGCTCCTAACATATAGCGGAGAGTATTCCTGAGTTTTTTATACATTTCTTCTAATTGATTGAAGATCTTTTGGCTAATTTTTAGGTCTTGCGTAAAATCACTGCATACAACCCACATTCTAAATATATCCGCCCCATAGCTTTTAATAATATCTTCTAAATTAAAAGTATTTCCAATAGATTTAGACATTTTCCGTCCTTGTTCATCTACTGTAAAACCATGAGTCAAAACAGCTTTAAATGGAGCACTATCAAAAACTCCACAAGAGTTAATTAATGAATGTTGAAACCATCCTCTATGTTGATCTGAACCTTCTACATATAAATCCGATTTAGTATCTTTATCTTCTTTTTTTATTACATATGCATAAGTTGATGAACTTTCAAACCATACATCCAAAGTATCAGAAATTTGTTCAAAATCTTCAGCTTTGTATTTTCCTCCCAAAAATTCTTGCGCAGGTTTTACGAACCAAGCATCAGATCCTTCTTCTTCGAAAATTTGAGCGGTACGTTCTATTACGTCTTTATCTCTTAAAAGTTCACCTGTTTTTTTATTCACAAATAAAGCCATCGGAACTCCCCAAACGCGTTGTCTGGAAAGGCACCAATCTCCCCTATTTTCTATAAATGATTTTATTCGATTGTAACCTTGTTTTGGAATCCAATTCACATTCTTTATTTCTTTTAACGCTTTGTCTCTCAGTCCTGTTGCATCCATACTAATAAACCACTGTGGAGTTGTTCTGAATATAAGAGGAGCTTTTGAACGCCAAGAATGAGGATAGCTATGGATAATAGTAGTTTTAAATATTAAAGCACCTACTTCATTTAATTTATCTAATATTTCTGGCTCTACTTTAAAAATATGATTCCCAGCAAATACTGGAACATTATCATAATATATTCCAGATTCATTTACCGTTCTAGGAACAGGAATACTATTTTTTTTGCATACGTTAAAATCCTCAACACCATGCCCAGGCGCAGTATGAACTAATCCTGTTCCGGATTTTATATCTACATGCTCTCCATAAATCAAAGGAACATCAAATTTATATCCATATTTTACAAAAGGATGATAACAAATAGTATTATCTAATAAATTACCTGAAAATTCCTTTAAAATAGTAAATTCTAACTTCGTTATATTGTGAAAATCTTCTAATAAATCCTTAGCGATAACTAAATTTTTATCTTTAGTCTTTAAAAGGCAATAATTTACATTTTTTGAATAAGAAATAGCTCTATTCGCTGGTATAGTCCAAGGAGTAGTTGTCCAAATAACGCAATATGCATCTTTAAGAAAATCTAAAGATGATGTTTTTACTTTAAATGCAACATAAATGCTAGTAGATTGTTTATCAATATAATCAATTTCAGCATCTGCTAGAGCAGTTTTTTCTACTACTGACCAAAATACTGGTTTTTCTCCTCTATATAACGAGCCATCCATAATAAATCGCCCTAACAAACGTATTACAGTAGCCTCAGCATTGTGATTCATAGTTAAATATGGATTTTCCCAATCTGCACAAACTCCTAAACGTTGAAATCCATCTTTTTGGAGATTAATCCATTTTTTAGCAAAATCACTGCATTGTTTACGAAATTCTAAAATAGAAATATCATCACGTTTTTTAGATTTTTTTTTAAGAGATTCTTCGATTTTCCATTCTATAGGAAGTCCATGACAATCCCATCCAGGAATAAATTCAATATCAAAATTTTGCATTCTTTTAAAACGTAAGATTACATCTTTAATACATTTATTTAAAGCGTGACCTGCATGAAGCAAACCATTTGCGAAAGGAGGTCCGTCATGTAATAGAAACTTTTTACATCCTTTCCGAAGCGATCTAGAACGATTATAAATATCTATTTGATTCCAATATTTTAAAATTTCTGGTTCCCTTAAATGAAGGTTACCTCTCATCTGGAAATTAGTATTAGGTAAAAAAATCGTATCCTTAAAATTCATAAAATCACCTCTGAAACAACAGTAGGTTAAACAAAAGGTTCTAATGTGTCAATGCTTATGTAATTATAATAATAATATCTTTATGGCTTATATTGACTAATAACTAACAATAATTTACTTTTTCAGCAGTATAAATTAGAGAAATATAAATGATAATTAAAAGTGTTAATAAAAATACTGATTTATTTATAAAAAAAATATTATCCATACTGTCTGCTTCAATTTTTATTGCAATTGCTTCCCAATTATCTATTCCATTAGAACCTGTTCCATTTACTTTTCAAACACTATCAATATTAATAATTACCGCAATTTTGGGAAGCAAGTTAGGAATATATTCTGTTTTAACATATTTATTTGAAGGATGTATTGGAATACCTGTGTTTGCAAACCTTACTTCGGGTATCCAAGTTTTACTTAGTCCGACAGGTGGATATTTGTTCGGATTTTTACCTGCAGTATATATAGCGGGAATTTTTTTTGATAAATCAAATAAAATCTTGAATATTTCAATAGGAACAGTACTAAGTTTGATAGTTATTTTTGTGTTTGGATATTTACAATTAAGTAATTTTGTCGGATTTAAAGCAGCTTATATTTTGGGAGTTAATCCTTTTATTATTACTGAGTCTATAAAAGCATTAATTGCGATTTTATTAATAAATAAGATAAAAACAAATTGTTAAATCTATATTTAAACACTAAAAAGAAATATTATTAAACAAAAAACATTTAAAATATGACAATTAAAATAATAGCAGGAAAATATAAAGGAGCCAAAATAATCACTCCAGATTCAGCACGACCTACATTATCCAGATCTAAACAAATTATATTTGATATATTAGAATCATTTTCATCTAATACTAAAAATTTTTTTGAAAACAAAATCATATTTGATTGTTTTGCTGGTTCTGGTTCATTTGGGATAGAAGCGCTATCTAGAGGAGCAGACTTTGTATATTTTGCAGATATTGATAAAAACGCTATTAAAGTTATACATAAAAATATAAAACACATTGATGCAGAAAATTCTTGTTGTATCATGAAGACAGATATTCAAAACATTAAAAATTCTAATAAATACAAATCACAAATCTGTGACATATTATTTCTTGATCCTCCTTATGGAAAAGTTTCGATATATCGTACTATTGAACACTTAAGATTAAATGGATGGTTAAATAGCTCTTCAATAATTGTCACAGAAGAAGACAAAAAAAATAAAGAAAATCTATCAATGTATACAATTTTAAAAACAAAAGAAATAAGCCATTCTACATTCAAAATTTTGAGAATAAATAATTAAAAATATTTATAGAAGTTTTCTGATTCAAATGTTATCATCAGAATGATTATTAATGAGTGAATAATGGTAGTCCAGCCAAATCAAGCTAAAAGATTAAATAATTCTGAACCATGGCAAGATCCAAAGGTTAAACCCTATGTGTATATTAAAAATTTAACAAAAAAATTTGGAGAAAAGACAACTGTTAATGATGTCTCATTATCTATTTATAAAGGTGAATTGTTTTCACTACTTGGACATTCAGGATGTGGTAAAACTACTTTACTAAGAATGTTAGCAGGATTTGAATCTCCAACTTCCGGGAAAATTTTTATAGATGGAATGGATATGACAAACACCCCCGCCTATAAAAGACCTGTCAGTATGGTTTTCCAATCATATGCCCTTTTTCCTCATATGACAGTAGAACAAAATGTGGCATTTGGATTAATTCAAGAAGGTATGAATAAAAATGAAATTAGAGAAAGGGTTAATGCATACTTAAAATTAGTACAAATGAGTGGTTATGAACATAGAAAACCTCATCAATTGTCTGGAGGAGAACGACAAAGGATAGCGCTAGCACGAAGTTTGGTAAAACAGCCTAAATTAGTTTTACTAGATGAACCTTTGGCAGCATTAGATAAAAAACTTAGAGAAAAAACACAGTTAGAATTAGTAAATATTCAAGAGAAAGTAGGAATTACATTTATTATGGTATCTCATGATCAAGAAGAAGCAATGACGATGTCAACTCGGATAGGTGTAATGAGTGCTGGACGTATTCTCCAAGTTGGAAGCCCTACTGAAGTATATGAATACCCAAATTCTAAATATGTTGCAGATTTTATAGGTTCAGTAAATTTATTTGAAGGACTAATAATTGAAGAGCATTCTGATCACGTAATAGTAAAATCAACAATGCTAGAAAAAAACCTGTATGTCACACATTCTGCTTCAGCTCCAGTTGGAGCTCAAACTAATGTTGCGATACGACCAGAAAAAATTATGCTTACAACAGAAGAACCTTCTGGGGAATATAATTGGACCAGTGGTATAGTACAAGATATAGCTTATTTAGGGGATGTTTCTATATACTACGTAAAATTAAAATCTGGAGCAATTGTCTTAGCAACCACTGCAAATTTAGTAAGATTTTCAGAACGTCCCATACAATGGGATGATAAAGTTTTCTTATATTGGAAGCCAGAAAGTGGAATCGTCTTAACAATGTAATTTTAATAATAATTATGACAAGAGATGGCACATATTCTAAAATTTATTAAATTGTGCAATAATAGGTGCTATACTTCGGTCCGCGATAAATATCAAATTTGCATAAATTTCTTTAATGTTTATTCTATGATTTATATCTGATAATTATCTTTATTATTCAAACTTAAATTTTTAATTCTCTTATATAGATTTATATAATTTATTTTTCTATTTTTTACATTATGAAATAAACTTAACACGATTTAATTTTTATTTTTTAGTGATTTTTTCTTCTTTCTAATTTTAATTATTTTTCTTGTAGTAATCAAAAATAGTACTGTAGCTACTGTCATAAATACACAAGCCATAATAGTAGTAATACTTCCTACAAATTTTGAACTTAATGAAATACATAATGACATGACTATATTTCTAAATATAACAACAGTAGAAGCCCCTACGCTTGATGTACAAGAAATAGACTGTAATGCTTTTAGAATCGATACAGGAACAAGAAATGCACTTCCCATACATTGAATACACATTAAATATAATAAATGTTCAGCATTCCACTGAGGTTGATAATAAATAAGATAAGAAATATATAATCCAAAAAATATATAAATACTAGTACCAATCCATTTAGATAATTTTATACCTGATTTTTTCACAACTATTCTATAGATGAATGTTGAAATCACATAAAATAAAAGTGGAATAGTTGAAAATATAGCTATATTTGCTGAATTATTTCCTATTAACTTAGCACATATAAAAGGACAGTTCGTAGAAAAAATCATATATCCGCCGGCAAATAGCCCAGGAATCAATGCATAAATTATAAAATATAAATCTCTAAGGACTAATCCATAGTCGTGAAATAATTTTGAGATAGAAAAATGTTTGTTTTTGATTTTTTGTGTTTTATGTGGACAAATTAAAAAAAACAATAAACCTATAATTTGAGCAATCATTAATACCAAAAAAGATAATCGCCAATGTCCAATTTCAGATAAAATTGCGCCTACAAATGGAGATAATATCCATGCAATTGGTTGGTATAATTCTAATATTCCAATTACACTGGCTTTTTCTTTTTCAGAAAACAATTCATTAATAATATTTAGTGAGACTATATAAATGATGCTTGCACCTAAAGCTTGTAAAAACCTTGATCCAATAAAAAAGTACAGATTTTTTGCAAGAAAACAACCTAAGTGTCCTAATATAGATAGCAATAAAGACGGAATTATTATACTGTTTGTTCTTTTTATACCAACAAATGGACCAAAAAATACACGACCAACAAATTCTCCTATTAGGTGAGATACTATAGTCATTTGCATTAGATTACTTGTAGCATTAAGATCTGTGGCCATTTGGCGCATACATGGAATATATATGCTAACAGCTGATGAAGTAACAATATTCATAAATAATAAAAAGAAAGCTATTTGTTGATTAGATAGCTTTTTATTTAAAATCATACTTTCTATATTTTTAATCAGTTTTTTCATAAAATTAATTTCAAAATGCTGAATTATATAATATAAATTATTAAAAAAACAGAGATAATATCAATTTATAAAAATTCCAAATAATTATATTAATAATGTAAGAAAATTTGGTTTTTTTGTTGTAATATTTCTGATATACTACTATATCAAAGTAAAGATAAAATTAAGGAGTTATTGATGAAATTTAAAATTGGATGTGCGATGGCTGTCCTAACGTGTTTGTACTTTGATTTGAGTTATAGCCGTGCTGTAAAGGATATGTTTACAAAAGACAAAGATGCTCAGCAAATAGATGAGCGTCCTCAAATAAGTAATGATGAACAAAAAACATCTGAAAATAAAGTAGAAAATGAGAGTCAAAATAATATAACTCCAAACACAAAAGATAAAGAAGAAATAACTGCTGATAATTCAAATCAAACTGAAAAACAAGCCACGCCAGAAAAAGAAAAAATAGTTGGTGATCCTATTGTATTAAAAATTAATAATAAAAAAATATTTAAGCGTAGCGACATATTGGCTATGATGAAAACAGTTCCTGTACAGCTTGTTCAGGGTATGTCTGCAGACAAATTATTTGAATTGTTAAAAACACAGGCAATGATTTCATATTTGGTACAAGAACAAGCCAAAAAAGCAGGAATGGATAAAACTAAAGAATATTTAGATCAGTTAGAAAAAGTAAAAGAAAGACTACTATTTGAAATGTTTGTTGCAAAAGAGATTATGCCTAAAACACAGAGTGAAGCAACGTTGAAAGCTAGATATCAGAAATACTTGGTTAATTTTAAAGCAGGAGATGAAGTTAAGGTTTCTTATATTATGCTAAATACTGAGAAAGAAGCTAAAGAAACGCTTGATGCATTATCAAAAGGAACAAATTTTGAAAAACTACAAAAAGATAAAGGTAATGGCTCTGAAAGTATAGATAGATATCTACCATTAAATGTTTTTCCTGAAGATGTTCAAAAGCAAATTCCAACAGCTAAAGGAAAGGTTGCAAAAGATTTTGCAAAATTAAATGATAAATTTGTCATATTTAGATTAGATGACAAAAGAGCAATGAAACCGTTAGTGTTTGAAGAAGCAAAACCAATGCTTCAGCAAATGATAATGAGAGAAGAAATGGATAATATGGTTATGAGATTATCTAAGCAGTTTAAAGTTGAGAACTTTTCAGAATCTGGCAAGCCAATACCATTGTCGATTGGATCAATTTCAAATTCCCAACAATCTACTACAAAATAGACAATCTTATTGTTAGAAGCGAGTTTTATCTCGCTTCTTATATTTTATATGATTAATATTTTATCATTTTCAATAAACGGTTGATGTATAGTTATATTTGTGCCAATAGTTAATAGATTTTAAAACAAACTATAAACGTTTATTAGCTATAATATATGGATTATAGTAGATTAAAATCATAATTTTTTTAATAAACTAGTATATTTTAATGGAATATTTAAATATTGAACTTTAAAACTAAAGATAGAAATAATTCTCATCTTTATTGGCTGTGTTAAATAATTTTTAAATAAATAGGGTAATTAAAGTGCTTTATTTTAATTTTTTATATAAAAGTTCATATAAAAGCTGTTTTTAAATAAATTCTACTTTTTCATAATTCTAAATTGTCATTTAATTTAGTGTTATTTTTATTATTATCTAATGCTCAATTTTTGAAAAGATTACTATTACTTCTGAGTATTTAAGCTTTACTTGTATTTTTAACTTATATTTAGTAGATTTACTTATATTAATTATATAGGAAGGCATTTATGGTTATAGAAAATATAGAATTTTTACAATGCACCATTGAGAATTCCTCTGTTGTAGTAGGTGTTTATTCCGATGGAACACTTTCATCTAGTGCACTATCTCTAAATGAAGAGGCTAGTAATATAATACTAAAAAATGTTCGAAAAAAAGATTTTAAAGGTGATTTTGGAAATATTTCCTCTTTTGTTTCATATAACGATTCATTTAATCATATAATTTTAGTCGGACTTGGAGATAAATCTAAAAAATTCTCAAAAATAGAATTTGAGAAACTTGGTGCATCAATTTTTTGTGCTGCTTCAGAATTAGACAAACAAATATCAATATTAATTTCCAAAGAAGATGTCAACGAATCGTCAGATGATTTTTTAACATTAATAGCTTTTGGTTTGAAATTAAGATCTTGGCGTTTCGATAAATATAAAACAAAAGAAAAAAATAAAATCAAATTACAAAAAGCTATTTTTGTAACAGAAAATTCAAATTTATTAACTAGTAAATTTAAAGAGCTTTCTCAATTAGCTGATGGAATTTTCTTAACAAGAAGTGTTGTATCTGAACCCGGTAATGTTATATATCCTGAAAGTTTAGCCAAAATAGCCGAAACAGAATTAAAACCTCTTGGTGTAGAGGTTCAAATTTTACAAGAAGATGATATGAGTAAATTGGGCATGGAAGCTTTATTGGGAGTTGCGAGAGGCAGCGAAAAAAAACCTAGATTAGTTGTTCTACATTGGAATGGTTCATCTGATAAAGATAAAAAGCCTGTAGCTTTTGTTGGGAAAGGTGTTACTTTTGACAGTGGAGGGATAAGTATAAAACCAGATGATGGAATGCATGAAATGCGTTATGATATGGCTGGCTCGGGTACTGTTCTTGGCTTGATAAAATCCGTTGCTCTAAATAAAATTCCAGTTAATATAGTCGGAGTCATGGCTTTAGTGGAAAATATGCCTTCTGGAAGCGCCCAAAGACCAGGAGATATAGTAAAATCCATGTCTGGACAAACAATTGAAATTATGAGTACAGATGCTGAAGGGCGTTTAATACTTGCAGATGCTCTTTGGTATGTTCAAGATAAATATAATCCGGTTGCAATTGTTGATTTAGCAACACTTACAGGAGCAATAGTTGTTGCACTGGGGCATGAATTTGCAGGATTATTTTCTAATTCTGATGAACTAGCAGCACAAATTACAGTATCTGCCAATGAAACAGGAGAAAAAGTTTGGAGAATGCCATTATCAGAGCATTTTGATAAATCTATAAATTCAGAAGTTGCCGATATGATAAATTTAAGTAAACCTGGAACTCGAGCTGGAGGAACAACAGCTGCTCAATTCTTACAACGCTTTGTAAATGGGAAAAAATGGGCACATATAGACATCGCAGGAGTAGAAACATCTAAAGATGATTTGTTTATTTGTTCTAAAGGAGCAACCGGTTTTGGGGTTCATTTGTTGTATGACTTCTTAAAAAAGAATTATGTAAATAAATAGGTTATTAGTCATGGAATTAAATTTTTATCATGTATTTGATGAAAATTTATTTCCCGTTATTATTAAGTTGTTAGAAAAAATCTATAATAATGGTAAACATTGTATATTTTATAGCCCAATAGAAGATAGAGTAAAATTATTTGATAAAACTTTATGGACATTTTCCAAAGATGCATTTATTCCTCATGGAGATAAAAGTTTAGGATTTTTAGAAAAACAACCTATATACTTTACAAATGAAATAAATAATCCGAATTCATCTGAAAATATAATTATGGTAGATAGTTTTGATTATTTAGCTTGGCATACTGAATTTGAAAAAATCATTTTTGTATTCGAAGATAAAGAGCAAGAAGAAAATGCTAATATACTGTTTAATGACTTGAAAAATAAAAAAGTAAATGTAAACTATTGGAGACAATCTGAAAAAGGTTGGGAAAAAGTAAATTAGAGGAAAAAATGTCTATACAGAGAACTCTTTCTATTATAAAACCCGATGCTGTTGCAAGAAATCTTATTGGAAGCATTAATTCAAGATTCGAACAGGCAGGGTTACGTATCATCGCTATGAAACGTATTCAGTTAACAAAAGAGCAAGCAAAAAAATTTTATGATGTTCATAAAGAACGTGCTTTTTTTGATAGTTTGTGTGATTATATGTCTTCAGGTCCTGTCGTTATACAAGTTCTAGCAGGAGATAATGCAGTTTTAAAAAATAGAGAAATCATGGGGGCAACAAATCCTGCAAATGCGGAAATCGGAACAATTCGTAGAGATTTTGGCGAAAGTATTGAACATAATGCAGTTCATGGCTCTGATAGTCCTGAGAGTGCAGAAATGGAAATAAGATTTTTCTTTAGTGAAACAGATATAATAGATTAGTAGTATGAAATATTTTTTGTTTTCGCTATTTGTTATTTTTTCTTTAAATAGTTTCTGTAGTTCTAAATTTATTAACATAAATGAGATAACAGTTAAAATTTCTGATAAAAATTCACTGATAGCGAAACAAAAAGCCCTATCGAATGCTCAAAATTTAGCTTTCTCTAAGTTGATTATTGTTCAATATCCAGAAGTAAATTATGTAAAAGATAAAATATCGTTAAATCAAATTCAGGAATGTATATACGACTATTCAATTGAAGAAGAAAAATTTACAGAAAAAATATATATGGCAGAATTTTCCTTTCGATTTTCAAAAGAAAAGTTAAAACATCTATTTAAGTCTTATGGCATAAATTCAGATGAAGATGAAATGTCTGTAATTATGAATAATTCATTAGTTGTCTATACTAAAGATTTTTTAAATCATTTTAATTTATTCCAAAATGTTAGTATTAAAAGATTTTCTGCTCGAAGAATGATTTTACAAATTTCAAAACAACAAAAAGATATTTTAAAAAATAATTACATTAAATTTGCTGAAATTAATGATTAAATATATTCCTAATATTATTACTTCATTAAGAATATTATTAACCGTATTTTTTTTATTAGCGTTTATAAATGGAAAATTTTTATTATCTTTAATATATTTCTCTTTAGTCGCATTATCTGATTTCTTTGATGGATATTTAGCAAAAAAATGGAATGTATGTTCTAAATTTGGAGCCATGTTAGATCCTCTAGCAGATAAATTTACAATGTTATCATCTTACTTATTATTTTATTTATTGAATATAATTCCATTATATATAACAATTATAGTTATTGGAAGAGATATATTAATATTATTTGCTGTAATATTATGTTTATTTAAAAGGGTAAATTTAAAATTTTCACCTTTAATATCTAGTAAGATTAATACAACCATACAAATGATTTTTATAATATTTGTTCTCATTTGCAAATCTTTTTCAATAAATATATCATTGGATATATTTATGTTAGTTGTTTGTACATCTACTATTTATTCGGGAATAGATTATATATTAAAATATAAATGGTTAAAAAATGAGTTGGATAAATAATAAAACATTATTTCTTGGAATAATTTTATTATCATTTTATTTGTTTTTCTATATATTTTCATCAATATGTTTTCCATTTGTAGCAGGATTTATTTTAGCTTATATTTTTGTACCAATCATAGATTTCTTATCTAAAAAAATAAATAGAAGCTTTATCTGTTTAGTGCTAGCTTTATGTTCTGTATCAATTTTCATTATGGCAGGATTTGAATTGATTCCTAGATTAAAGCATTATATTTTGCATCTAGCAAATCATCTGCCTGCTTATTGTGATAATTTTGCGACTTTTATAAATCAGATGTTTGAATATGACAATGCAATATCTTATCACAATGAAATTGAAAGTATAAAAATGGAAATACAAAAATATTTAGATCAAAAGATTTATATTACAGCATCTATACTGGGTCGTTTAATGTCACAAAAAAATACTATAGTAGAATTTTTCTCATTCTTTATTATCATGCCCATATCATTTTTTTATTTTGCTAGAGATTGGGAAAGTATTTCCTCAAAAATTTATGATTTTATACCATTAAGGCAACATCATTTAGTAAATGAATCATTTAGTATAATCAGAAAATCACTATTTAGATTCTTTCATGCTCAATTTTATGTTGTGGCAATTTTATCTACATATTATGCATCTATACTATTAATTGTAAATTTACATCATCCAGTATTTCTTGGAATATTATCAGGACTATTTTCGTTTATTCCATTTATTGGAGCAATTTTATCAGGATTTATCGTAATATTTGTCTCTATTCCTTATTTAACAATGGTTAAATTCTATATAATTATAGCGTCATATTTTTTAGGGCAATTAATTGAAGGATATTTTTTATCACCAAAATTTGTAGGGAAAAGAACAGGGTTACACCCAATTTGGATTTTATTTTCATTTTATGCAGGATATCAAACATTGGGCGTTATCGGTGTTTTAATAGCAATTCCTGTTGTGGCAATCTGTCGCAGTTTAATTAATTTATATATTATTAAATTTCATGCAAGTCAGGCTTATAAACAATGAGTATTCAAGAGATATTTGATTTTCCTAAAATAGAAAATTTAGATTGGCGTGATTTTATTGAAAGTAAAGAGAACAGAGAAGCATTTTCTTATCTAATGAAATGGCCTAATTGGACAACAAATGGAGTAATTATTATCGGTAATAGTGGCGTTGGGAAATCGCACTTAGCAGCATTATGGGCACAATCAGCAAATGCTGTATATATTTTACAAGAAAGCATTAATCATGATGCTAGAGACATGTTTAAAAATAATTGCAATTTCATTTTAGATAATTTTGAAAATTTTTTAAAATATCAAGATTGGTTATTTAATTTTTATAATATCGCAAAAGAAAAAAATCGTTATTTCATAATAATTGATAGACTCCCCCCCTATCTCTGGAAAATTTCCTTAAAAGATTTGAACTCGAGGCTTTTGTCTCTTCCTGTTATAAATATAAAAAATCCAGAAGATGAATTGTTATTTAAAATCACAAAAAAATTAGCACAAGATTATGGCGTAATTATTTCTGATGACACTATTCAGTACATATTATCAACTTCAGAAAGGCAAGTCCCTATAATTTCTAATTTGTTAAAAATATTGGATAAATTATCACTTCAACAAAAAAAACATATAACTACTGCATTTGTAAAAAATTACTTACAAAAAAGTAATTAATAAATGATTCATATTTTCTATTGAATATCACATTATTTCAAAAATAATAATAGATTACAAATTTTCTTGTTATTACTGATGAACATACTGTTTTTATATAATGACATTGGCAGTGAAAATTGCATATATTTATCATCATGTGAAAAAAAATTAAAAATAGTTACCTTGAATGCACTGGTTAAGCGCTATTTTATTAAAAGTTCTATTTCTGAACGCAAGTCATTTAAACCTATATTTTTATTAGAACTAGTACATATTAATCTCGGATATGCGGCACTATGAGAAATAATAAAATCTTTTTTTAATGATATTATTTCATCTAAATTTGATATTTTATCTATTTTTGTTAAAACAATTTGATAAACCAAACCTAGTTTATCCAATAAATTTGCTACATCCATATCGAAAGTTTTAATTTCCCTTCGAGAATCTATTAATAAAAAAATTCTTTTTATATTAGGACTGAATTTTAAATAATCTAATATTATTCTATCCCATAATTCTCTTGTTTTTTTCGATACCGCTGCATATCCATAACCAGGTAAATCTACTAACATTATTTTATTATTTAAAGAAAAAAAATTAATTTGTTGAGTGCGCCCAGGTTGCCTAGAAACTCTAGCACAAGTCTTACCAACTAGCGCATTAATTAAAGAGGATTTCCCAACATTTGAGCGTCCTACAAAAGCAACTTCAGGTACATGTAAATTGTTAGGAATCTGATTAAATGATGTAGCACTTATTACAAATTTACATTCTGATTTCCATATACTTTTGTTTAATAAAGCACTCAATCAGTTAACCTCTGTTTTTATAGCTTTAGAATTATTTGTACAATCTAATTTTTTAATAACATACTGTTGTAATATAGCTAACAAGTTGCTAAATGTCCAATAAATCACCAATCCGGATGGTAACTGAGCAAACATAAATGTAAACATAATAGGCATAATTATCATTATCTTTCCCTGTGCCGGATCTGCTGGAGCTGGTCCCATTTTTTGCTGAATCCACATAGATAATCCCATTAATAAAGGCCAAATACCTATTTGTAAAAATCCGGGCAAAGATACAGGAATTAATCCTCCTAAATTTAAAATATACCAAGGATCCGCTATAGATAAGTCATGTATCCATCCGAAAAATGGCGCTTGTCGCATTTCAATTGAAATATATAAAACCTTATATAAAGCAAATAATATAGGCCATTGTAAAAACATCGGTAAACACCCACCAATAGGATTTAGTTTTTCCTTTCTATACAATTCTGAAACCGCCTGACCTAGTCTTGCTTGATCATTAGCATATCTCTTTTGTAACTCTTGAATTTTTGGTTGAATGTCTTTCATTCTATTCATCGACCGATAAGATCTATTAGCAAGAGGAAGTAAAATTAATTTAAGTAATAAGGTAATCAACAAAATGCCTAATCCCATATTTCCAACAAGATTCTTCATATAAGAAACTGAGTATAATAATGGCTTTGTCAAAATATATAATCGTCCAAAATCAATAACTAAATCAAAATGAGGAATATTTAATTTTTTTTCATACATATCTAATGTCTGAATTTCCTTTGCTCCTATAAATAAGTGCTGAGTTTTAGAAAATTCTACAGATGGTTCTAAACTAACATCAGAATATAGATTTTTAATTAAATAAGCCTTATTATTATTTGATGGAACGTATTTATATGAAACTTTATATGATGAATTTTGCTCCGGAATAAAGGATACTAGCCAATATTTATCGGAGATACCGAACCAACCTCCTTTTGAAGAATATTCAATACTTCCTTTTTTTTCTATATCTTCATATTCAATTTCATTTAATTTTTTATCAAAATACCCTATAGGACCACTATAAAATCCTACAGATTCTTGTTGTTTATTATCTATTTGTCTAAAAATTTCTACACTATTGGATAATTTTATTGTATTAGTTCCATAATTTTTTACTGTATCTGTAATAGTAAATACAAAATTTTCATCCACTTTAATAATTTTTGTAAACAATAATCCTTGTTTATTATCCCATGTCAAAATTATTGGAATTTTTGTTGTTAATTTTGTTCCACTACTTTTCCAATGAGAGTTTTTATTAGGCATACGAATAGAACTATCACTACAAATCCAAGAGGTGGAAACATAATATCCTGACTTATCAAAAACGGATACATTTTCATTACTATTATATTCTGTTTTATAATCTTTTAAAATAATATCATTAAATAAAGCACCTTGTGTTGATATATGACCAGATAATCTATTTGAATCAATAGTAATAGTTTCTACTTTATTATTCTCTTCTTGGCTTTCCTCCAATACTACAAGATTAGGATCTATTTGTGTTTGAACTACATTTTGTTGAAGAATTGATGTATTTTCATTGTCTCTGAAAATATATGGATATCCTATCATAATAAGCATAGTAATAGCAAAAAATATTATCATATTACGCTTTTGTTCATCTTCTTCTCTCATAAAATCCTCAATCTTAACAAAATCAGAGCATTATATCTTAAAATTATAACTATCAAAATATAAATTTAAATTATTTATATCATTTATTAATAATAATAGTAACTTTTTGTTAACTATTTCTAAATATCATTCATCTTATTGGATATTAAAGGGTTTAGTCGTGCAAGCTAGCTTATTTAAAAGGAATGCGGTATTGATAGAACAAAATCCTGTTCAGTGTCGTTTATATCAAGATGTACTAGAAGCAAATGGGTTTGATGTGTATATTGCAAAATCAGTTATGGATGCTCTTTTAAAAGTAAAAGAAAAACGCCAAGATCTAATGATATTAAATACTGAAATTACTGAAGAAAAATTTATTATAAAATTCATAAAAAAAATTCAAGAAGAGAAAGAATATTATCTTCCAATTATTGGATTATCTATTTATCCTAGAGAAAAAAAAGAAAATATTGCAAAAATATTAGATAAGTTTTTAACAAAGCCTTTTTCTATTGATAAATTTTTAGATCTCGTAGATAATTGTGTCGAAGGAGAAGGTGTTGATAGCCAATGTATTAATTATCAATGAGAATGGCTTAGATTTAAGTAATATCATTGAAAATTTTAAAAATAATTTTTGCCCTATAATGATAGCAGAATCATTTGAAACTGCTCTTAGAATCATTGGCAATGAACATATAGACTTAATTTTTCTTTCAATAAACAATCCAAGTTATTGTTATTTTTCTGATTTCTTATCAATTCTAAAAACCGTCACTGGAATTGTACCGTTGATTGCTATTATAAATAGTTCTAAACAAACAGATATTTTTAAATGGACTAACTATGACATAGATGATATTATTCCATCAAATATAAATTATAAGAATTTATTAATAAGAATTACCCCATTACTTAATGTAAAAAATAAAATTCTTGATCCATTTGCAATAAAAGGATATCCTGATAGAAAGGATAATCAAAATATTCTAATAATTTCAAAAAATAATCATAAAATATTTAATAATAGTTTTTTGAAAAATTTAAATATTACTTTATCTGACACAAATCTAGAAATAAAAAATTTAAACTCTTTTGATTTAGTCCTTATAGATATCAATACAAAAAACTTATGTCGACTCTGTGCAAAAATTCGGCTAAGTAACACAAATATTCCATTATTAATCATCCACACAAATAAAACAAAAAATTTAGCCGTTTCTATATTAAAAAAAGAAATAGGAATTACAGAAATTATTAATGAAATAGAAAATCCGACTATAATTTCATGTAAATTAAATGCACATATAAAATACAAAAAATTATTAGATAATTTTCAGAAAAGTGTAATGAGAAATATTTATCTCTCTACAGTAGATACACTAACAGAAGTATACAATCGCTGCTTTTTAGAGGATTATATAAGTCACAGAGAGTCTGCAATACAAAATTCCGCTGTATTAATGATTGACTTAGATAAATTTAAAACTATTAATGATGAATATGGACACACTTTTGCTGATAAGGTTCTTCGAGAAATTGCAAAATGTTTAAAATCTTGCATAAGACCTATAGATATCGTAGCACGCTATGGAGGAGACGAATTTGTTGTTTTCATGCACAATGTATCTAAACCGGAAACAGAGCTAATAATAACAAGATTAAAAGAAAAAATATCTAATAGTTTATTTAATGGAATTCATTGTAGTATAAGTATAGGAATATGTTATATTAATCAATATGGTATGAGTCTAAGAGAAGCTATATCTGTCGCAGATCGTTCTATGTATATTTCAAAACAAAAAGAGCAAACGAAGTTAAACTGAAATTTTTTCAAATGACAATAGATTAAAATCTTCCTAATTTTGTAATAGAAAAAATATATTGAAATTATTATAAATAATTCTTTATAATTATCTAAAATAGAGGATGTTTATATTGAATTTTATTTTGTTCAATTGTTTTATCATATTTTTATTAATTATAGATTATTTAATTGTATCCAAAAATAATTCAATCAAAGCAAGTTTAATACTTACTATTGGATGGATAATATTAGGATTAGCTTTTTCATTATATATTTATAAAATTAAAAATTTTGAACTTATGATAGAATATTTAGGAGCTTATTTTATAGAAAAATCTTTAAGTATTGATAATATATTTGTATTTTTTTTAATATTTTCTAAATTTAATATAAAACCCAAATACCAACACAAAATATTATTTATCGGCATTTGGAGTGCCCTTATTTTAAGATTTTTGATGATATTTGTTGTAGGAAATTTGATAGAATCATTTCATTTTATGATTATATTATTTGGAATTTTACTCATATATACTGGAATTCAAAGTCTTATTGAAAATCAAAAAAATTCAAAACCATTTTATAACAAAATTATGGAAAAACTAGATATTGAATTTTATAAAAATCATAAAGGAAATTTTTTTATAAGAGATAACAAAAAGTTAAAACCTACTATTTTAGTTATTGCTTTAATTACAATAGAAACAAGTGACATAATTTTCGCCTTTGATTCAATTCCAGCAGTATTTTCAGTAACCTCTGATTTAATGATTGCCTATACATCAAATGCTTTTGCAATTATAGGATTACGTTCACTTTATGGCTTTCTAGCACCTGTAATACAAAAAATAGAATATATAAAATACGGAATAAGTCTTATTCTTTGTTTTATAGGATTTAAAATGACATTTTCCAATTTTATAAGCATTAGTGCAATTACTTCATCTCTAATTATTATAACAATACTGATATTATCGTTTATCTTTTCAATGTATAAGAGAAAAATTTCATGAATTTTTTTATAGATATTAATCAATTTTTAAATAAAAAACATTTATCATTGCAGCAACTTATATGGTTGATATTACTAGCATTTTTTAGTTTTTTTGCTTTTATTTTTGCAATTATTGAAAGTAATTATTTTTCTATAATTACTTTAGTTATAATTTGTATTATATGCTTATCGTTTTCAACAGAAATAAAAAAATTAAATGCAAAAAATAGCCTTATCAGTTTTCAGAGAAATATAATTGCTGGTGGATTCGATTCATCATGTTTTGCATTTTTCATTTTTTCTAGTAATGGTAGATGTATATTTATAAATCGCATTGCGCAAAATTTATTTCCAGGACTGCACATAAAAACAATTAATGACTTAGTTTCATGTTTTGATAAATATCCGAATATAATTCAGGCTATTCATGATTTAAACCGAGCTATTGAAAATATGAAGCAGACACATATTGATATTCCTATGAATTTTCATACAGATAAAAGTGCTTTATGGCGAATTGCTGTTTCTCCAGTTCCTGATCATCCTGGATATTCTTCTTGGACAATAATTGATTTAACACCTTCCTTAAATAAAATAGAATCATTAGAAACAAGTAGTCCTTTTCTATTAGATATTCTTAATAAATCTAATGTTGGATATATTTGTCTAAATGAATTAGATAAAATTGTTTTTTGTAACAAAACATTTTCTTATATCTTAGGAATAGATATATCGAATATAAAAAATCATAGTATTTTTGAATATATAGATAAAGAAAAAAGCGATCCTCTACCAAACAAAGAGAAGATTATTTCAGAATTGCCATCAAAAGTAGTGATAAAATCAGAAGTTCATAATAATATAGAAGTAATTATTAGCCAAATATTTCAAAATGATAATAATTTAAGAGTATTTTCAGTAACCAGGGAACTACAACAAAGTAATGATCTTGTGCAAGCATTAGGTAAGACAAAACTTTATTTTGAACATATATTCGAAGATGCGCCTGTGGGTATTGTCATTACAGATGGAGCGGAAATAATAAGTGCTAGTAATAAAACTTTTCGTAAATTAATCGGACAAAATAATGTAGATGAAAGCTCATTTCTTGATTATATTAATGATGAAGAAAAAGAAAATGTTAGAGACAAATTATACCAATTATTACAAGCCGTATACAAATCTGTTATTCCTTTTGAAATTCATATTAAAAATCATAATGAAAAAACAGTAATGCTTTATGTTTCCAAATTAGAAGAGACAAAAAATAGCAAAAATAGTTTAGTGATGTATTTAATCGATGTAACAAAGCAAAAGGATTTACAACAACAATTCGTTCAATCTCAAAAAATGCAAGCTGTTGGTCAGCTTGCTGGAGGAATTGCTCATGATTTTAATAATCTACTCACTGCTATGATTGGATACTGTGATTTATTGCTAGAAAAATGTTTACCTTCTGACCAGTCATTTAACGATATTATGCAAATAAAACAAAATGCAAATCGTGCTTCTAATTTAGTAAAGCAATTATTAGCTTTCTCTAGACAACAAACATTACAACCTAAAGTTCTTAGTGTTACGGATATGTTAAGTGAATTATCTGCACTTTTAAAAAGACTTCTCGGAGCAAAAATTGATTTAAAAGTTATACATAGTCGAGATGTCGGATATATAAAAGTAGATCAAATTCAATTTGAACAGGTAATTATAAATCTAGCTGTGAATTCTCGTGACGCTATGAAAAATGGCGGAACGTTGAATATAAAAACACAAACATATGTTTCTAACGAAACAAAACTGTTAAGGGGAACTTCAATGCCTCCAGGACATTATGTATTAATTGAAGTTGAAGACACGGGAATTGGAATTGATAGCAAAAATTTGAATCGTATCTTTGATCCATTTTTTTCA
Source organism: uncultured Alphaproteobacteria bacterium (assembly GCA_944390765.1). Classification (GTDB taxonomy): domain Bacteria; phylum Pseudomonadota; class Alphaproteobacteria; order UBA3830; family UBA3830; genus UBA3830. The sequence goes on along the minus strand of CALXQM010000007.1, from coordinate 35,760 downwards.
ACTAAAGAAAAAGGGCATGGTACAGGATTGGGGCTTTCAACTGTTTATGGAATAGTAAATCAAACAGGAGGATTTGTTTCCGTTGAAAGTGAGTTGAATGTTGGTACAAAATTTAGCTTATATTTCCCAATGGTCTCTGCTCAAGATCTAGAAAATGAAAAAGCAAAACAAAAATCTAATGAAAAAAGAAACGCTGATCTTACAGGCACTGGAACAATTCTATTAGTTGAAGATGAAGATGCTGTTAGAATGTTCAGTTCAAGAGCCTTAAGAGAAAAAGGATATCGTATCATAGAAGCTTCTAATGGAGAATCCGCATTAGAATTCTTAAAGAAAAATGCTTCTACTATAGATCTTGTAATTACAGATGTAGTTATGCCTAAAATGGATGGACCAACTCTCATGGATCATATAAAAAATTTAAACCCTAAAATGAAAGTTATTTTTATCTCAGGATATACAGAAAATAATTTCAGAGATTCTCTAACTCAAAATAACCACGTCCACTTTTTATCTAAACCTTTTAATTTAAAAGAATTAGCTAATAAAGTCAAAGAAGTATTAAGCGAATAATTTATTTATTTCTACTATTTTTTGCAGCTATTATATCTTCCAAATGTGCAATTTTCTCATCTAAAGCATTACCTTCAAAATCTTGGGCGTATATTTGCTTTGCTTTCACTATATTTCCATACATACCATATGCTAAAGCCAAATTTTCTCTATACAAAGCACTTGCATTTGGTAATGAGCATGCATTTTCTAAATAAAAAATAGCATCTTTATATCTATCACATAATAATAATGATAAACCTAAATTATTATAAGCATCTATATAATTAGGATCCTTTGTTATAACCATTTTGTATAAATGTTGGGCTTTTTCATGTTCTCCTTTATTATCATAAATTGTCCCTAATGCATTTAAACAATCAATTGATTGAGATTTTTTAAATTCTTGTTCTGCTTTGTCTGTTTTATCTGATAAAAGATATACTTTGCCTCTTAAATAGCATATTCTATTAGTATCAGCCCCATTACTTTCAGCAATTTTAAGATATTCCATAGCTGCATCTAATAATTTCATATCAATATATATTTCACTAAGACCCAAAAATATTTTTGGATTAGAATTATCTATAGATCTAGCTTGTTTATAAAAATTTACAGCTGCTTCAGGATTCCCCGTCTCTCTAGCCTTTTGCGCCAATCTTAATATTCTATTTAAATCATCTTGATTTTCATTACTTACGCAACCAACTAAAATAAAACTTAAACAAGAAACTAATAATAATCTTTTCATTACCCTTCCTTACACACATTAATTAACTATTATAGATCTACTAGGTCTTTCAATTAATCTATACATCAATTCCGTCACTAAAGGCAATAGTAATATAAAAATCAAAAACTGAGAAAAATCTGAAAAATATTCTTTAGGAAAGTATATAGAATTTGTAAACCATACTACAATATTGGCCAATGTTAACTGACAAGCATAAAACGAAAATGAACGCGACCCCAAATATGTTAAGAACTTATTTAAAAAAGAAAAATTTAAACATCCTTCGCAAAATACACATAACATTACCGCAAATACTGCAGAACAAGAAGTAACCACATCATAATAAAATACTCTCATATTTGACATTACAGAAGGATAAACCCAAACCATAATTATCGAAAAAATTAGCGCAATTTTAGAGCCAAATAACGAACACTTAACTGAAAAGCCTTCTCTATAAAGAAAAGCAAAAAAAGCACCAAATATTAATTCTGCTAAATTATCTGTTGTCCAATAATAATTATATCCCAAATGATAATGACATCCAGGATTTATTACAAACATAAATAAAAAAGCCATAATTAAAGAAAAAATAGCCCTTTGATTATTATTACTACAGATAATTAATACAAGTGGCCAAATTATATAGAATAATGATTCCACAGCCAGTGTCCAAAAAGGCCCCATTCCTTTTTCATATATTTTATCAGAAGACATAAACATATCTACTGCATTATTAAAAGTACCAAAAAATATTTCAGAAGGTATTTTAGATAAAGATATCCATATATTAGTATAATTCTCACAGTAAAACAAATAAATGCCAGTAATTATAATAACAAAGAAAACTACAGGAAATATTCTAAAAAATCTTTTTTTATAAAAAGAAACTAACCAATCTTTTGCTAAAACCATTTTTTCTAAAAAATTACCATTTAAACTCTCTACTTTATCTAATAATGACAATGTGATTACAAAGCCTGAAATAGCAAAAAATACGGCCACTCCCCCACTTCCGCAGAACAACCAATCAGGAACAATATGTACCACGAATTTATATGGACATATCCAATAAATATGTTGTAACAAAACAAGCAAACATGCTAATCCTCTAAGTTTTTCTATGTCACCAAAAAATTTCATCTTTCTTTGCATTATTATCTCCTTAACATACCTAACATTCTTCCTAACCCTCCATTTTTGATTTGTTTAAACATATTTAAAATAGATTCGTATTGTTTTATTAATTTATTTACATCTTGTACGGTCGTCCCTGAACCATTTGCTATTCTTTTTCGACGAGATCCATTTAACAGCTTGTAATTATCTCGTTCCTTTTTTGTCATAGAATTTATAATAGCCAAATTTTTCACTATCATATTATCAGAAATTCCATTCTCTGTCATTGCTTTTTCTAACATTTGGCTTTTAGGTAACATTTTTATAATAGTTCTAAGACCTCCAAGCTTAGACATTCGTTTCATTTGTACAACATAATCATCAAGTGTAAAAATTCCTTGTTGAAATTTTTTTGCCTCATTTATTGCTTCTTCTTGGGAAATAGTCTCTTGTGCTTTTTCAACAAGTGATACTATATCACCCATTCCTAACAAACGATTTGCTATTCGTTCAGGATCAAAAAATTCAATATCATCTAATTTTTCACCAGTACAAAGAAAACGTATAGGACATTTAGTCACACTACGCATAGATAGCGCAACACCTCCTCTAGCATCCCCATCTACTTGAGTTAAAACAATACCACTAATATTAATAGACGCTGAAAATCTTTTAGCTACATTTAATGCCTCTTGTCCTGTCATAATATTAGCCACTAACATTATCTCATCTGGATGTACAATATCTTGAAGATTTACTAATTCATCCATTTTAAATTCATCTATATGTAAGCGACCAGCAGTATCTAATAACAAAACATCTGCATTAGTTGTATTAACATCTTGCATCGCATTTTTCGCAATTTCTATAGGCAATAATTTTAAATCATTATCTGACTGCATAAAAATAGAATCTGGAATCTGTTGAGAAAGAATGTGTAATTGTTCAATAGCGGCTGGTCTGTAAATATCAGTGGAGTACATTAAAACTTTCTTATGTTTTTTAGTAAAAAACTTTGCTAACTTTCCTACAGTAGTTGTTTTTCCAGCCCCTTGTAAACCAACTAACATAATTTTGTAAGGTCGTTTATTTAATTCTATAGACTCAGACTTCCCTAATAATTCTACAATATAATCATAAACAATTTTAGTAACCATCTGCCCTGGAGAAACCGATTTCAAGATATTTTGACCTATTGCTTTTTCTTTTACGTCAGAAATAAATTTTCTTGCAACATCTAAAGAAACATCAGCTTCTAGCAAAGCTAAACGTATTTCTCTTAAAGCATTATCAACATCTGACTCTTTAAGGATACCTCTTTTTTTTAGTCTCTCAAAAACACTTGAAATTTTCTCACTTAACAAATTAAACACATTTTCTCCATTATAAGTTTATTTAATTGTAACATGTTTATTATTATATAACAAAATGTTATATACTTAAATCTAAGAAAAAGCTTATTATTATGGAAGAAATATTTACTGTATCCAGACTTTCCGCTATAATTAAAAGAAGTCTTGAAACCAATTTTGATAATATAAAATTAACAGCAGAAGTAAGTGCTGTTAAGGTTCATTTTTCTGGACACGTTTATTTCTCATTAAAAGATGAATATGCAGTTATAGATGCAATATGTTGGAAAGGCAATTTTCAAAAAAATAATAAAAATTTAGAAAATGGAATGAAAATTACCTGTTATGGAAGGGTAAGTTCATATCCTTTACAATCTAAATATCAGTTTATTATAGAAAAATTTGAAGAAGCTGGAATAGGTCAGCTTTTAAAGATTATAGAAGAAAGAAAAAAGAAATTATTATTAGAAGGTTTATTTGATGCAGAGAAAAAAAAGAAAATTCCAAAATTTCCACACATTATAGGGGTTATTACATCTCCAACTGGAGCAGTTATAAGAGATATTCTACACAGAATCAATCAAAGATTCCCATCAAATATATTATTATGGCCAGTATTAGTTCAAGGAACTGAATCTAGTTCTCAAATTACATTTGCTATTGATAAGATGAATAAATTGCCAATAATAAATCGCCCAGACGTAATTATTGTAGCTAGAGGTGGAGGAAGCTTTGAAGATTTAATGCCATTCAATGAAGAAAACGTAATCAGATCCGTTTATAATAGTAAAATTCCAATAATTTCTGCTGTTGGACATGAAACGGATACTACATTAATAGATTATGTTTCCGATTTAAGGGCTCCAACTCCTACTGCGGCAGCAGAATTTGCTGTTCCAGAAAAAATTCAGATAAAATACAAGATAGATAGTCTATTTTCTCAAATATGTATAATTACTAACAGTATTATTAAAAGACAAAAATTAAAATTATACTCTAATAAATTGTTAGATATTAGAACATTATTAAACGAAAAAATGCAATTGATTGATTATATTAGTGATAGGCTATACAACTCAGCATTTAATATAATAAATAAAAGGAAAATCGAATTATCACGAATAGATATTCATAAACCAACTTTTAAAGTTAATCTTCAAGAACTCTTTAAAGAAATGGAATTTTCTTTTTTTAATAAAATTAAAGATTATAAAAACAAATTAAATTTAGTTAGTAATAATTTAGAATCAGGATCCTATATAAATATATTACGTAAAGGCTTTACACTAATTGAAACAGATAAAAAAAAGCTTATTACATCCTCAGAAGAGGCTAAAAATTATTCTAATTTTATTATAAACTTTTTTGATGGTAAGTTATATGTTCACAAAGATTCCAAACAAACCGAATTATTTTAATTTATTACTAGATTAAACTATTTTATTCCTATAAACTGTTCATTAATTCTTTAAGAGGAGTAGGAATGAATAAATATATATTAACTTGCGCACTTGCTTTAACATGTATAAATAATGAAGGTATAGCAACATCTGATATTCCAAATAATGTAAGAAAATTCAGTAAAAATACATTAATTCCAAGAGAAATTCTTTTAGCGAAACCAGACAGATTCTGCGTAAAGTTAAGTAAAAACGGGGAATATATTTCTTATTTTTCTCGCTCAAATAAAGGCGTAGAACTCTGTATTGAAACTGTGGACAATAATAAATTAATTAGAAAATTCCCTGTTATTAATTCCAGAAATATGTATGCCTATATTTGGTGCCATGACAACGAGAACATACTGCTCCCAGAAGATAATCAAGGAGATGAAAATGATCATATTTTATGTTTAAATATAAAAACTGGTGAAAAGAAAAATATAACTCCCTTTCAAAAATCCAAATCTTTTGTGATACAAACTTCTGAAAATTTCCCTAAAGAGGTTTTGATATGTAATAATCAACGTAATCCTCAATGGTTTGATGTTTATAAAATTAATATATTAACTGGTACTAGTGAACTTATATTTGAAAATAGTGCATACACAAGCATGATGTTCAATGAGAATTTCCAATTAAAAATCTTGTTTAAAACTTTACCAAATGGAGATACAGAACTTAGATCTGAAACAGGAAAAATACTTATGACCGTTCCTTTTGAAGATGTAGGTGTATTTGTACCTTACCATCTAGCAAAAGGTAAAGATATTTTATACGCATCTCACCCTATGGGAAAAGATAAAGCTTCTCTAATAGCTTTTAATTTAAAAACAAAGGAGAAAAAAATATTATTTGAATCAGAAGAATCCGATGTAAAATTGGCAAGTTGTGACCCAAAAACATTTGAACCTCAATTAGCTGAAGTTAATTATTTAAGAAAAAAGGATTTTGCATTAACTGAATCAATAAATAATTTATTAAAGCTGTTAAAAGATAAATTTAAGCAAAAAGAATTTTATATACAATCAAGGAATAAAGATGATACAAAATGGTTAGTTGTAACGCAAGAATCTAATGAATCAGTAAAATATTATCTTTTTAATAATGAAAAAAAGCATTTAAAATACCTATTTTCTAATCAACCGTCTTTAGATAAATATCATCTTCAAAAAATGGAGCCTTTAGTTATTAAGTCAAGAGATGGGCTAGATCTTGTTTGTTATTTAACTAGAGCAAATACTTCGAATAATGATAAAGCAACTCCATTAGTTGCTTATATTCATGGAGGACCTTGGGCTCGTGATTATTATGGATTTGATAAAACCGCACAACTACTTGCCAATAGAGGCTATGCAGTCCTTCAAATAAATTATCGAGGTTCTGAGGGATTCGGTAAAAAATTTTTCAATGCTATTAATAAAAATTTAGAATCTGTTCGTAATGATATTATAGATGCTATTCAATGGACTATAGATAATGGAATTGCAGATAAAAATAAAATTGCTATTATGGGAGGAAGTTTTGGAGGTTATTCTACTCTAGCTGGACTAGCATTCACTCCTGATTTTTTCTGTTGCGGAGTAGATATTGTAGGTCCATCTAATTTTATAACTCTTCTATCCTCTGTTCCTGATTATTGGAAGCCTAGTATGGTCTGTTGGTATAAAACAGCAGGAAATCCTGATACTCCTGAAGATATTCCATATTTAAAATCCATATCTCCATTATTTAAAAAAGATGATATAAAGAGTCCTTTATTAGTTTTTCAAGGACAAAATGACCCAAGAGTCGTTAAAGCTGAATCAGATCAAATTGTGAAGGCTTTAAAAGATAAAAACCGCCCTGTAGCATATGTATTATATCCTGATGAAGGACATGGTTTTCATAAAGAAGAAAATATAAAATCTTATATAGCTTTTACAGAAAAATTTTTATCTAAATTTTTAAACGGATGGTTTGAACCATATAACGAAGAAGAATTAAAAACTTCATCTCATCAAATTTTAGAAGGAAAAGATTTGTTGCAATAATCTTAAAGAAAGAAGGCTCAATCTTGAGTCTTCTTTATATAACAGAAGTTGTTTTTAAAAAAGCGAAAAATAAATATAATTATATAGAACTATTCTAAATATTATTAAACTAGTCTCTTACATGTTAAAGAATAATTTTCAGCATAATTTATATACTTATATACTTAAACTCATAAAACAAATACTATACCGTTTTACAATTAAATAGCTAACCTTTCAATAAAAACACTATTGATTTCAACTATGAGTTTTATATTTGTTTATACATAACTATAATTTTAAAAATATTATTTTTTATCAATAAGATTAATATAATAAATATTTTTGTTAATTATCTATACTTAATATCAATTCTTTTTCATATGCTTTCTCTTCCCTATATGTACCCAAACACATTGGGAATATTACATCTTCCTTTTGAAATCTAAATGATGAAGAAAAGCGAACTATATGATTTATTATATAATCATATAAACCCCTTCCTCCAAATAAATGTTCAAAGTTTGAATGCCCAATAAGAAAATTCATCACTGCTTGCTTTAAAGATAATAGATCTTCATCTTTTCTACTCTTTATAAAAGAATTATATAATTCATTACCTTTGATGTAATTTCTCAATTCTGCAACAAACTCACCAACTTGTTCTTCTTTCCATAAAAAGATATTAAAAATATCCATTATTTCTCTACAGAAATTTGTTTTATAATCTTCCAATGTTTCTCCTAAAATTCGTAAAAGAATACTATTATCTGTAAAAAAAGATTCTCCATATATTTTCAAAATAGCAAACAATCGCCACTCATCATCAGCTAGATTTCTTAATATGTCTTCTGCTTTACTATTCATTAATGGTACAAATCTTTGAGAATTATCTTGTATACGTTTAACAATATATAATAGACAATCTCCAGGTATATTCTTTATTGCAGTTATAGGAAAAAATCCAATATCTGTATTTATATCATCCGGATCTTCACGATAAGCATTATATTGATAAATATTATCACCATCACTTATTTGCCAAAAAACACCTCCAGGAGCAGTTTCAGTCACATACAATCTCTTTTTTGTTAATTTTATTCTTTTACTATCTCCATTATGATATACAATATAATGTGCAGGATGCAAAATATCTCTTGGAATAATTTCAAAAGTGCTTCTATGAGGGAGATTATCTTTGGGAACCACTACGCTGTTTACAATAAAAGAAGCTGGGGGCAACTGGCGATCTAACAAATATTCTACAACTCTCTGTGAATTGGCTGTATCTGTTCCATGATGTGGAATAAAAACAGTTCCTATACCATTAAGTGAAGCTCTATTAATTCTGAACAGTAGATCCTCATCTTTTCCATGATTCTGCTCTATTAAAAAATTAGCAACATCTTCATGAATTTCTCGTTTTGAAGATGGAAGAAGAGCAAGAAAAGCTTGAACTAATCTAGATTGATCTATTTCACCTATTATATTTGTAATATTAATTCCTTCTGCGTCTCCGGTAAATAAAAAAGAACATAAAGGATTTCTATAAGATATTTTTAATAAAAAACTAAATTCATTTGCATTAATTAAATTGTCATTAATCCATTTTGGACTAGGACATTTATTAGGTAAAATAAATTGAAATTTTATTTCTTCATTAGAAAATATCGTAAATTGATTAACATTTTCTGGCTCAGTAAAATGGGTAATATAAGAAATATTATATTTGTCTTCATCCAATTTAGACAAAAAATTATTATAAGGAGATCCTCTATGCCAAATTTCATAAGGTCCTCCTAGATATATTTGCATATTATCATCTATAGATCCGCCATTTTCAGTAATTATATTCATTAAATTCAATATTTGTGAATAATGATCCACATGAGGATGTGTTACAAAAATAGATTTAAGCTTCGTCCCTTGTACAACAGAAACTATCTTCGGCAAAATAATACGGTTAAATGTATCCTCTGTAATACCTTTATTCATTCCCGCATCGATTATAATTATTTCAGAGCCATTTCTTGCTAATATATAGTTACCTTGTCCAACATTAAATGTAAAAATATTTAATTTATCATTATCAAAAACGGGAGAATGAAAAATAGGTTTAGATAAAAAGTCAGGACTAGATAAAAATTCCTCATTTATATCTGAAAAAAATTCAGTCATTTGTATAGGCTGAATCCCTCTAGATAAAACATCAAATTGAACAGCAAAACTACCACTAGAGGAATCTTCTTCACAACAAATGACTACATATGGTAATTGTATAAAACAAAAAAACAAAAAAATAATAATTGACTTAATATTCATTAATTTCTCACTTATTTCTTACAAATAATACCAAGTTTTATCATAGTACGAATGGAGTATTTCAATATCTTAAAAGCATATTGTTTTTCATTCATAGAATATGTTTCTTTTTTTGAATCTAACATTTTTTGAAGCTTCTGAGTTTCAGAAATTAATAATTGTTGATATATATTTTGATTATTTGTAATACCATAAATATCTTTTACACTATCTTTATTAACAACAGAACATAATATAATAAGATTTTCTAAAAAAGCTATCTGTTGCTCTAAAGAAATATCAGAATCTTCATTATTTTTCATCATTTTAACAACTGAATCATATAATTTTTGATATTCTTTTATATTTCCACCCGCTCCTTTATATGCCGATAATAATGACAGTGATAATATACCTCTTTCAAAACATGTTGCATTAGTAGCAAGTGTTTTATTTAAAAGAGAGTTCAACATAGTTAAAATCTTCTGTTGCCGATATATACGACCTTGCCAAAAATTCATTTTTTCCATAGTACTAGTATTTATAGGATTATAATCACGAACATTTTCAAAATCATTTTTCAAATTATACTTATCTTCAATAAGAAAATGTTTACAATTTTCTTTAAAAGAACAATAACAATTATTAATTATAATTAATCCGAATAACATAAGGTTTTTCCAAAACATATTCACCTCAACTTAAATAACTAATGATATTATAACACTAAATATTCAAATTAAAAATTAAATATCAAATTACATTAATTGCCTTAGTTTTTACTTTTTGAATTATTAAATTATTATAGGATTGGATTGCATAATATTATAATTCTAGTATATTATTTCAAAAAAAATTGCAATTTTTATGATGAAATGTGTTATTTGTAAAAAAGAGTTTCAAAATACAGAATACAGTCCGTTTTGTTCTTTACGTTGTAAAAATATAGACTTAGCCCATTGGTTTAACGGGGATTATGTAATTCATGAACAAAATAATGAAAAAAAAGCTGGACAAGATACAGAAACTAGTTTATACAATAGCTTAGACTGCCCAGATAGCTCAGTCGGTAGAGCAGAGGACTGAAAATCCTCGTGTCGCTGGTTCGATTCCGGCTCTGGGCACCATTGGTTTTACTTACCAAAATTTATGATTAATTAAGTGGTTAAAGAGATAATATGCGTTTATGTGAAATAAAAGCAAAAACTCCAACGGAGTTACTTTCATTTGCTAATGATTTAGGTTTAGAAAATGCAGCCGCATTAAAAAGACAAGATTTAGTATTTACTATATTAAAAAAATTAGCGGAAAATGAAATAGAAATTGAAGCTGATGGAGTTTTAGAAGTTTTACAAGATGGATTCGGTTTTTTACGTTCACCTGAAGCCAACTATATGTCAGGTTCTGACGATTTATATGTTTCACCATCACAAATACGAAAAAACAATCTTAAAACTGGAGATACCTTATCAGGGACAATAAGAGCACCCAAAGATGGTGAAAGATATTTTGCTATGACAAAAATTAACACTGTTAACGGTGACTCTGTTGAGTTTATAAAGCATAGGGTTAATTTCGATGATTTAACTCCTTTATATCCAGATAAAAAATTACCTTTAGAATTAATAAATAACAATGGAGATGTTACAACTAGAGTAATAGAACTTATATCTCCTTTAGGTAAAGGGCAGCGTGCATTAATAGTCGCTCCGCCTAGAACAGGAAAAACTGTTATGTTACAAAACATAGCTCATGCAATAACTACTAATTCTCCTGAAACATATCTTATAGTCTTGTTAATAGACGAGCGTCCTGAGGAAGTTACGGATATGAGGAGATCTGTAAAAGGTGAAGTAGTAAGTTCTACATTTGATGAAGCGCCTACTAGACATGTTCAAGTCGCGGAAATGGCTATTGAAAAAGCAAAACGATTAGTAGAACATAAAAAAGATGTAGTAATTCTTTTAGATTCAATTACTCGTTTAGCTAGAGCTTATAATACTACTTGCCCTTCTTCTGGAAAAGTTTTAACTGGAGGTGTAGATGCTAATGCTTTACAAAGACCTAAACGTATTTTTGGAGCAGCTAGAAACATTGAAGAAGGAGGTTCTTTAACTATAATTGGCACTGCATTAGTAGAAACTGGCTCTAGAATGGATGATGTAATTTTTGAAGAGTTTAAGGGAACTGGAAATGCTGAAATAGTTTTAGATAGGAAACTAGCGGATAAAAGAACATTTCCTGCTATAGATATTACAAAATCTGGCACCCGTAAAGAAGAATTACTCGTAGATAGAGATATTCTTTCAAAAATGTGGATCTTAAGGCGAGTATTAATGCCTATGGGAAGTAGTGATGGTATGGAATTTTTAATTGATAAATTAAAACATACTAAAAACAATGATGAGTTTTTTATAGCGATGAATCAATAAGTTAATAATTGCATAACTACTGCATTTTTTATTTTAGTAATAGAGTTATAGTAGTCTTTTCTTATGGATATTTGTTGAAATCCGAATGATTTATATAAACTTCGAGCGGGAGTGTTATCTTCAGCTACTTCAAGAAATATTTTATTGTTTTCTGAAGTAGTTTTCACATAATTTATAACAGATTGTAATAATCTTCTTCCTAATCCTTGCCTTCTATATATAGGAATTACTCCAAATGTAATAATTTCAATTTCATCAAGAATTTTTCGACATAAAATAAAACCTTTTTCATCTATACGAAATCCAAAATAAAGTTTATTAGATAGCATCAATATAAAGTCATTTTCTGTCCAAATATCATTAAAACATTGTTTTCTTATTAAATATAAAATTTTACAATCAGAAAGCTTTAGATTATGCATTAAAATAATCTTTTAAAAATTGAAAATAAATATCTTTTAAAATTTGCAAATCATTAATCTTAATTTTCTCATTTGGCTGATGAATTGTAATATCCTGTAAACCAAATTCGATAACATTACAATAATTTATCATATAACGACCGTCAGAAGTACCACCAGCAGTAGAAATTTCTGGTTTTATGTTAGTAATTTTACAAATTGAATTTGATAATAAATTTATTAATTCAATATTATCGCAACAATAAGCTTCACCACTTCTTCTAAAATCTAAATGTAAATCGTATTGTTTTGCTTTATTAAAAAAAATTTGCTCTAATTTTTCTAAAGTATAATCTGCACCAAACCTAACATTAATATTTGCAGAACATCTTCCAGGAACTATGTTTTCTGCATAATTTCCAACATATAATAGAGTCGGTTCTAAATTTGTTTTTGGATAACGTTTATCATTATACTTCCAACTGTAGTTTTTCATTTCAGATATAAAACTACATATTCTCATTAAAGCATTATTATAATTTTCAGGGTAAGCTACATGTCCTTGTTTTCCAATAGCACAAACATTTACATTAATGCTACCTCTATGTCCAATATAAATTCTGTCCCCTATTTCTTTTTTAGAAGATGGTTCTCCTATTAAACAATCAATAGGTAATTCTTTATTTTGACTTGCCCACTTTAATAATGAACGAGTTCCTTGATAAGAACCTATTTCCTCATCACCTGTAATAAAAAATCGTATTTCACCTTTAAATCCTAATTTAATAAATTCCGATACAGCACAACAAAAAGCAGCAATACCACCTTTCATATCTGCTACACCTCTTCCTATTAAATAATCATTTTTAATAACAGGAACAAATGGTGAAGTATTCCATCCTTCCCCCGCTGGAACAACATCAGAATGCCCCAAAAATCCTAAAGATTTTCCCTTATCTTGAACATATTTTGCAAATAAATTTTTAATACAATAATTATCATTTGCAAACTCTAAAATTTTTGTCTGGAAACCAACATTATCTAAAAAAATCTTTATATACTCGATAATACCATTATCATTCGGTGTAACACTCTCATATTTAATTAAATCAGAACAAAATTCTACTACATCATCCATATTTATCTTAATAGTTCATTAATTTCTGTCTTATGTCGAGTACCTTTACTTACTTTTTTTACAATTACTGCACAATTTAAATTTAAATTATTAGTTGTTTGGTAACTACCTGATACTATAACTGAATAAGGGGGAATTTCACCATAGAAAATCTTCCCAGTCTCTCTATCTATAATTTTTGTTGAAGAAGATAACATAACTCCTGTACCAATGACAGCTCCTTCACGAATTATTATCCCTTCTGTAATTGCACTACGTACTCCTATAAAACAATTATCCTCTATTATCACTGGTGAGCTTTGTAATGGTTCTAATACTCCACCGATAGTAACTCCATCAGAAATATGACACGATTTCCCTATTTGAGCACAACTACCGATAAGAACATTAGAGTCAATCATTGTTTTTTCATCAATAAATGCTCCTATATTGACAAAACAAGGCATTAGCACTACTGACTTTGCGATATAAGCGCCATATCTAATTAAGCTTCCAGGAACTGCACGAAATCCTGTTTTTATAAAGTCTTCATTTGACCAATCTTTTGTTTTTAAAGGTACTTTATCAAAAAATGAACATATTCCATTTTTCATTAATTTAGATTGACTATGTCTGAAAAATAATAATATTGCCTTTTTCAGATAATCATTAGTATACCAATGATCATTTACTTTTTCTGCTATACGTAATTCACCGGAATCCAATGCTTTTATAATCTCCATTACACAAGAAAAATCCTGTGACTCTCCATTCCATAATTTTTCAATTTGTTCTTTAATCATAATAATTTCAATATATTACACAGTAGCAATATCTGGAGCATCAACAGCTTTCATTCCAACAACATGATAACCTGAATCTGCATGAACTATCTCTCCAGTAACTCCGCTTGATAAAGAACTTAACAAATACACTCCTGTACCTCCTACATCTTCTAACGTTGTATTTCTTTTTAAAGGAGAATTATACTGATTCCATTTTAATATATATCTAAAATCATCAATTCCACTAGCAGCTAATGTTTTTACAGGCCCCGCAGATAATCCATTAACACGGATACCTCTATCACCAAAATCAACTGCAAGATATTTTATACTAGCTTCTAACGCTGCTTTAGCAATCCCCATTACATTGTAGTTCGGCATAACTCTTTCAGCACCAAGATATGTTAATGTCAAGATAGAAGCATTGTCTGCTAAATATTCATTTGCATATTGACAAATAGCTGTTAACGAATAACAAGAAATATCCATAGTTTTCAAGAAATTAGCTCTGGAAGTATTTACATATTTACCTTCTAATTCATTTTTATCTGAAAAGGCAATAGCATGCACAATGAAATCAATTTTCCCAAATTTTTCGCCTAAATGAGCAAACAAAGATTTTAAACTATCATCATTAGTAACATCACATTCTACTAAATCAATATTTCCAAGAGAATCAGCCAAAGGCTTTACTCTTTTATATAAAACTTCAGATTGATAGCTAAAAACCATCTCTGCACCCTGAATAGCTAAAGCTTTAGCAATTCCCCATGCTAAAGAACGTTCATTAGCTATACCCATAACTATGCCTTTTTTACCCTTCATTAACATTCTCTTTCTCCCATCACTTTCTTTTTTAATATACCTGAAGGCCTAAATGTTATCGATTTACGCGAACTTATTACCGCTTCTTTCAATGTCTTTGGATTCCTTCCAATTCTTTCTTTTTTACTTCTTACAATAAAGGTTCCAAATCCTGTAATTTTCAGGTTTCCTTCTTCTATAATAGCTTCACTAATTTCATTAAAAGCTTCATCCACAAAATCAAGAGCTTCTAATCTTGTAACATTAAACACATCTGTAATTTTTGTTGCAATATCCGCTCTAGTTAAAGTTTTTATTTTCTCGCTCATAAATTTTCCTATAATTCTATTAATGCTGCCCCCCAAGTAAATCCTGCCCCCATTGATAATAATACTACATTACCTCGACCTATAAGTGAATCCTTAATTTCATTCATAGCTAAAGGAATGGTAGCAGCAGATGTATTAGAATGCTTATCTATGGTTATTAAAACCTTATCTGAATTAATACTCATTGTATCAATTAACGCATTAATAATACGAATATTGGCCTGGTGAGGTATTATTAAATCAATATCATTTATAGTTAAATTATTATCCGATAATAATTGCTCTAAAGAATCTCTAAATTTTTCAACAGCAAATTTAAATACATTTTTACCATTCATAGTTACTACACCAGCTTTTCTATTAGTTGCAACACCACCTGTAGTTATTAAATCATCAAAGAAACTACCATTTGAATGGATTTTACAATATTTTATACCTTTATTAGTATTCTCCTCTCCTTTTATAACTACAGCTCCTGCTCCATCGCCGAACAGAACACAACTGGCTCTATCATTCCAATCAAGAATCTTTGAAAAACAATCAGCTCCTATCACTAACGCGTTTTTAATTTTATCTGATCTAATATAAGAATCTGCAATATCAAGAGCATACAAAAAACCACTACAAGCTGCACTTACATCAAAAGCTATACTATTATTTGTAATTTTTAAATTTTTTTGAACTAAACAAGCTGTTGCTGGAAATGTATAATCACCTGTTGTAGTACCTACTATAATAAGTTCAATATCATCGGGAGACATATTAGCAAAATTTAAGGCTTGATTAGCTGCAATAGTAGCTAAAGATGAAGTAGTTTCATCATTTTCAACCAAATAACGTTGTTTAATACCTGTTCTCTTAGATATCCACTCATCTGAAGTATTTAAATTAGTCGGCAATTCTGTATTTTTTACACATTTTTTTGGTAAAGCACCTCCAAAACCGACAATTACTGAATTCATATCTATTCTTTCACTTCATAATGTAATTTAGATTTCTCCAATTGCTCATTAATTCGAACGAACATATTTTCTTTAAGTACATTCATTGTAAATTTAACTGCATGAGCAAAACCAATACCATCTGTTCCCCCATGACTTTTTACAACTATACCTTTTAACCCTAAAAGAATAGCACCATTATAAAGTCTAGGATCCATTTTTGCTTTTAACTTACTTAAAGCTGGTAATGATAATAAAGCACCTAATTTAGATAAAAATGAACTTGCAAAAGTATCTTTTAACTCAGATATTATATATTTTGCGGTTCCTTCCATAGTTTTTAAAAAAACATTTCCAGTAAATCCATCAGAAACAATCACATCAACATTTCCTTTTGAAATATCATCGCCTTCTACAAAACCTACATAATTTGCAAACAAATTTTTTAAAAACTCTGATGATTCTTTAACTAAACGATTTCCTTTGACATTTTCAGAACCAATATTAAGAAGAGCAATAGAAACATCTTCCTTTGCAAATACAATTCTAGCCAACGCTTCTCCCATAATTGCAAAATCAATTAAATTTTTTACTGAACATTCAGCATTTGCTCCTAAATCTAAACAAACTGTTTTTCCATTTTTTCCCGGTATGATTGAAGCAATAGCTGGCCTGTCAATTCCCTCTATTGTTCCTAAAACAATTTTAGATAACGCCATATATAATCCCGTATTCCCTGAAGATACAACAGCCAATGCATCTCCTGAACTTACAGCTTGGATAGCCAATCCCATACTAGAATTTTTACCATGTTTTAATAAAGACATAACACTCATTTCAGAAGTAATAGCAACATCAGTATGAAAAATCTCATACGACAAGTTTTTAGGAAGTAAACCAATATGTTGCCTTAATACATCTTTATCACCATATATACAAAAATGATAATCCGACGAAACAAATTGTGATAAGCCCTGTAAAACAGCAATCGGAGCATTATCGCCTCCCATTCCATCTATGGCGATAATTTTTTTATTAGACATTATGCTATTTGACGCTTATCTTTCAAAACTTGATTACCATTATACATTCCACAAGTCTTACATAAATGATGCGGAAGTTTCGCTTCTCCACAATTAGGGCAAGGAACTGTATTTGTAGGTGTTAAAGCTAAATGAGATCTACGCATATCTCTTTTCGATTTTGAAACTTTTTTCTTTGGTGCTGCCATAACTCAATTCCTAATAATTCTACTAAATATTTTCTTATTAAAACAAAAATTACAAGAATTTCAAGAGTTAACTTAAAATAATATCATATTTTATACATTAGATTTATTATTTTATGAATTGCAGTAATAACATACAAGAATATCTTACAAAAAGTATACTATATTATGATTTTACTTTAATCCTATAATTATTTTTAATATATTATATCTTAATGGATATACATTAATCCTTTAATCTTCTTTTAACTATATCCTGTTCTATATTCATTTTATTTTGACTAAAAAACTTTTCATATTCTTGTAATACATTTTGAATAATAAATTTTGATTTCCAGGAACTTATAATACATTTTATCCAAAAATCATTCTCATCTTGACTTAAATTTTCTCCATCATTTAAGCATAAAAGATTCACAATCCAAAAATCCATCGGATTAAATAAATGAAATATTCCTTTCCCTTGAGACAAGAAATTTAGTATTGCAATAGCATAATCTTTAGGCATAGCAACTGATGGTGTATGAATATTTATATTATCTTTAAATATATTCAAAGCTTTTTTTTAATAATAGGATCACTTGTTTCTTTTAGACGGCATGAATAAGTTGAATAGCTTTATTTATAAAGACACCTGACACAGCAGAAAAATAAGATCCCATATCGGGATTAACACTTTTAAATAAGGAACTAAACCACCATCTTTTATTTTTATTAATACATAATTTTAACATAAAAGACATTTCCATTGGCTCATATTTCCGAAACAACTTATTACATTCAAATAATTTGTTTAATAACTCTATACTTTCACTTTGAGAAATATCAATGTCTTTATAAACATTATATAATTTCTCGTTACGAAAATTATCAACAGGAATTCTCAGCAAAAAAACTTTCATCAATTTCTGCAAGTCCAAAATTGGAAACAACTAATTTTCTAAGGCTATTGATTAATTCAAGCAAAAAAACCTGTATCATCCTTAACCTTTAAAGATCTTGTTTCTGAATTGTCGAACATCACCATACGCAAGAAAAACGTTTCATCTAATATGTTCGTATTATATTGTACAATATTATTTACACTTACACGACATATATAAATTGGCAATGTAACTTTCAGTAAATCATCAGCTGATGTTAATTATTCATACTAGATTTAATTTTTTTCATTTGTTTGTAAAAACCATTTGTTACAGCATTTGCATCAACAGAACTGATTTTTAAATTATCTGGTATTAATGATTCAATATGTCCAAAACAAAATATCAATATTAAAAAATAATATATTAGAATAATATTATACCTCCTAAATACAAATAATTATTCATGTCATTTATAAACCAATAGTATCAAAATATTCTATATAATTAAACAAAATTTCAATGTCATTTGAGTATATATCAAAATAGTAAAAATTTAAGTTATTATTTAAACTTAATATTTCTATTAACATAGGTATACTTAAAAAAAGAAATAATTAATATAGTGAAATACTATTCAATTTAAACACATCTTAAAAGACTTAACAAATCGCTTTATAACTAGACATACAAAGCCAATTTATGATATATTTATAGGTAATTAGTTATGATTAACTTAGGAATAAATAATGACAAATGAATCAACAGAATACAGTGCAAGATCTATTACCGTATTGAGAGGGCTAGAAGCTGTAAAAAAAAGACCAGGAATGTACATAGGTGATACCGATGACGGCACAGGTCTTCATCATATGGTTTTTGAAGTTGTAGATAATGCAATAGATGAATCTCTTGCAGGATATTGTAGTTTAATTAATGTCATTATTCATAATGATGGTTCAGTTTCTATATCCGATAATGGCAGAGGCATTCCAGTAGACATACACCCTGAAGAAGGAGTTTCCGCTGCTGAAGTTATTATGACACATTTGCATGCTGGAGGGAAATTCGATCAAAATTCTTATAAAATTTCTGGTGGTTTGCATGGCGTCGGAGTATCTGTAGTAAATGCTTTATCAAATCGTTTAGATTTATCCATTTGGAGAAATGGAAAAGAGTATTTTATGAGATTTCGTGATGGGGTTGCCGAAGCACCATTAAAAGAAATAGGCGAATGTAATAAAGAAAAAACTGGAACATTAGTTCGGTTCTGGCCATCTGCGACAACTTTTAAAATTACAGAATTTAATTTTTCTACTTTAGAACATAGGTTAAAAGAATTAGCGTATCTTAACTCTGGAGTACATATAATTCTGACTGATGAAAGAACAAATGATAAACCTCGTATTACGGATATGAAATACGATGGAGGTTTAAAAGAATTTATAAAAAATCTAGATAAAAGTAAAAATTCTTTAATCGATCAACCTATTTATGTGTCAACCGAAAAGGATGGTATAGGTGTAGAAATGGTCATGGAATGGACTGATAGTTATCATGAAACTATGATGTGTTATACAAATAATATACCTCAATCAGATGGAGGAACACATCTAGCGGGTTTTAGAAATGCTTTAACTCGATCTGTTAATGCCTATTTATCAGCAAATATGAAAAAAGAAAAAACTATACCAACAGGAGATGATGCTAGAGAAGGACTAACCTGTATATTATCTGTAAAGGTGCCTAATCCAAAATTTTCATCGCAAACAAAAGAAAAATTGGTCTCTTCCGAAGTACGACCTGTTGTTGAAAATGTTGTTAGTGATGTATTAAATATATGGTTTGAAGAAAAGCCTGTAGAAGCGAAAAAAGTTACACTAAAAATTATCGAAGCCGCCGCGGCTAGAGAAGCAGCAAGAAAAGCTAGAGAACTTACTAGACGTAAAAACTCACTAGAAATATCTACTCTGCCTGGGAAACTAGCTGATTGTCAAGAAAAAGATCCAGCTTTAAGTGAAGTATTTCTTGTTGAGGGAGACAGCGCAGGTGGAACAGCAAAACAAGGCAGAGACAGACGTACACAAGCTATTCTACCTTTAAGAGGGAAAATTCTAAACGTCGAAAGAGCTAGATTTGATAGAATTTTAACTTCAGCTGAAATTGGAACTATGATTTCAGCGTTTGGAACTGGCATAGGCGAAGATTTTAATATTGATAAAATTAGATATCATAAAATTATTATAATGACTGATGCAGATGTTGATGGTAGCCATATAAGAACACTATTATTGACTTTCTTTTTTAGGCAAATGCGTCCTATTATAGAAAAAGGATATCTATATGTCGCAAGACCTCCTTTATACAGTATAAAAAAAGGGAATTCTCAAGTATTTATTAGGGATGAAAAAGCTTTGGAAGACTATTTGTTAGATTCAGCTGCCCCAATTACTTTTTTGAAATTATCTAATGGAGAAATTATTGCGTCTAATGACATCCGCAATTTTATAGAAAAATCGGAAAAATTAAAAAAAGCAATTCTACATATTAATAATAAAGTTAACAACCTTTCTTTATTAGAATCAATAGTTTTATACAGGTTAGATAATAAACAGGATATTTTTTCAACAAATATTTGTGAATATCTTGGAAGAATTATTCGTGGTAACTGGACAATAGATGAACAAGAGAACAAATATATCTTTAAAAAAGAATATCGTGATGTTACAGAAACATTTGAAATACACAAGGAACTAATAAACTCTCCAGAAATTAATGCTGTAAAGTCTGATTTAGAATTATTTGAATCATTTATTCATGGACAAGCAGAACTTTGCATGAAAGATTATAAAGTGATGGTCTCTTCTCCTCTACAATTTTTAGAAAAATTTATGAATCAAGCAAGAAAAGGTATTACAATAAGTAGATATAAAGGTTTAGGAGAAATGAATGCTGAACAACTCTGGGAAACAACTATTGATCCTAATGCTAGAGTATTAATGCAGGTTAAAATGTCTCATTTAGAAGACTTAGATAATGTATTCTCTACATTAATGGGAGAAGTTGTAGAACCTCGTCGTGAATTCATTCAAGAGAATGCGTTAAACGTCGTTAATTTGGATGCATAATGCCTAAAAATAAGAAATTTTCCCGTAGCCGAATAAAAAATTTTTTTATTTCGGCTGGAATTCTTGTTTTTATTTTCTCTGTATTTATTTTTTTATTTTTAATTCATGATATGCCTGATTTAAATCATTTAGAATCAAAAGGTCGACGTGCCAGCATTATATTTGAATCATATGATGGAAAAAATATAGCCACTTATGGAGATTTATTTAAAGAGGTTGTTACCGTTGATAAATTGCCTCGTTATGTTAGTAATGCTGTAATAGCAATAGAAGATCGCCGTTTTTATTATCATCATGGAGTAGATTTTTTAGGAATATTAAGAGCGATTTTTAATAATTTTGTTTCTGGACATATTGTCCAAGGCGGTTCTACATTATCTCAACAATTAGCGAAGAATTTGTTTCTTTCTCCTAGTCGTTCTATAAAAAGAAAAGTGCAAGAATTAGTGTTAGCACTTTGGTTAGAAAAGAAATTTAGTAAAAAACAAATTTTATCAATTTATCTTAATAGAGTTTATTTTGGTTCTGGTGCGTACGGTATCGACGCTGCAGCTTATCGTTTTTTTGGAAAAAGAGCAAAAAATTTAACCTTATTAGAAGCTGCAAAATTAGCTGGTACATTGAAATCTCCTAATAAGTTCTCACCCTTTTATAACAAAGAATTATCAGACAAAAGAGCTACAATTGTTTTATCAAGTATGAAAGAACAAAAATTTATCTCAGAGGATGAAGAACAAGAAGCTTTACAAGAAATTGAAAAAAAAGCATCTATATCAATTCCTATGGATGAAAACCGATATTTTACTGATTGGTTGATAGAACATATAAATGAAATGATTACAATTGGAGATGAAGACTTAATTATAAGAACAACTTTAGACTCTAAACTTCAAAAAAATGCAATTTATATAATAAGAAATGTACTTAATACTCAAGGATTCAAAAATGGTGTTGGTCAGATGGCTCTTGTCTCTCTAGACAAAACTGGAGCTGTACGAGCTATGGTTGGAGGACATACTTACAGTGAGAGTCAATTTAATCGTGTTTTAGCATTACGATCTTTTGGATCATCTTTTAAATACTTTGTTTATCTTACAGCATTGGAACATGGAATAGATATTTACGATATGATTAGCGATATGCCTTTAACTATTGGCGGCTGGTCACCAAAAAATTATAAATATCAAAGTGTAGGAAGTATAAGTGTATTACAAGCGTTTTCTAAGTCTGTAAATACCTGTAGTATTAGATTGGCTCAAAAAGTTGGTATGCCAGCTATTGTAGAAAAGGCATATGAACTGGGCATTACAAGTCATTTAGGAAATAATTTTTCTACTGCTCTAGGAGGAAGTGGAACAAATTTATTAGAAATGACAGCTGCATATGGAGCAACTATGATTGATGGAGAAAAAATGATACCTTTTGGTATTCTTAGTATAAAAAATCAAAAAGGAAAAGTTTTATATAAAGCATATAAACAAAAACAAAAACAAGTTATATCAAAAGAAGTTTGTGAAAAAATGAAAATCCTACTTAAAGAAATTGTTGAACATGGAACAGGAAAAAGAGCAAAAATTCCTATACCTTGTTATGGAAAAACCGGAACAAGTAATGATAGTAGGGATGCAAATTTTATAGGATTTTCATATCCATTAGTGACTGGGGTTTGGATAGGAAATGATGATAATAGCCCAATGAATCGAAATATGACTGGAGGTCTTTTACCTGCAATAGTATGGCATAAATTTATGATGGAAGCATTTAATTTAGAAAAACCTGAAGAAGTTATTAATATTACAAAAAAGAAAATTCAAAATAATCGTAGAAAAAGATTAAATAGTTTAATAAAAACATTAAGGTAGTTTAATTTTTTATCAATAATGATTGTGTAAAATTTTGTACATTGTCCCGAGGTGGTCTAGTAGCATTTTTCTTAAATGCATATAAAATTTCTAGTGCGTATTGAATATTAAACTTAATTAAATTAGCTTCCTCATTAAATGCTTTTATTTTATCATTAATATCTAGTAGAATTTTTTCTATTTCATCTATTCGAGTTTCCCATTCTATACTAGTGAATAATATTTGCAGAACATTTTGAATATTATTTGCAATTATATATAAATTTTCAGAACTACCACCTAGATAAGATAACGTTTCTTTAGTTGAAGATATTAAAACAGATTTATTTGTTGCTTTATCCTTACTAAAATCAAACTTTTTACAACGATAATCAAATCCACATAAAGCTCTAATTAAAACTGCTATTAATTGATTAGAAAAACGATGATTTCTTTTTTCAGTATCAACTGTTTCCTCTAATGATTGTTTTAATTCTTTTTTACTTTTTTCAATATTCTCATTTTCTTTAATCAATTTTTCTATATGTAAATCTTTCTCATTGATTTCTTTAATAATATTCGAATTTATTATCGGCAATTGCATTAAATCTTTTAATTTTTTAGTGTTTTTTATAGATTTCGTAGATTCATCTAACTTTAATAAATAATTTTTCAATTCCATATTGACAAATTTCGATTTTTGAAATTCATCAAAAGATTTTATTTGTTGAAATTGATTTAAATCATCATTTGATTGTTTAAGTAATAATAATTCCTGTGTTATTTGTAAATTATCTTTATATATACTTAAAATACTATCTAGATTTTTTGTGTTTTGCCAATCTTTATATAATTGCTCTTTTCTATCTAATATTTTTAACAGATTTGATGTAATTAATGGGGATACAGATTTACTTATTTCAATATTACTAACTGGCCATGATTTTGCTAGAAGATTTCTTAAATCATTGGTATTTGATGTAGCTCTCAGTTTCTGTAATAATTCCTGTATTTGTTCTAAAGCTCTTTTTCCTTCTTTATTTAAACTTAATAACATATAAATTTTATTTAAAGTGTCTGCTTGTTCTAATGCAATCTGTAAAGCCATTAAATAACCAATTGTATTCTTAAATCGTTTAATATCCTCATTCGTCCCTGACAAATTTTTATTTTGTAAAGTTTCTTTAATAATGCTTAATATATTTGCACAAATATATCTTACTCCATCCTGAACATTATTATTGTCAGCAATTGATTTTAAATCAGGAAATGATGGTAAATATGACTTATCAATTACAGAAGAATTGACATCAAAAAAACACAGCCAAGATACAACACTAAAAACAATAAAACACTTCTTCATATAAAAATCCTTCTAATTAGCAAATACCATTTAAATAAAGGTATAGGACAATAGATTCTATAATACTTACCGCAAGTATTTTACTTACAATAAGCATTATGTTAGAAGCTTAATATTGATAAAAGGTTAATATTTATATTTTTTTTAAAATAGATACTTTTCTTATTTTTTTTGCAAGTTCTTCAAAATCAGGGTTGTCACCATGATATTCGTGTGAAGAAACATAACCTTCATATTCTATAAAATATTTATTATATTCTGTATGTATTGGTTTCCATTCTCCAACAGTTTTATGTAAAGGAAACAATTTGGCATGAACATGATTTATACCAAATCCTTCATAAATTAATGCAGTACGACCTACATCATCAAATGCCTTATCTAATAATCTTCCAACTATACCCGCTTTAATTGTTAATTTAGCTAATTCTTCATCTGGCATATGGAAAGCATAACTTGAAAAATGTTTCTTAGGAATTACTACTGAAGCACCTAATGTATTTGGATAAATAGATAGAAAAGCTAAATGTTCTTCATCTTCCCAAATTTTATAAGATGGACTCTCACCTCTTACAATTTTACAAAAAATACAATCTTGTTGAAACTCCATAAATATTCTCCTTACTTATTACTTAGTCATGACTTGAAATTGTGCTGGCATATTAATTTTAATAATTCCTCCAAAAGCACAAGATAAAATAGAATCATTAGTTAATAAAGGACCTGTTGAACTTATTAAAGAAGGTTTTAAAGGTGCCCAAGTCCCTACAGGTGTTGGAATGCAGGTCCCTGGTGTTAATACTCCAAATGCTGCTGCTGTTTGTGCGGCAGTAATTGGATTTGCTAAACTTGTACATAATCCAAATGGCGTTATATTCACAAATGGAATGCAGTTTACACAAGTTCCCATTGGCAAAGCAGAGCAAACAACTGTAGATGGCATTATCGTTAACATACCTGGAGCCAAACCAAATGAACAATTTGTCATAGCCCCATTACATACGCAAAATCCCATTTTATACATCCTTACAAGATATTATTGAACCATTTTCATCATAAGTTAGAATCTGACCAATTGGTTTATCATTTACAAAGTTTGAAACTTCTTGAATGGCACCAGAAGGATAATACCTTACAACCTCTCCTTCTTTTAATCCATTTTTATAAATTGATTTCTCTTGCAATACTCCATTCGGGAAAAACATATAACTTTCTCCGTTCATTTTTCCTTTTTCATATAAAACATCACGAATAATTCTTCCTAAATTATCAAATGTCGTAAAATGCCCTTCCATTAATCCATCTCTAAAAAATACTTCACCATTTTTAATTCCATTACTAAATAAAGTAGTTAATCCATTCATAAGCCCATTTTTAAATACAGTTGTCATCAATAATACATTATCTTGATAAAATTCTGCAGAACCATTTAATATACCATTTTCATAAGTTAACTTTTGAGCAATATTACCTAATTCATCATATATTATAACCTCGCCATGAATTTCTCCATTTTTAAATGAAATGCTCTTCAATAGATTTCCTTCAGGAGATTTTATTTCTTCTACAACAGTACTATCATCTATATTATCCAAGTTGTACCATTCCTCCTCCCACTGTAATTAATGGTGCAGAAACTTTCGCGGTTCCAGTACCTGAAACTTCTGCTATAGCTCCAGATAATTTTGCATTTACAGTTCCTTGAATAGTAGCTCCTACATTAGCTTTTATTTCAGCATTAACATTGGCTTTTACTGCAAAATTAGTAGTTGCAGAACACGACATTTCTGTACCAGCCTTGCAACCTAATGCTGTTCCAGATTTTAAATCTAATGATGTTCCAGATTCTATTTTTACAGACTGATTTGCTTTTAAAGAAATGTTTTTTCCTTTTAAAGTTATATCTCCATCAGCTTCTATAGTTACACTACCAGATACTTTTAATTTCCAATCTCCAGTTATATCTATAGTTTCATTACCTTTATCTAATTTTAAAGAAACATTGCCTTTTTTTAATGATTGAGAAAAATTCCCCTCCGATAAAGTAATACTCATATTTCCTTTATCTCCTTGAAAAACAAAATTTCCTTCTGTAATTTTTTCTGTTTTATCGCCTTTCGTCATTTCCAATAAATAATTAGCGGATTTATCTCCTTTTGCTAGTAACTTTGTTTCTTTAGAACCTTCTTGAATTTCTAAAATATCATCGGATTTTTTTATTGTTGTTTTTCTAAGATTTTCAATTTCTATTGTATTGTCTTTTTGCGCATGAATATAAATTTCTTCTTTATCTTTTTCGTCGTTTAATTTTATTTCATTGAAACCTTTATCATTTGTAAAGCTTTGTGTTTTTAAAGTTGATATCATTGCTTCAGAATCTGAGTATGGTGGCTTATTTTGATCATTATAAAGTGAACCTATTATAACTGGAGAATCTGGATTGCCATCTATAAATAAAACTGCGACTTCTTGTCCTATACGGGATACGAGAACTGTTCCATATCCACTCCCAGCTAAAGGTTGAGATACTCTTATCCAACAAGAACATGTATCCGCATCTTTTCCATATTGATCCCAATAAAATTTTACCTTGATCGCTAAATCTTCATTTCTATAAATTTCTTTTCCATTTGGGCCTACAACAATTGCGGGCTGAATTCCATAAATTTTTGGTTTTGGAGTTTCCTTTATTGGGCGAAACTCAACATCATCTTTAAAAGCGGTAAAAGCAATATTAAATAAGATATTATTATTGGAAATTTCAAAATTTAGTTCAAATGAATATATTACATATGTTCCTTTAAATCTTTTTGAATCGTGCTTCAATGTAAACTTTGTTCCAATAGAAAAATTTATAACAGTGGATGAACCAAATAAAAGCGAACGATGAAATTCTATTGCTTGCACTCTTAATTTTGCTATATCATCTCCTTCTTTAGTAGTATTAAATCCACCAGGATATTCGAAAAATTTTTCTCCTTTCCATTTAGTCTGTAATTTACTTAATAATTTTGTTTGTGATGTTTTATAATTATAATCTGCCATCGCATACTCACCTGTATGCATAGAAGCATCAATACGCATATTATAAATTCTATCTAGAGGTATATTTTTATTCATACCTGATAGGTATTCTATTTCTGATTGACCTTCTATTTTCTTGTAGACACTTGAACTATCACATAATACTAAAGTATGTTTATTTTCTTCGTGAGTAAAGAAATAAAAAATACCGGCATCCTCCATAAGACGAGAAATAAAATTAAAAGAGCTTTCATTATATTGAACGCAATATTCTCTTTTTGTTTTCCCACATTTGCTTGTTTTATCTGAAATATCAGTTATTCCTTTATCTTTTAAAACGGATTTAATAATATCTATAACGGTTTTATTTTGAAAGATTTTACAATCTTGATCTAAAGTAAGACGCCAAAGTTTTGGACGAATTATTAAAGAGTAAGCAGACACATATGAATCATTTTTAAAGACATCGGCATTTTCAGAGAAATTTGAAATAATTCCATTAATATACTTAGTTTTATCAGAAGAATTTAGTATTATAGTAGCTGAACTTCCTAAGATTTTATCAACATCAGCTGATAATTCACTTGATTGAAAGTAAATTTTATATTCATATAATTTTGATATAGACTCGAATCCATTAATCTTTAATACAGAAATATTGTCTTCTAAAAAAGAAGTTTTTAAACTTGCAAATAAATCAGATTGAGATTGCAATAAATTAAACAAAGGCACCCTTCTATTTAAAGAAATAATATTGATAATATAAAATATTAAATATTTTTTAAACTATTAATGTAATATATTTTAAATTTTTGGTAGCATGTAATAAATTTAAGGAGTGAAAATGAATGAAACCATAATACCAGCACAAAAAGAAACAAAAAATATAATTTTTTTATTTCATGGTTATGGCTCAGACAAAGATGATTTGTATCCTATAGGTAAAACTTTTGCAAATGCCATATCGACTTTAGAAGTACATATTCCAAACGGGCTAGAAATATGCCCTGAAGCCGGTAATTATCGTTGGTTTTCTCTAGAAGGTAATGATGTAAATCTTTGGGGAAAAGAATTAGAGCAATCAGAAAAAGAAATTATGAATTATATAGAAGATATCATAAAACAACGTAATTTAAAGTATGAAGATATTATATTATCAGGATTTTCACAAGGAGCTATGCTATCGTTATCTTTAGGTATTTTTTATAATGTAAAAGCTGTTATTTCTTTTTCTGGATTACTGTTGAATCCTGAAAAATATTTAAGACGAGCTAATACTAAGATTTTTTTGTCTCATGGTAAGAATGATCAAGTTATTCCAATTGATGCTTTAAATTTAACAAGAACAGCATTAAAAAATACATCTATAGAGACTTCATTTGCAATTTCTGAAAATGCTGGACACGGTATCGATGATTATCTTTTAACGCAAGCTGTAGACTTTTTAAAAAGCTTGTAATAATCTATTTAAAATTACTAAGGAGATTATTTATGTCAGTATCCAAAGAAGATATAAAGAAAGTATCAAAATTAGCTAGAATTAAAGTCAGTGAAGAAAAAGCAATTGAATTAAAAAATAGTTTAAATAATGTCCTTAATTTTGTTGAACAATTATCTGAAGTTGATTGTTCAATGATCGATAACACTGTTCAATATTCAACTAAAACTCATGAAAGATCTGATATTATTGAAAATACGGATATTGAAGGTATCATGATAAATGCTCCTGAAAAACAGTGTAATATGTTTGTTGTTCCCAAAGTTATTAATTGATAGGAGAAAAAATGGAAAAAGTTCATATGACTCCTCAAGGATATAAAGCTATGGAAGAGGAGTTAAAAAATTTAAAATTCGTAGAAAGGCCTGGAATAATAAATGCAATTGCGGAGGCTAGAGCATTGGGAGATTTATCTGAAAATGCTGAATATCATTACGCTAAAGACAAACAAGGATTCATAGAAGGTAGAATTAGAGAATTAGAATCTAAATTATCTAGAGCTGAAGTAATTGATATTACAAAATTAACTGGTAACACTGTAAAATTCGGAAGTACTGTAACAATTTGTGATGAATCAACAAATGAAGAAATAACTTATAAAATCGTTGGTATCGATGAAGCAGATATAAGCAAAAAACTTTTATCCGTAGATTCTCCTCTTGCTAGAACACTCATTGGGAAAGAGAGAGGTGATGAAATTAAATTAAATACTCCATCTGGTCTTAAAGAATATGAAATTTTAGAAATAAAATATATATAGAGGAAATTATGTTTAATCTTTCTGGAAAAGTAGCGCTAGTTACTGGGGCAACGGGGGCTATTGGTTGTGCTATTACAAGAACTTTACATTCCATGGGAGCAACAGTAGCTTTATCAGGAACAAAACTAAATGGGTTAGAAGCACTAGCAGATGAATTAGGAGAAAGATGTTTTTTATTTGCATGTAATTTAAATGTGCAAGAGACCGTTGATGAATTAATAAGTAATGTAGAGAATGTTTGTGAGCGTATAGATATTCTAGTCAATAATGCTGGTATTACTCGTGATAGTTTAATGATGAGAATGTCAGATGAAGACTGGCATGATGTAATTTCCATTAATTTAGAAGCACCTTTTAGATTAATGAGAGCGGTTTCTAAAAGTATGATTCGAGAACGATGGGGACGAATTATAAATATTTCTTCTATAGTCGGTGCAACAGGAAATCCAGGACAAGTGAATTATGCTGCATCTAAAGCAGGTTTATTTGGATTAACTAAATCAGCAGCGGCAGAATTAGCAACAAGAAATATTACTGTAAATTGTATTGCTCCTGGCTTTATTGCATCTCCTATGTCAGATAAAATTCCTGAGCAACAGAAACAGGTTTTAGAGAAAAAAATTCCTATCGGTAGAATTGGAACACCAGAAGAAGTAGCAGTTGCGGTTGGATTCTTAGCTAGTAATGAAGCTTCATATATTACAGGACATGTTTTGCATGTTAATGGTGGTTTAGCTATGATCTAATTTATGTTAATAAAAAAATCTTTAATAAAGCTAAACCAAAATAATAATATAGCTGTTGCTGTTTTAGCTTTTTCTTATAATGAGAGTTTATCAAACGATTTATTAACACACGACGAAAAAGAATTTTTTTCAAATATTTCTTACAATAAAAGAATTTATGAATACTACTTCGGTCGTTTAGTTGCAAAAAATGCTTTGCAATTATTAGAACCTTCATTAAAGTGTAAAGATATTGCAATTTTAAAAAAAAATAATGGTGTACCTATTTTTAAAATTAATAAAAAAAAGATATGTTCAAGTATTTGGAATCTTTCCATATCTCATTCAAATGGCATTGCTGCCGCAATAGTTACAAATAATAATATTTCATGTGGTATAGATGTTGAATTTTGGAATCAGAATAAAATGGATGCTTTTAAAAGGCTTTCTCCATCCTATAATGATAGCAATTCTTTATTAGCACTATGGAGTTTAAAAGAATCGCTAGTTAAAGCTCTAAAAACGGGATTTATAGAAAAATTTTCACAGTACAGATCAAAAAATTTCCAAATAAAAAACGGATTAGCAAAATGTTGCTTTGAAAATTATAAAAATTACAATGGATTGGCATATATATATAAAGATATGGTTATTTCCATTGTTTTAGATAAAAATAATTACATACCATATAAAAAACTGCAAAATATTTGGATAAATTTATGATAGTTTCATTAACAGGAAAATACTGGAATATAAAAAATACAAAACCTATTAATAAAAATAATGTAATAGATATAATACTAGAAAATCGTGGTTTTGAACGAGATTTTTTAAATATAAAATTAAAAAATACTATGCCTAATCCATACAGTTTTATCAATATGGAAAAAGCTGTTAATCGAATTACCAAAGCAATAATAAATAAACAACCAATAACAATACTTGGAGATTATGATGTAGATGGTATTTCATCAACTAGTATATTTATAAAATTCTTTAAAGAATTAAATGTTGAATGCGAATATTCAATTCCAAATAGATTAAATGATGGATATGGTTTAAGCATAGGTAATATAGAAAAACACAAAAATTCCCTTATTATCGCTGTAGATTGCGGTTCAAGTTCAGCAAATGAATTACAGTATGCAAATGAACATAACATAGATATAATTGTTATAGATCATCATAAAATGCAAACAATTCCAAATGGTTTTGCAATAATCAATCCACATAGACCAGATGAAAATGATAATTTTAAATATCTTTGTGCTACAGCTTTGGCTTTTATGTGCATTGTCGGAGTCCGTAGACTTTTATATGAAAAATATTATAAGAATTCTCAAAAAAAAATTGATTTAAAGAATTATTTAGATTTAGTAGCTATTGCAACAATTTGTGATGTCATGCCATTAAAAGGTTTAAATAGAGCTTTTGTTATCAATGGTATAAAGGTTCTACAAAATCATACAAATATTGGATTATCTGCCCTACTCTCTTTAAGCAAAAAATCTGAAATTAATGAAGAAACAATAGGATTTTTTATAGGACCACATTTAAACGCTGCCGGAAGATTGGCTACAGCAGATATTGGAGTAGAACTTCTGACAACGAATAATAAAGACAAAGCAGAATTATTAGCTCAACAATTATTTAAACTAAATAAGTCACGTCAAGAGATGGAAAAATTAGCTTTAGAAGAAGCAATATCATCTATTAATGAAAATGAAAATTATATATGTCTTTTTAATGCAAATTGGCATCCGGGAATTATAGGAATACTAGCCGGTCGCCTAAAAGAAATTTACAATAAACCCACAATAATAATATCATGCGATAATCATGGCATAGGAAAGGCTTCTTGTAGATCTGTCTCTGGTATAGATATCTCTGTTATTATAAAAAAAGGTATAGAAGCAGGAATTATATTATCAGGTGGAGGACATATGCTAGCCGGTGGTTTTTCTATTAATATAAAAAATATTTCCAGACTATATGATTTTTTTAAAAATATAATTCCTAAACTAAATCAAGATTTCATATATGATGTCGATGGAATTTTAAGTGAAGATAGTTTTTCATCTGAATTTATAGAAAATTTATTGTTATTATCACCATTTGGAGAGTCTAATAAAACTCCAATATTCATCTTAAATGATGTAACTATTGTATCTGCAAATATTCTACAAGAACAACATATTTCTGTTAATTTAAGACTAAAAAATAATACAATAATAAAAGGTATAGCTTTTCGTTGCGCGTCTACTCCACTTGGGGACAATTTATTAAAATACTCTAATAAACTTAAGCTATTAGGACAGATAAATTCTGCAGTATGGAAAGGTAAAAAATATATTAATTTTCTCATTATAGATGTTGCAAAGATGTAACATAATTTATATATAAAATTACAATTTATTGATTATTTAACAATACATATTCGATATTATAATTATAATCATGAAAGGAAAGGTTTTATATGTATAAAAAATTACTTGTATTCTCTTTATTGCCTTTATGTTGTTTTGCTGATAATACAACAAATCAAGAATCTAAGCTATTACATGAATGGTTTGAAGAGAAATTGGAACAAAATGGACATCATACTAATTGGTCATTTTCTGGAAACTTACATGGTTTTGCTGTAGCAATTAATCAATCCTTACCCAAAGATGATGAAAATAGTTTTGTTGCTTTAGATGGAGAAGCATTTATCAATTATAATGGACAATATGATGGATTAGGTTATGGTTTAGAAATTTGCAATAAAATCAAGTCTGGAATAATTAAAGGTGGAAACGCTATTGTTGATTCATCATATTTGTATGTAGAATCAGATAAATATGGGAAATTTAAATTTGGTTATACAAATACAGCTGCAGATTCTTTTACTCTTTCATACACCGCTGTACTCACTGGATATGCCGGACCTGATGGAGACTTAGATGCATTTTATACTCAAACATCTGGCTCTATAATAGCGACTGGATTTGAAAGAGATGATAGTAATGCTCTTAAAATAGTTTGGTTATCTCCTACTGTAAATGGATGGTCCATGGGACTATCTTATACTCCGAATAGTAGAGATGGTCATTTGTTTAAAGAAGAAAAAAACAAAATACAAGGAGAATATAACCCAGATCAAAACTATGCCGATGAATCTTCATATAGTAAACATAATTTTACAGGAGGTATCTCTTATGAATATGGTGAGGAAGATGACTTTAATTTTAAAATATCATTAGCAGGTTGGTACGGAAGAGGTCATTCTGATGGTTATGTAAAAAAAGTCAGAAACGTAACTGGTTATAATATCGGAGCGCTATTAGGATATAAAAATTATAAATTAGCTTTAGGTTATACTGATAATGGTAAATCATTAATGCCATCAAACTTTATAGAAAAATCTGAATCAGACAAAGGATTTTGTTATGGAGCTGACGCAGGGAAAATTTACAATATTGGAGTTGGTTACACTTATGATAAGTTAGAACTATCAGTTGGTTATTTTCACGCTGTGAGAAAATTTTCTTCAAATGAGAGATCAAACTCTAACATTGCTACTATAGCTGCACAGTATAATTTTGATAAAACTTTTAGCGCTTATATAGAATATGACAATATAAGAACAAGAACTTGTCAACGTTCTATAGATACAGAGGGTGATCCTCGTATAGGGGGAGATGGTGAAGCTTTTGGGAATAATAGAGCAAATATGTTTGTAATTGGAACAAAAATAAATTTCTAATATAGATAAACTTATCAAAAACCACCTTCTTTAAATAATAAGGTGGTTTTTAAATTTGATGAGTAAAGGGAGCACACGCTAATAGCGGACTTGTTAGCTTTGGTTGTCGTATGATTAGAGACACCAAAAATCTTAATAAGTTTATTAACATTAGTTTGTTCTGGCACGTAATATATTAGGGTTCTTGCAAAAGTAATTTTTCTTGATTTTTTAGATTTAATAATCAAAGGCTCTAAAAATTTTGATATTTATGCTATTTCTAGCGTCACTACACGAAGCCATATAGGCTTCGCCTCTTCCACTTTGCATCATTGTGAGGAGCTTGCGACGTGGCAATCTATTGCGATATCAAAGTGCAGACAGAGACATTAAACGCAAAAAAGGATTCTCACGCTCACTTTATTCGCTCAGAATGACGAGGATGAGGTGCGCTCTCTCTCAGAATGACGCAAAGTGGGAAATTCGACTTCCGCAAGAGGTTTATTTTAGATTACTAATTAGCAACTTTTATTAATTTATAAGCGGAAATATGTCGTTTTTATAATCAAATATAGTCTGAAATTATAATTTAATACAGGTTAACATTGTATTTTTAAATTTATTAATTAAGATATATATAAATAGAAGGTAGAAAGAAGAAAGGAGGGGGTATTTATTATTAGAAAAGCGAATAATTTACAATAAACGTTAATTTAGGTGAAGCATTAAGTTATTTACATCTAAAGAGACGAGTTATAATTTTATTATTTTTATAATTCGACATTTTCAAAATGTCGGAGAGGATTTTGCAACAAATTCAGATAACAAATTGAAAAACAACGAAAAATTTTTGGGGAAAGTTTAAATTAGGTATTGCAATAAAATTTATAATATGCAAATCTGAAATTGTATTAAAAAATTTAGAGACTAAAAATGTATTAAATGTAATTAAAATTTTAATAATATTTTGTGTTGAGGTTTTATTAAACTAATTAAGGAGAGAAAATATGAAAAGAATGTTTATAAACTTGTTAGTTATAATTGCGGGCAATAGCATTACTTATAGTATGGAACCTGATATACCAACAAATGAAATTGACGAAGCCATAAGAACAAAAAATATCATTTCATTAAATGAATTTATTCCTAATATTGATTTAAATATAGAAAAGATAAGTGATAATGCGATTTTTGATGTATTAGGTGAACATCCTGAAAATGAAGAATTAATAAAAATAGCATTTAGAGTTGCGTTTAGAGCTATTCAACGAGAACATAATATGCAAGTA
>CALXQM010000006.1 GCA_944390765.1 uncultured Alphaproteobacteria bacterium | reverse complement strand
CCAATACGTAAGCAATCTTCAATACTAAAATAAGTATTGCCAAAATTTTCGCTCATATAATTATCTTCAAGATTTTCAAGCTGATTATATTTAACAACATAATCAATAACAACTTGAGGATTATAAGGCTGCCCTGAAAACCAAGCATAATTGCAAATATAATTGCTGTACATCAAATCATTAGTAATAATTATTTTATCATCTACAAAAGCAGACGATACCGCACCGGTACCAGCAAAAATATCTGCAACAGACTCTATATTACTGCATTCTGTATCAACAACACGCTTAATAAAAGGTAATAATTTATATTTATTCCCCAAATATCTGCGATTGTTAATGTATGAAGTTTTATATAGATATTGGTTTTCAAAATTCAAATTATTCATACCGTTGTTCTAAAAATTCCTATCCGTTTAAATTCTACTATATTTTACTATTATATCATTTCTAAGATTTTTTCGTAACTATAAAAGAAGAGGTTAGTAATAAAAATTACTAACCTCAACATATTTAAAATATTTTACTTTTTGAATTCATAATTTATTCTTGCATTACGCATAATATAAGAATTTAATCCATGTCCCTGTAATGCCAACCGTTTCATTTCATTAACTTTTAAAATACCAGCACTTATATAAGAGTATCGATATATCATTCCTTTATTAAATTGCACATCAATATAATCATCACCTAATTCAAAAGCTATAATATTTGAATTTCCACCTAAATTTTTATATATTTGCATATATAGTTACCTCCTCCAATTTAAAATCTCATATTATTAGTTCTAGTTATGTATTTTAATATTTTGTAAAATTATATTTTATATGATTCCAATTATGCAATTATGAATTTTTATTAAAATAATACTACTAAATTCACATAATCACACACCATATCCAACATAATAATATAAACATCTATATTTACTATCCAGCTTAGGCAAACTATTTTAGCCTTTCTAAATACACTTTCTGTTTTACATCAAATACACCCCATCCTACTTCAATTATAATCTATAAACTATTTCATCCATATTATCAATTATATAGCTAGGAACAATATTAAATTTAATGATATCCAAAAAATGCAAATAGTCATTTTCAATATGATATGTTTCATCTATAAACTTATACCATGCACTATCCATTTGTGTAATTTTAACCTCATTATGAGATAATATTTCATTCATTTCTCTAAATAACTGTACTTTTAAGTACGCATTAGTTTCAATAGTATAAAGTCTTTTAATACCTTCCCTGGTATAAATATTATTCTTAATTTCATCATAATCAAAATCTAATATATATTCCTTAATTTTAGACATCCCTATAGCTATCTCTTCGGGAGGAATATCAATATATTCATTGTTACCTATTTTTCTCTTTATTTCGCTCACATGAATAAGAGATGACAAAATTTCATATACTAAATTCCATTCTCCATTTCGACCATTTAACTCACTCAACTTTCTTAAAAATGCCACACGACTAACTATGTTTATGTTTGTATTTTTTGCAACATCGCTACATTCTGTTATTATAAGTTTTACATCTGAATTTGAATCTATTTGATGTTGTTTAATAGTTCCATGTTCATTGTAAATAAAACACGCTTGCACTTTGTCTTTTCCTAATTTTCCTAACACAATAAAATCTGTAATAGGTTCAAAATCATGAGTTAAAAACAAAACAGTTTTTCCATCTAAAGAAATGTTACGTTTTCCAATATTCTTAAACATTCTATGAAGTATAGCAAATTTTTTATTAGTATCAAATGATGAAATAGGATCATCCAATATAATTAAATCTGCTTCTTGCATAAATGCATAATACATAAATAAAATCAATGCAAAAGCATTTTTTTCGCCCCAACTTAAGTGTTCTCTTATCTTTGTCACATTTGTTCTTTTTTCGCTAAAGCACTGTCTTAATATAGTGCGACTATTAGTTTCATCTTCTGCAAGTATTACCAATTCATAATTTATACCTGCAGTTTTCAAAAACTCATTAATATCTGTTTGAGAAGCTTGTATAGTTGCCTGCATTATACCTTTTAAGGCACCCATTTCTCTTTTTAATATTTTAGCTTGCGAATGTAATTCTACAACCTGATCATTTATTCGTTTAATAACATTTTCAATTTTTTCTCCTCCAAAGATTTCAAAAAAATTTTGGGGAAATTCCATCTCATTAATTTGTTGGTCAAGTTTAGAAATGTCTGCAAGAACAATTCTCTTATCTCCAAATTCAGCAATAGCTGTAAATCGGTTTAACATTACTTCTAATTCCAGTAATAATTTTTTAAGAATAGCTGATATAACATCTTCAGGCGAATCTTCTTTTATATAAGATATTAATTCATCATATTTATCAGGTTTTATATATATTCTCAAACTTTCGAGCAAATCTAATAAATCTTTAAGATTTTGTGAATCTGTTTTTTTATAAGTTAGTTTGAATATATCTTTTCTCTGATTATGCACGGTTCTATTTAATATTTCCGAACAATATGGGCAACCATCTCCTATATCAAAGGCATCCCCTTTAGATTTCCAATCTATCCACTGAATATTAATATCCGTATTTGTGATAAACTCTCTATAAGTATCTAATTCTTTTGGTATATTATATAAGTTACTCTTAGATAGCACACTTTTGTATACACCAGTTTTAGTAAGTTCACCATTAGCATTACGTTTAAATTTACTTATAAGCTGATTTAACACCCTCTGTAATTCTTGTATTTCTTCGTCCTGTTTCATAATATTATGTAAAGATTGAAGCTGTTCATCAAGCTGTGCCTTCTTTTGAGAATAAGTGGGTGTTTTCAGAAAAACTTCAAAAGAATTCTGAATAACCTCATCTTCTTTGAAAACAATATCCCTAACAAATTCTTCATTAAACACTAATACCTTTCCAATATCTGGATTAATATAAACTGAGGCCGACTTTTCTGTAAAAAATGACTGTAAATTTTTAATTTTTGGTAACTCTGTTGAAAATTCTATAGCCTTTGCTATAGTCGTTTTTCCAGTACCATTTATTCCATAAAAAATATTAAGTTTCCCTTCTTCAACAACCAATTCCCCATTAATGATATTATTGCAATTTTGTATTTTAATATTATACATTATTATTTTCTCCCTTAATTATTATTCTTCAAGTAATATTTTGTATAGTTTGAATAAATTCAGAAATAAATCTTACCACCTTTTAGGTATTTGTCACTATTACAGGAAGTTCTTTATACTTAGACATTTTTATTCTAGCAGCTTAGATAAAATTTGTCACTTCTTTATGCTCCTATTAAAATTTTTCTTAATTTATTTTATTATTTTTGTATCTCAATAAATAATTTATCTATTTTAGCTACATAATTTCATATATTGTAAGTTACCTATTTTATTTGTATAATATAAATATTTTTTCTTATTCGAAAATAAAAAGTCTTACTGACTTTTTATTTTATTCATCAAAATCAGTAAGACTTTTATATTATCAGAAAATTATATCAATGCTTTTATAAATATCAATATTTTACTCAAACTCTATCGTTGCGGGCGGTTTGGTTGTGTAGTCAAACAGCACGCGGTTAATATGTTTTACTTCGTTTACTATTCTGTTGGCTGCGGTGGTAATTGTTGCA
>CALXQM010000005.1 GCA_944390765.1 uncultured Alphaproteobacteria bacterium | reverse complement strand
TATTGTTGTATTAGGGAAAATTTTTAAATAAGGAGATATTAAACAATGTTTTAAATCTTCTAATGTAATTTTTTTATCTTCTCGATTTTGTGAAACATTTTGTATCAAATTAACCATATTAGTTACGACAGAATTCATTTGATTTCGCATATTTTTTAATCTACATAAATCTTTAATATAGAAAATGAGAATCATTAAAATAGGAATACAAAAAGCAAATTCTATAAGAATCGCTCCTTTTGCATTTTGATGTATGTTAATTGCTCTTTGTATAAATGATTTTAATGTGATTCGATAACTATTTGATTTATAAAGAGATTTACCCCCCCCCCAGATGTTCTCTTTGTCAAAATTTTCTTGTAAATTAACACAGATTACCTCTTATTTATTTCAAAACTTAATCATAATTTGTTAATTTTTGGTAAAGATTTTTAATAATCTATTTTTTAGAAAACAGATTATTAAGCCATTGGAGTATATTTTTA
This sequence comes from uncultured Alphaproteobacteria bacterium, assembly GCA_944390765.1. Lineage (GTDB taxonomy): Bacteria > Pseudomonadota > Alphaproteobacteria > UBA3830 > UBA3830 > UBA3830. The sequence goes on along the minus strand of CALXQM010000005.1, from coordinate 30,968 downwards.
TCTATATTATTTCCTCCATCTTCATAAACAATGAGTGGAGATAAAATTTTACATCCCTTAGCTAATTCTAACATTTCATTGGTGATGTTATATGAACCTCCTCCCCCATGAGTTATGAAAGGAATTATCGTTTTTTCAGCAAAATTATTTTCAGATAAAAAAGTCTTAATAACTGGCGCCATTGTATGCCACCAAACCGGAGTTCCAACAAAAATGATATCATAGCTCTTTATATTAATTTTATTTTTTAGAGGAGGTCTAATGTCTTTGTCTTTTTGTTCTTTAGCTATACCATATGCTAACTTATTGTAATCACTTGGATATAAAATATCAGGTTCAATAAAGAATAAATCACCTCCTACTTGTTTTTGAATTTTTTCAGCAATGCTTTTTGTATTTTGGCTCCATGAAAAATAAACTATCAATATTTTTTTATCAACTCTATTCATTTTCACATCTTTACTTTCACTATTTTGAGGAAGTGTATAAACACTTCCTACAAGTGCTATTAATATTAAAAAAACGACTACTAAAAAATTTTTCATCATTTAAAACTCGCTATCATTTCAACAGTTTTAGGATCATAATGAGAAAAGAACAAACTGTGACCTAAATCTAATTTTCTAATTTGTGTTATCTCTTCTTCATTTAAAATAAAATCAAATATTTCAAAATTTTGCTTAATTCTTTCTTTTTTTACTGATTTTGGAATAACAATGATATTTTCTTGAATTAAAAATCTTAAAGCAATTTGAGCAGGAAATTTATCGTATTTCTTACCTAATGCGACAAGAATTTCATTTGTAAATAAATCATTTCTTCCTTCCGCAAAAGGTCCCCATGACATTATTTGCGTATTATATTTTTTTAAATATTTTCTTGCTTCTTTCTGTTGTTGAAAAATATGTGTTTCAATTTGATTTACTGCAGGCTGTATTTCAACAAAAAGAGAAAAATCAACAAATCTATCAGGATAGAAATTACTCACTCCAATAGCTCTTACCCTACCCTCTTTATAAGCTTTCTCCATTGCTCTATATGTTCCATAATAATCACTAAATGGTTGATGTATTAACAGAAGATCTATATAATCAGTTTGAAGTTCTTTTAAAGAATGTTCGATTGATTTATATGCTTTTTCTTCGCCCGCGTTTGATATCCAAATTTTCGTTACTATAAAAAAATCTTCCCTTTTAATTCCTGAATTTTTAAGTGCAACACCAACCGATTTTTCATTACTATAAGCTTGTGCTGTATCAAACATTCTGTATCCAACTTCAATTGCATCACTTATAGCTCTTTCACATTCAGCTCCATTAGGTATTTGATAAACACCAAATCCTAAAATAGGCATCTCAATACCATTATTCAATTTTATTGTTTGCATCTATCCCTCTTACTTACTAAACCGAAAAATATTATAAACAAACCCTACATTTTTAGGAATATTATTCCTTACAATTTACTAGAATTCTATTATGAGAATGGATTATTTCTTTGTCTGATAAATATTCTTAGAGGAATTCCATTAAAATCAAAATTTTTTCGCAAACTATTTAACAAATATCTTTTATAACTTGTCGGTAAATGCTCTACTCTATTAGCAAATACAGTAAAGGTAGGTGGCTTAATATGAGTTTGAACAATATATTTTAGCTTTATAGGCAACCCGTTTACTAAAGGAGGAGGATTTCTATCAATAACATATTGAAACCACTTATTTAATTCTCCAGTAGGAATTCTTTTAGACCATTTTTCAAACAAATTAAAAGAAACATTAAAAATACGAGCCAATCCTAATTTTTCTTTTGCCGAAACCAGTAAACATGGAGCATTAGGTGATTGTGAAAACTCTTTGGATATTCTTTTAATCACTATATCTTGTATATAGTGAGGATTCTGGACAATATCGCTCTTATTTAATGCAAAAATAATAATCTTTCCTTCATCAAAAGCTTTTCGAGCAATATTTATATCTTGTTTTTCAAATGGACTCGTTATATCCATCACAATTACTACAATATTTGTTTTTCTAATGTATTTCCAACTATCATTAACTGAAAGCGACTCTATATTATCTTGAATTTTTGATTTTTTACGCTGTCCTGCTGTATCAATTAATAAAATATTTTTTTCTTTAAATTTCCAATTCAGAACTATAGAATCTCTAGTTAGACCTGATATATCACCTGTTATAAGTCTTTTTTCTCCAATAATTGAATTTATTAAAGTAGATTTACCTACATTGGGTCTTCCAACTATGGCAATTTTTAAGCTTTCTTTATTATCTTCATCAGAACAACTACTTAAAATATCTAAACTAAGTAAATAATCATATATGCCTTCTAAACCAAGATTATGTTCAGCTGATATAGCTATTCCATCTCCAAAACCTAAGGTGCTCTCATTATTTAGATTATGATATCCTTCACATTTGTTTTTGATAAGAACTATTCTTCTATTACCAATTTTTTGGAAAGATTTCCTCAACCAAGATGCTACTGCTTTATCATATTCTGTAATTCCTTCATTAGCATCTATTAAAAAAAATATAATATCGGATCCTTTTATAGCAGATAATGAGCCTTGATTCATTGATAATGATAATTCTTCTTTTGAAAACGGATCAACTCCTGGAGTATCTATAACCTGGAAATGAATACCGAAAAGTTCCGCATAAGAGCATTTATAATCTCTAGTTATTCCAGGCAAATCTCCAGTAATAGCAGAATTAAAACCTACAAGACGGTTAAAAAGAGTAGATTTCCCAACGTTTGGGCGACCTATTAGTGCAATTTTCATTTATAAGCAACCAACTTGCCACTGTTCATTGGTAAATACATTATTCTATCCGCAATGACTGGTAATACATTTATACCTTCACCAGAATCTTCTAGCTGTTCAACTCTTTGAATTGTCCCATCTTTGATAGATAAAATCACAAATTTGCCATTATTTGATACAAGTATCAGTCCTGATGAAGTTAACAATGGTCCCATCCAATTATTTGATATTGTAGATAAGTTTTTAGACCATTTTTTTATTCCAGTATCTTTATTTAAACATGTAACTTCATTATTTAAATCACAAACAAAAATACTATTTCCACTCACAACAGGAGTATATAGTCCACCAACATTTGCTTTCCATACAGTACTACCATTTTGAATATTATAGGCAACTAATTGCTGATTAGCGCTAGTAATGTAAACTAAATTATTACAAATAACTGGGCAAGCCCGAGGATGTGAAAGTGATTTTAAAGCATCAACAAATGAAAATCTAGATAATATAGTTGACCATAATACTGTTCCATTTTCTAATAATGCATATATTTCACCTGATGGATAAGTTAAATAAACTATATTATCTTTAACTGCAACACCAGAACTTCCAGCAAATGTGGTATCTATATTCATACCAGAATGAGACCATATAGTTTTTCCCGTTTTAATATCTATTACTTGTAATGTACTGTTATCACATAATAAATAAACTTTCCCATTACTTATAGTAATTCCATCACCCTTACAAGGGGCAGATAATTTTATTCTCCATATGATATCTCCCGTTGCTGCATTAAATGAAAAAGCTTCAGCAAAGCTTGTTGTTACCACTAGCATACCGCTATCATATGCTATAGCTCCACCAATCTGTCCATCCTTTCCTTTTAATGTAGTTGACTTCCTCCAAATGCTTTTACCGTGATTTTTATCAAAAGCATATAAAATACCTCCTGCATCTAAACAAAAAACCTTCCCTTCACCTACAATTGCAGAAGATAATACTTGAATCCTTTTAGTAGACTCAAAATCTAAATCAGACATCCATAATGCTTTAAAATTTTTTGAAAACTCTAATGGCATATAGTAATGTGTTGAATTAAAAATAGGTTGAGTAAACTCACTATTCATTTGTGGATCATCAATAACCACTGCAGATTTATCTAGTTTTGTAATCTCAGAAAAATCTATATCTTGTAACGAAACGTCTACTCTTTTTCCTTCTAACGGCTTTTTAGAGGAACATCCTAATAAAATTATCCCTAAAAAAGACAATGCTAATAATTTTTTCATAATATTTCCTTATTAATTAAATAATTCTTAATTTTTTGCATACGTTTTTTCATACTAATAGGAGCTTCTACCGAATCGATAATTTTGGATAAATTTTCGATTGCTTTACCATGCTGCCCCATATTTTCATATATAATAGCCATTCTTTCTAAAGCAGAATACCTAAAAGGTCTTCCTTCTACACTTAAAAATTCTAATTTTTTCAATAAATCTTCATTCGGCTCTAGCTTATAAGAACAATATATTAACAATGCTAGATCTTTCCAAACTATGTCCAAGCCATTAGTTTGTGATAATTTTAGAAGATAATCAGCATGCTTTTGCACATCATTAGCTGATACTAATTTTCGACCAGATTTAATAATAGAAATCAATGGAACAATTTCTGCTGGAGCATTTTTTTCTAAATTCTCAATTGCTGCATCACTTTTTTTCCCTGAAGTATATAATTCTTGATAAAGATTAGTAGTAATTAATTCTAATCTTTGTTTTTTTTGAGAATTCCACCATGAATAAAATACTATACCTATTACAACAATACCTATAATAATAGTAACCGGTTTACTATTCCGTTTTAAGAAAGATAAAAATTCATCATGTTTCAATTCTTCATTGATCTCATCAAATATCGAATTATCTTCTGCTGTCATGATTATTACCCATATAAAAACTATTTAATTCTAAACTAAGTTTTAATTTCTTTCTAGAGATAATATCTATTAAATAAATTTTTAGAAATCAATTTAAATTCTCCGAAAATGAAGGTAAAAATTACCGTTTTTGAATTTTTTAAATTAAAATTTTATTATTTAATTTTATTTATTAACTTTTATAGCAATTAATTCCTCAAAAAAACATCAAACTATTAATTAATTCGAAGTTGGCATGATTTTTGCATACATAAATTAGTAAAATCGGAGTAGTTAAATGTATTTGATAAGCAAATTATTTCCATTATTTTGTTTAATAGCTGTTACATCAATAAATGCAAAGCAACAAAGCATTGGTTTATCAGCATCTACATTACCTAATAATGCAAATGAGCAATCATACAATAAATCTAATTACTTTGGACAACATGAACTATGTGAAAGTGAAATAGTTAGAGCGGAACAAAAATATGGAATTCCTCCTCGCTTATTATTAGCTATATCTACAGTAGAATCTGGAAGAAATATTGATGGAATTTCAGAAAACAAAAGACCTTGGCCATGGACAATTTGTGCTAATGGAAGAGGGTATTACTGTTCCACTAAGAGTGCAGCTATAGCAACGGTTAAGCGTCTTATGGCAAGAGGTATTAGAAATATAGATGTAGGTTGTATGCAGGTAAATCTGTTACATCATAGTAAAGCTTTTAAAAATTTAGAAGAAGCTTTTTCTCCTCATGCAAACGTCAATTACGCTGCTCAATTTTTCAAAAGTTTAAAAAATAATTACAACTCATGGACACACGCTGTTGGATATTATCATTCTAAAGCTGCAAAATACTATAAACCATACTGTTCACTAGTATATGCCGCTTGGAATAGAACAAAAAATTTCAAAATCAATTATTCTCCATCAGTACAACAGATCGCCAAAAACACGAAATCTCATATTTCATTTCTTCCTTCTTATTATTCTCTAATAGATAGTAAAATTTCTGCAAAATTACATCAACTTGGAAGACAAACTTTAAATAGACCTATACCCAAATTATTCCCTAGATAAATGTAGTTTTGCTTAAATCATCAATACATTGATTAATATTTTCAATACTGTTATATTCTCCTCGGAGAGATGACAGAGTGGTCGATTGTGGCAGTCTCGAAAACTGTTGTACGTTTTCAACGTACCGAGGGTTCAAATCCCTCTCCCTCCGCCAAATAATACATATAACAATGCAATAATAAAAAAATAAGTAATTTATTAACAAAGGAAAATATGATAGAATCTCTATATTAATTAATGGAGAGTTTGTATGGCTGAATTGGCTTTTGATAAAGGACAATATATTGTTTATCCAGCTCACGGTGTAGGGATTATACAAGGTATTGAATCACAGTCAATAGGAAACCTGCAAATAAAAGTTTTAGTTATTTCTTTTGAAAGAGATAAGATGACTATTAGGCTTCCTCTTAATAAATCTACAGCATCAAAAGTAAGACATTTGTGTTCAAAAAAAGAAATGCAGGAAGCAATTGAATGTTTAAAAGTTCCTACTAAAGTAAAGAAGACTATGTGGAGTCGTAGAGCTCAAGAATATGAATCTAAAATAAATTCAGGAATACCGCTTTCAATTGCGCAAGTTGTAAGAGACTTACATCGTACAGCCAACCAGCCTGAACATTCATATAGTGAACGTCAGTTGTATCAAGAAGCATTGGATAGATTAATGCGTGAATATGCTCTTGTGAATAAAGTTAATGAGGTAGAAGCCTTAAAAGAACTAGAAGCAGCTTTAGATTTAAATGTTGCATGATAAAATATAATTGTTATTACTATAATTCGCCAGTCATCATATCCTTTGTCTTTAAATGATATGATTAATGCTTATGATACGAGGAGTGTAATGAAAATTCGTAAAATAGTTTTCCCTGTAGGAGGATTAGGAACAAGATTTTTCCCAATTACTAGAGCTATACCAAAAGAAATGTTAGGTATTATAGATAAACCTTTAATACATTATGCTTTCGAAGAAGCAGTAAAGGCAGGAATTGAGGAATTTATTTTTGTTACTCGGCATGGTAAAGATTCAATCGAAGATTATTTTGATTATATGTTCTCTCATACAGATTACTTTAATATAAAAATAGGAAGTATTTGTTATGTAAGACAAAATAAGCCTAAAGGGCTAGGACATGCTGTGTTATGTGCTAAAAATTTAGTAAATAATGAACCATTTGCTGTTATGTCTGCTGATGATTTTATTTTCAGTTCCAAATCATGTCTAAAGGAAATGATAGAACATTATAATGGTTCTAATATGGTTGCTACTATGCAGGTTGAACCACAAGAGGTAAGCAAATATGGAATTCTTGATATAGAAAAGGAAGAGGGGAAATTAGTTTATGCTAAGTCTGTAGATGAAAAGCCGGATTTAAGTGAGGCAAAATCGAATTACGCCGTTATAGGTAGATATATATTATCTTCAGAAATTTTTGAAATTTTAGAAAATTTAGAACCAGGGGTTGGTAATGAAATTCAGTTAACTGATGCCTTACTTAAAATGATACCAAAATGTGGTTTGGTTGGTTTTAAATTTGATGGACACCGTTTTGATTGTGGCTCTAAAGAAGGATTGTTATCTGCTATTCTATATATTGCTAGCCATGATAAATCTTTAAATCATGTTGTTGAAAATTTCTTTAAAGGAAAATATTAATGAATATTACAGTTATAGGTACAGGTTATGTTGGTCTAGTATCGGGTGTATGTTTTTCTGAATTTGGATTCAATGTAATATGTGTAGATAATAACAAGCAAAAAATTGAATCATTAAAAAAAGGTCAAGTTCCTATATATGAACCCGGATTAGATGATTTAATGAAAAAAAATACTGATGCAAATCGTTTAAAATTCTCTTATGATACTAAAGAATCTGTAAAAAACGCTGATATTGTTTTTATTGCTGTAGGTACTCCAAGCAAAGCAGATGGAAATGCTGACTTATCATATATTTATTCAGTAGTTGAAGAATTGGCGTCATGCATAAATAAACACGCTATTTTAGTCATAAAATCAACAGTTCCAGTAGGTACAACAAAAACAATAAAACAATTTTTATTAGATAGAAACGTTGATATAGATGTTGCCTTTAATCCAGAATTTTTAAAAGAAGGAGCTGCAATAGATGATTTTATGCATCCTGACAGGGTAATCCTAGGCATAGAAAATAAAAAGGCAAAAAAAATACTATCGCAAGTATATAGGCCTTTATATGTATTCAACGTACCTATAGTCTTTACCAATTTAGAAACTGCTGAATTATCTAAATATGCTTCTAATGCTTTCTTAGCAATGAAAGTAACATTTATCAATGAAATATCTAATCTTTGTGAAGTTTGTGGAGCAGATGTCAATGAAGTAGCTCTTGCCATGGGATTAGACAAAAGAATAGGTGATAAATTTTTACAAGCAGGACCAGGATATGGTGGTTCATGTTTCCCAAAAGATACTAATGCACTAAAAAGTTTTGCAAAAGAGTTTGGCGTTAATATGCCTCTTGTTGAAGAAACTATTCGATCTAATAACAATAGGCGTAATAAAATGGTCAGTAAGATCACAAATGCTTGTGGGGGCTCTGTAAAAAATAAAAAACTATCAATTTTAGGTGTCACATTTAAAGCAAATACTGATGATATGAGGGATAGCCCAAGTATAGAAATTATACACTCTCTAAAAGCAGATGGTGCGAAGATTACAATATATGATCCATCTTTTTCTGAACAAGCTAAAAATATATTTAATGATGTAACTTGGGGAAATAATGCATATGATACTTGCAACTCTGCTGATGTGGTTATTATATTAACAGACTGGTTTGAATTTAGAGCACTTAATCTAAAAGAATTAAGAAAAAGAGTGAATGGAACTTTACTTATAGATTTAAGAAATATTTATAATGTAAAAGAAGTAGAAGATTCGGGGTTTAACTATTGTTCGGTAGGAAGAGCATTTCATATATAATGAAAAGATTGTTGTTTATATATATTTTATCATTCGAAATTGCGCTTGGTAATTTTGAACAAACCGCAGAAATAAGAGATTTATGCAAACAAGCGCAATCATTAGAATCTAAAATTTCTAAATTATTTTTAGATTTATTGTCTATAAATGAAAAAGAAAAAATGTCTGTTCCTGTTATCCGCAATATTTATGAAATGTTATCCAGATGTTTTACTGTATTATTTGATTTAGGACGATTCTCTGATTTATTAGCATTAACTCAAAAAGGGAATAAGAATGATTTTGTTCGTTGTTCTATAATCATTAAAAATTTTTCTCAGTATTTTCAATCTGTAAATTCAAAACTAAATCAAAGTGGGGATGAAATATATAAATTGAAAAAAAATAAAGATGAATTATCGAAAGATTATGAATCGACAGTAAATGATTACAATCAATTGTGTAAAAAAATAAAAGATAATTTAGATAATCTTTCAAAAACTCGAACAGAAAATGTAATTCAAGAAGATGTAGTACGACATATATCTACAAAATGTGATTCAATTGATGAACTTGATGCTGAACTTGAAGCTGAAAATACGGTAGGCGTTTTAAAAAACAACAAAATTTCTACAGAATTACAATTGGTTAATCCTGTACAAGGCAAAATAGTTGCAGAATTCGGGGACCGTGGCGATAATGATGAAATGATTTATTATCTAGGATTTGAAACACGTCATGGGGCTATTGTAACATCTCCAGCTAAAGGTTTAGTTGTTTTTTCCGGTAGCTTTTTAAATTATAAAAATATGGTAATTATTAGTAATGGAGAATATCGTATATTCATATATGGCATGCAAACAGTTTTTGCTTCAACAGGTGATACATTGGATATAGGAGATTATTTAGGTAAAATGGATACTGATTCTAAGGAATTACCTACTTTAAAGATGGAACTAAAACGTTCTGGTGAACCATTAGATCCTCGTCATTGGTTGTGGCAATCATTAGAAAATAAGGAAAACAAATGAAAAAGAATTTATTTTATATTTTTCTATTAGCTTTAAGTGCTTGTAATTTTTATGACGTACCGGAAGATATCAAGCAGCAAGTTTTCAAGAAAGTTATAAACTCAAAAGTAAAAAATGAACCTTTAAATGAAAAAGAAATTGCCGAAGCAACTAAAGAATTACAACTGGTTTTTGGTTGTCTTAAATATGAATATGTAAATCAAATGAAAGATGAAGAAATTATTCGAAAAGCTGTTCAAGGCACATTATCCACTTTAGATCCTCATACTTGTTATCTTAATGAAAAAGCATTCAATATTTTGAAGACACAAACTGAAGGAGAGTTTGGTGGATTGGGCATAGAAATTATTATAGATGAGAAATTTATTCGTATTGTTTCTCCTATAGACGATACTCCGGCATACAAAGCTGGTTTAAAAAATGGGGATTTAATTATTAGCGTAGATGATGAATGTATTGCAGGACTATCCGCTGAAGAAGCATTAGATAAACTAAGAGGAAAACCCGGAACTAAAGTAAAATTAAAAATTAAAAGAGGAGATAAACAACCTTTTGATGTAACAATTACACGTGATTTGATTAAGGTTCAATCCGTTAAAGCAGAAGTGTTAAATGATATTGCTTATATAAGAATTTCCACATTCGATAAAAATACGACATCTTTGTTAAAAACATTTTTTAATGAAACAAAAGATATCAAAGGAATTATTTTAGATGTTAGAAATAATCCTGGTGGATTATTAGACGAAGCAGTTTCTGTTTCTGATTTATTTCTCAAAGGAGGTAAAATTGTATCAACAAAAGGAAGAACTAAAGATAATAGTAAAGAATTTTTTGCAAATGATAATGATATAACTAATGGCATTCCTATAGTTGTTATTATAAATAGCGGAACAGCATCTGCACCGGAAATTATGGCAGGTGCTTTGAGAGATAACAAAAGAGCTATAATTGTGGGAACACGTTCTTTTGGAAAAGGTTCTGTGCAAAAAATAATTCCTTTATCTGATAAAACTGCAATTAAAATTACAGTCGCAAAGCATTATACTCCAAGTGGGGAGTGTATACAGGCTAATGGAATTGAACCTGACATACAAGTTGCTTATTCTGATATAAAAACAATCGATACTTTTAGTATTAGAGAAGAATTTTTTAGTAATGCGCTTGATAGTAAAGATATTATGAAAAAGCATCCTGATTCCAAAAAAATTCCGGATTTTCCTGAATCAAAAAAAGATGATACAAAGGAAGAAGAACCTGATTTCAGAAAAATGTCTTTAAAAGAAAGAGTAGAAAGAGACTATCAGTTAAGTAAAGCATTTGATATGCTTAAAGCAATTAATTTGTATAAAAAACAGATGGTAAAAAAAGAACATGAAAAATAAATTAACAGTTTCTTGGATAATATTTATTTGTTCACTAATTTTATTTGTTAGTATCGTTGAGCTCTTGCATAGAACAAAAAGTGAACAATTAACTACATATCAATATCGAATACTAATAGATAAGGATTTAGCCATAGAAGAAACAGAACCTGAAGAAAAAAATAAAATTTCAAATATTAATTTATACGAAAAAACTATATATGGTGTTTTACCAAAAAAACAAAATGATTATATGAAAATTTTTAATGCTTATTCATCTAACATTGATTATGTAGGTAATTATATTAAAATCGCAATAGTATTAAGCGATGAAAATTCATTAAAAATAAAACAAATAATTGAAAATTTTAAACATACAAAAATTTCTTTTATTATTCCTCACTATATTAAAGAAATAGATACCGTCATAAATACCATATTAGAAACAGGAAACGAATTTTTTATTCAATTACCACTACAATCTTCAATACCTATAGATAAAATAAATAAAGTGTCCCCATTTTTAGCCAATGCTTCTACTCAAGATAATATAGATAAACTAAATTATTTAATAGCCTCTGCTAAATATGCTATAGGAATAGCCATAGTTAGTACTTCTAATTCACTTTTTACAAAATCCAAAAAAGATATAGAACTAATTACAAATGAGCTGTCACAAAGAGGTATGTCTATACTATATACCAAAGATAATGATACCGCATTAAATAGCATAGATAATAAAATAAAGTGTTTATGTTTAGAAGCAAAACTATTCGAAAAAAATATTTCTATAAATTCTGGAGAATCTTTTATACTTAATGATACCCAAATTAACGAATTTTTAAAAATATTACCTGAAAATATAAAATGTGTTCCTATAAGCTTTAAGGTAAAAAATGCTACCTTATAGAAAATGTGTTGTTATTGCTTTACGTAAAGAAAATAAATTATTCTTTGCAGAAAGAATAGATATTGCAAATGCTTGGCAACTGCCACAAGGGGGAGTTGAAAAAGGAGAGGATTTTATCACTGCTGCGAAAAGAGAGCTATTTGAAGAAACAGGAGTCACCTCTGTAAAATTTGTAAAACAAACAAAACAAACGTATCGATATAATTTTACAGATGATATTAAACATAAGATGCTAGTAAGATATAAAAATTTAAAATATCAGGGACAAGAACAAGCTTTTCTATTATTTGATTTCATAGGAAATGATTCAGAAATAAATTTAAAAAATTTAACGATAGAATTTCGTCGCTGGAGATGGGGTGAATACGCTGAAATATTAGACAAAATTGTAAAATTCAAATATGAATGTTATAAAAAGGCTTTCAAAGATTTACAATTAATTAGTTAATATTGTGAAGTATTAAGAGTTATTTCTTACATTCATAACCAGCATCGATAATATTATCTAAATAAACAAAAATTAAAGCGCAGCCTTTAACATAAAAAGATAAATCGGATGAAATCACTCTATTTGAACAAGAATAAAATTTACCAAATGATAAAATACTATCCTTCAACTCCCATTTTAATCCTTTAGTAGTAATTTCACAGTAAGGAGCACCAAATAATGAAATTTTTGTATTTATAGGTAACGATAATTTATAAGAATCATGCAAAGCTAAACCAATTAATTTATCAGATAAAAACACAGACTCTGTTTGAGAAAAAACATTAATATTCATAAAAATTCTATCTAAATACCCTCCTGATATACCAGTAACAATAAAAGGAAATAATTTTTTTTCTGTTGCATAGTTAACTACCTTTTCAAAGTCTGTAATATCTTGATTTTCATCTTTTATATAAAAAACTTTATTCATAATCGATGGCTTAACGCTATCACAGTCTCCTATAACAGCCTGTGGAATAATTCCATATTCAAAGAGTTTATTAGCAGCTCCATCTGCTGCTAAAATAGGAAAAGCTTTACTTTTTCCTATATTATTCAAAATCTCAAATGGAAGATCCCCATCTAAACAGATAACGGATTTATATTTTTTTAAATTTATTATCATATATAAATTTTTGATATATAGATATAATGGATACAATTCCACCAAAAATATTACTTAGAACAACATACGATGAAGCAATACAAAACCCATGTATTATCCAAGCGACAGAACCTATAAAATAATTTATTAACATTAACATTGAAACATCATCTGTAGATTTAGTTTTATAAGATTTTATAACTTGTGGTAATAACCCTATAATAGCTGTTATTAAAGCAACTGTTCCAAAAAATTCTTCTATCATTTTATATCCCCACTATAGCTTTTGCATAACTTTCTGCAGAAAATAATTGTAAATCATCTATTCCTTCTCCTATTCCAATAGCATAAATTGGTACCCTATATTTTTGAGTTAGTGAAATAATAGTCCCACCTTTAGCTGTAGAATCTAATTTAGTTACTATTAAACCGTCTATTCCTATTTTCGTTAGAAAAGTATCTACTTGTGTATGGGCAGCTTGTCCTATTAAACCATCTAAAACTAATATGGTTTTATGTGGCGCTGTTTCATCCAATTTTTTTATAACCCTTTTTATTTTTTCTAATTCCGCTATTAAATCTTCTCTATTTTGCATCCTACCAGCAGTATCAATGAGTACAACAGAATTTCCTTTATCCTTTGCCTGTTTAATTCCTTTGAAAACTATACTAGCGGCATCTGAATTTAAATTTCCTTTAACAACTTCCACATCTATTGTATTCGCCCAATATTCAATTTGTTCGACAGCAGCCGCTCGAAATGTATCAGCAGCAATTAATAAAGGAAATTCTCCTTTTTTCTTAAACATATTGGCTAATTTTGCAACTGTTGTTGTTTTTCCATTTCCATTAACCCCTATTATCAAAAGAATTTCAGGAGAATGATTGATATCAAAAATTTCTTTATTTTCATATGGCTTTACTAAAGAGGCAATTTCATTAGCAAGAAATTCTTTTATTTTTAATTCAGAAGTATTCTTTTCAAATTTTTTGTCAGCAATACCTTTTGCTAAGTTAGAAGATGTTTGTACGCCGACATCTGCCATAATAAGAGCATCCTCTATTTCATGAAAAAAATTCTCATCTATTTTTTTACCCGTAATGGCTAATGAAATAACATTAGATGTTTTTTGAAAAGTATTTTTTAGTTTATCTAGAAGCCCCATAATCTATCCTTCCAATAATTGCATTATCTTTTATTGAATCGCACAAAATATTATATTCCATCCCTGGAATCATTTCATCAAGGGAGTTAACAACTAAAAAATTATCAGTTTTAGCCATATATTTTTTTTCTGCTAGTACATGAACTGTTTTACCTATATACGTATTCATTTTTTTGTTAAGTATTTCAAAAGATTTTTTTCTTAAGGCTTTTGCTCTATTAATGGATATTCTTTTTAAAACTTGAGGCATCAAAGACGCAGGTGTTCCAGGTCTTTTTGAATATGGAAATGCATGTAATAATGAAATGTTTGCTTCTTCCAATATATTAAATGAACTTTCGAACATTTCGTCTGTTTCAGTAGGAAATCCTGTAATCATATCTGCTCCAAAAATAATATCTTTTCTTCCCTCTTGAATTTTAGAGTTAATATCAATTACCATTTCTCTATTGTGCCGTCTTCTCATTCTTTTTAAAATCAAATTATCTCCTGATTGTATACTTTCATGAATATGAGGCATAAGCTTTTCCTCATTAATAAATAAAGAAATCAAATCATTATCTATATCAGCGGGATCTAAAGAAGACAATCTTAACCTTTTTAATTCTGGAACTTTTAATAATAAACGTATAATATCACTAATGCTTTGTTTAGGTATAAAATCCTGTCCATATGATGAAATATTAACTCCTGTTAATACCAATTCTTTATATCCATTACTTAACATCTTTTTAGCTTGATATATAATATCATCGCTCGAAAAACTTACAGATTTTCCACGAGTTAAACGTACCACACAATATGTACAACAATGATTACAACCATTTTGAATTTGTAGAAATCCTCTTACTTTATTATCTATTATATTAACATTTGAACATTGTTTATCATTAGCATAAAAACTATATTCAGACTTCGATAATTTCAAATGATTAGGAATTATTCCTTCAACTCCTTCCATATTTTTGTAAAAATCAGAAGACAGCTCAGAAGCACATCCTGTTAAAATAATTTTAATATTTGGATTTTTATTGTGTAATTTTCTGATCTCTTGACGCAACTGCCTTTCTGCTTCAGAAGTTACCGCACATGTATTAATTATGGTATAGTCATCACTAATTCCTAATTCATTAGATAATTCTTTAATTTTTTCTGATTCACTAGCATTTAATCGACAACCAAATGTTATAATTTTTGCCATAATCTTAGGTATTTTAAAATAAAAAGAATTTAACTGTTTGGTTAAAAATAATCAAGAACTTAATTTAGTTAATTAAACTTATTTTCATTTGCTAAAAAACTTTTAAGCATGGAATTATATTAAAAATCATGCGATTTTTACCCAGTTTTTTTTACTTGTTTTTGAACATTTTCTATTGATTTTTATCTAATAATTTTACTTTCTTCGCCATTATCGTATAGATTGCCACGTCGTTTCAGTCCTCGCAATGACACTATGCAAAGACTATGAGAACTATATCTCTAAGCTCCTCACAATGGGGTTACAAAGAGGTTGTATTTTTACAATAATGTTAAAGTGAAAAAAAGTAAAGTATATGTAAGCTTTGTATTTTTTAACTATTCTAACTGAACATTTTCTTTGTTGTATGTCCTATACTGCTCAATATTTTGAGTGAGTATTACTTTTTCACTATCATTTTTGGCCGTTCTTTATACCTGTGCCATTCTGAGCGATCTTTTTTTCCTCCGTCATTCTGAGCAAGTATGACGAGCGTGAGAATCCATTATTTATGTCCTTCAAATCTTGCAATTTGGAATCGAAATATATATAATCCAGTCACTATCGTGGAGTAACTATGGAAATTATATCTGAAAAGTGTAATAAGTGCTTAGAATGTATAGAGGTTTGCCCTGTACACGCTATATCAGAAAATAATAATCTTATAGTTATCGATAAAGAAATTTGTTTAAGTTGCGGATGTTGTGCATCTGTATGTCCACGTAATGCTATTGAATTTGAATAGAGGCTATAATGTTACTTTCCGTATTATTAGGTATCCATTTTATTCTTACACTTGCAATTATTGGATTGATTTTACTACAGAAACACGATTCCGATGGAGCTTTAGGTTCTAGCGGAGGAGGTGCTGCAAGCGGTATGTTTTCAGTTAGGGGTCAAGCTAATATTTTAACAAAAACTACCGGTATTTTAATGGCCATCTTTATTTTAAATTGTTTAGTTATGGCTAAAATTACGAAAAATGTACCAACAAAAGAATCTATTATAGATAAAGTAGCTCGTGAAAGCGTAATTCCTGTCAATCAATCTAATAATAGTCAAGATAAGCAACAAAATAAAACAAAACAATTGCCTTCTCCGAAAAAATAATAAGGATGTAAGAATGAAAATAGTTCAGGTTAATCAAAATATTAGTATTGCTAATAATTTACCGTTAATATTAATTGCAGGACCATGTGCATTAGAAAGCAGAGAAGTAGCTTTGAGATGTGTTGAGCATTTAATCAAAGTTACAAATGAGTTAGAAATACCTTTTATCTTTAAAAGTTCTTTCGATAAAGCAAACAGAACTAGTATAAATGCACAGCGCGGTGTTTCAATGGAGCTTGGGTTAAAAATTTTTGAAGAAATAAAAAGAGATTTCGGTTGTGCAATTATTACAGATGTACATGAATCATATCAATGTAATGAGGTGGCAGAAGTTGTAGATGTTTTACAGATTCCTGCATTTTTATGCAGACAAACTGATTTACTAATAGCAGCTGCAAAAACTAGTAAAGCCATTAATATTAAAAAAGGTCAGTTTTTAGCTCCTTGGGACATGAAGAATGTATGTGAAAAAGTTACTACTTATAAAAATGAAAATATTTTACTTTGCGAAAGAGGAACTTGTTTTGGATATAACAGATTAATATCAGATATGCGTTCTTTGAAGATTATGGCAGAGTTCGGATATCCTGTCATATTTGATGCAACACATTCTGTACAGGAACCTGGAGGATTAGGAAAATCAACAGGAGGAAATCGAGAATATATTGAGTTATTATCCCGTTCTGCAGTTTCTATTGGAGTTGCTGGACTATATATAGAAACCCATTTTGATCCTAAAAATGCTTTTTCAGATGGACCGAATATGGTACCACTACATGTAGTAAAAAATTTCTTAATAACTATGAAAAAGTTTGATCAACTTGCTAAAAAAACTCCTTACCAAGATATGAGTTGCTAATGTATTCATTAGCTGTTCGTCAAGGCATAAAGTATATACTAACTACTTCTATATGGCTAGGTATAGCTTTTTATTTTGTATATCATATCATCATAGGAGGTAGAGGAATAATATCTTGGACTATTTTGTCTAAAGAAGTAGTACAGCTGGAACATGAATTAGATGAAATAAAAAAATCTAATGAATTTTTAGATAACAAAGTAAAAGGAATGCGAAGTGAAAGCCTAGATTTAGATTTGCTGGAAGAACAGGCTGAAAAAGTTCTTGGATTTGCTTATCCTGACGATACGATTGTTTTATTGCCCAAATATTAAATTTCTAAAATCATAATAAACTAAGAGCGTCTTCTCTTGAAAAAGCTATGGCATCTGGATAACAAGAAACAAAATCTGCCATTATTATTTTTCTACTAATTGATTTTGAAAAAGTTAATACAAGTTTAACATAGCTAGTAGGGAAGAATAAATCACGATTAGAAGAAGTAGAAAAAGCTATAATATGACCTTTTGTGGTTATTTGTCCTAAATTCTCTATATCTCCAACGTTAATTTGTTTATATAAAAGAATAGCTACTATTCCTTCTTCTCTTATATCATTTTTTATTATAATTGAATCAATCCTTGATTCTAATAAATTATCTAATATGTTTATAGCAACATTTTTATTGAATTCATAATTTCCTTTACGAGATGTTAGAAAAAAACCTGATATTACATTATCCATTCTTTTTTTATCTTCGTCAATAAAATGACTTAACATATGTTCAGCACAATTAAATTTTATTTGTTCTATTAAAAAGTTAGCAGTATCTATTTTGTACATATTATCTATTAAAAATTCTCTTAACAAGTCATTTAAAGTTTTGTCTCCCGAACTTATAAGAAGTTCTGCAAATTGTCTATTAACATCTGCAGCTATTTTATAAAGTCTTTTAGCATTATCACTACATTTAATAGAAATAGCAATTCGTTGTAATATTTGATCTGATATAGCAAATGGGGGAACATCTGTAAGAATAGATGCATAAGCTTCTAATAAATTATTTTTTGGTATTGACTTTTCTAAAATTTCATTACTACTTAGCAGACCTGTGCATATCCTTGACAAATTCCTGTAAAAAACTTTTTTCTTTTGACTCCAAGTTGCATTCTCCTTATTATTTATATTTTCCCATATATCTAACTGTTCCTCAGGGGAAATGTATTCTCTAGGTAATACAAATGATGCTGAAACATATTCTTTACTTGCACCATGGTTAATATGAATACCTTTTATAATATCTAATGGAGAAACCATTCCATGTATTTGGTATAAATATAACCAACTTATTATAATATATATGTTCTTAATCATTCTCATGGTTACCGATTTCACTTGATAAATCTATAATAGAGATAGCTTCGCTAACAATATCTGCACAATCTTCAGCATATCTAGACATTATTCGTTGACTCAATTGTCTTGTAAGTTCATCTTGCGATGGAAAATCAAAAAACATCATCTGATTAGATTGTTCCCTATACCAGACCGCTACTTTTAAAAGATCGGATCTAAGCGCTTTTGTGTTTACTTCACCCATAATAGCTAAAGTAACAATATCTCTAAATTGTGTAACCCTTTTAAAACTTTCTATGGGGTATAAACTTTTTCTTAAAATAATTTCATCATTACGTTTATGTTCTAAAATATCAGACATACAACCAGAAAAATCATACATAGAACCTAACATAAAAGTATAGAATAATAACACTTTTTTCATCACATGCTCCATAATAAACACATATCTTATTTGTACAATATGTTTAATTAATTATCAATATAAATAAAGTAAAACCTATATGAAGAAGTAAAATATAATAGGTTATTTGTCCTAAATTCTCTATATCTCCAACGTTAATTTGTTTACATACAAGAATAGCTAATATCCCCCTCTTCCCTTATATCATTTTTTATTATAATTAAATAAATCCTTGATTCTAATAAATTATCTAATATGTTTATAGCAACTCGTAATTAAACTATTCATGATATTTGGTATAAATACAACCAAATTATTGTGATTATATTTTTAGTCATTATCATGATTAGTGATTTAACTTGATAAATCTATAATAGAGATAGCTCCGCCAACGATATCTGTACAATCTTCAGCTCTCTGTACCAAACCGTCACTTTTTAACAATGCTTCATATTTATGTCAACTGTAAGGGTTAATTGTAATAATTATGATTAATATACAGAATTTAGTATACTTTCTATATTTTTTATTTCCTTATCAAAGCACTTGAACCTTACAAATGTCCTATTTTTACCATAAAAATCATAAAATGGCGCCCAAAATAAGTTTAATTTATCAAGTTCGCTTATTTGTTTATGTGTCAGAGAAGTACAAACTATAATTTCATATATAGTATCTTCGTCATCAATCTTCAAAAAAATTTGCTTAATATATATTGGCTTATAGGAATCTATAAACTTATTATCATAACTTTTAGATTTCGTTAAAGAATGATAATTTTGACTAACTTTAATTAATTTTTTGCTATCTACATGCAGTTGGGCATGATTTCGATTAAATAACATAATTATTATCCAAATAACAGATAGCGAGCTCTTCATTGTATTTTTCTCTTTATTTTTCTTGAATATTATTACAGTATTTCAGAACCTGTTTTACTCAAATCTATAGAATCATCTATTTCTTTTAATAATTCATTGTTAACTTTAACTTTATACTTTTTTGCAAAATATCCAAACAATTGTTGATACATATCTTCTGTATTTTGCTCAAGTAATTCTGAGCAATATTGAGGTTTGTTTTTATCAATAAGATCTTTATCATGAACTATCTTATCCAAATAATATACATATATTATTCCATCATATTTTTTATAAGTAATATCTTCTTTTTTCATGGAAAAAACTTCATCTCTTATTGTATGAATCATTTCAACTATCGATTTTTTATTTTTAAGAGATTCCAATTTTCTATCGAATATATTTGTTTTTATTATATTTCTATTAATTTTCTTATGATTTCTATACTCTTTGATAATCTGATTGGCCTCTTCAACAGCTTGCTCATCTTGTTTAGCAGCTCTCCATTTCTCTTTGACTTTTGATTTTACTTTATCAAAATTTTCAATATGTTTTGGAGTTATACTATCCACATATACTAACCATTGAACGATATTTTTGTTATCATCTATCGATTCAGAAAATGAACTAGCTTCTTTCTCTTCAGTAGTAAAAGCTACGGTCAAAATATCATTTTCATAAGGTAAATTAATTCTATTTCTATCATTAAATTTTATATTATTTATTTTTTTTATCTTTAATTTATATTTATTAGCTATTTCTTCCACGTTTTCTCCGGATACAATAGCGTCTTCAACTTGTCTTGTAAAATCTTCAACTTCTTTATTAAGCTTCTCTTGTTTGAGTTCAGATAAAAGCTCACTTTTCATTTCTTCAAAACTTCGTTCATCTTTCTGATCAGAAAAATCATAAGATTCTTTCAATTCTTCTTCAGAGACTTTAATTCTCTTTTCTATATCCGATTCAGAAAATGATAAAATCCTGAAAGAACGCATTTCTGGAACCATAAATTCTTCAGGATGATTGGCATAAAAAGTCTCTAAATCCTCATCTAATGGTTTTTCTGTTATTTTAATATTTCTAGGATTAATTTCTATAATATTTAAACTTCTTTGCTCAAATTCTGCATTAGCATGTATATCCAACTCATCAATCATAGATATAAATTTAAAAGGTGTTTTTAAAATATGAGTCTTAATTTCTCTTTTTCTAGATTCTAAAAAAACCGCTTCAGGAATTTGTATTCTTTGTAAAAAATTTCTAAGATTTGCAGCACTGAAGTGACCATCACTAGTCCTGAACATTTCTAAATTACTGATAAGACTATACATAGTAGAATCAGAAACTATAATACCAAAATCTCTGGATGCCAAATCAATAAGGTTTTCAAAAATTAGTTGATGTAATACTGTCTTAGAAATATCAGAGTCAACATTTTTATTAGGAAATAATTTTTGGAACATTTCTATTTTCTTCATTCTTTCAATTTTAAAAAGTTGAGGTGAAATCTTGATATTATCTATTTTCACTACGTAATCACGACCTTTTATTCTATCTACAATGTAAGAAAAGCCGAAAAATAAAAAGAAAGATCCTGCTAATATAGTTAAAAAAACTTTTACAACTATAGAATTAGAATGCTTCCTAATAAACTCTAACATTGATTATTTCCTTTATTACATTCATAATAATTCTATTAGTTGTTACTAAATGGGGCAAGGGGTATTTGAAAGGAAATTTATGAAAATTATAGTAGCAAATTGGAAAATGAATGGTGATATTGATTTATGCGATAAGATTATAAATAGTTTGAAATCAGCAATTTATCCAGAATCAATCATAATATGTCCGCCTTCACCATTACTATTTATGTTCCGAGAAGTAAAATTTAAATATGGAGCTCAAAATTGTAGCACCAATCTTAAAGGAGCATTTACAGGAGAAATTAGCCCATCTTTATTAAAATCAATTGGTTGTTCTTATGTAATTATCGGGCATTCTGAAAGAAGAAATCTATTTTGTGAATCTAACGATTATATATTTCAGAAATTTAAATTAATTTTAGAATTAGACCTAATCCCTATAGTTTGTATAGGAGAGAAAATAAATGAAAGATCTTATTATAAAGAAGTTTTAGAGGAACAATTAAAATACTTTATTAAACATGGAGATCTAAATAAGGTTATTTTTGCATATGAACCTGTTTGGAGCATTGGAACAGGCATAATTCCAAATCTTGATGATATATTAGAAGTAACTTCGTTTATTAAGATGCAAACTCAATCAAAAGTTTTATATGGAGGGTCAGTCAACAAAAAAAATGCAACAGAAATACTAAATATTGCTTCTATTGATGGTGCTCTTGTTGGTGGAGCAAGCTTGGATCCAAATGAGTTTTATGAAATAATAAAAATTTCCGAAAAAATAAAATGATTGCAGAATTTTTTTTTATTATTAAAATAAAGACTTGGAGAGGCGTAAAAATACGTTAGCCGCAAATCTCAGTGGCCTAATTATAGAAAGGGAACTGTCGCTGTACAGATTGTGGTCTGTATATATGGTGCCCACCTGAGGAGTCGGCCACATGCAGATTCCTTAGCAACGGTTTTTAGGCTTCTCCTTAAAATTCCCAAATGAAGGAAATTAAATAATGGCTAGCTTATATTTTTATTATTCTGCTATGAATGCAGGTAAAACTACTTCTTTATTACAAACAGATCATAATTATTATGAACGTGGTATGAATACAGCAATTTTTGTTAATGCTGTAGATACTCGTTATGGGACAGGAATAGTTAAATCTAGAATAGGATTACAGAAAACAGCTATGACTTATAATAAAGATTTCGACTTTTTTTGTTATGTAAAGGATGCTAAAGATCTGTCTTGTGTATTAGTTGATGAAGCACAATTTTTAACTAAACAGCAAGTAGAGCAACTGGGAGATATTGTAGACTTTCTTAATATTCCTGTTTTAGCTTATGGTTTAAGAACGGACTTTCAAGGTAATTGTTTCGAAGGTAGTGAAAGACTTTTAGCGATTGCTGACATTCTAGTAGAGCTTAAGACCATTTGTTTTTGCGGTAAAAAAGCTGTAATGAACATGAGAATTGACGAAAATGGGAATAAAATTACTGAAGGCAAACAAATAGAAATAGGAGGAAATGAAAAATATATTTCAGTTTGTAGAAAACATTTTAAAAGACCTGAAAATATATCTAGAATCAATAAATAAAAGATTATATAATTAATTATCATTAGGCATTCCCTCTTTGATTCAAAAAAAGTTTAGAATTCATCCCTATTTTTAGGAATGCTTTGCTCCATTTGTCTACGAAAGGGTTTCCGAATATTAATGCCTCATCTGCAGGTATAGGAATCCAATAATTCAATGCAATTTCATTTTCTAATTGATTTTTACTCCATGTATAGCATCCAATACATACAATTTTTCTTTTAGACTCATTTAGTTCTGTAAAAGATTTTATAAAATTGTCACTAATTGTAAGGGCTATGTGATTATTAATTATCTGACTATATTTTATCATACATTCATCAGAGTGAACAATAAAGCATTTATCAATTTCTTCTATTCCACCAAAATATATTAAAGGATAACTATCCATTATTTGCTCATTCTTTATATTTAATCTTTGAAGTATACTTGAAATATTCATATCAGGTATTAATTTATTAATGACAACGCCTAATGCTCCATCATTTGAATGATCACATATATATATCATTGAACGATTCAAATAATTTGACATTATATTTGGTGATGAAAGTAAGATATACCCTGTTAAGTTTGTTAATTTATTATTTCTCATATTTTTATTGTTCATATTACTCACTATAGTTATAATAATATATATTATACAAGTTAATTTTTTACTAAAATGAAAGTTATTTTCAATTTTTTTTCTATATTATACTTAGTTTTTTCTTCAATAAATTCTTGTTTATCAATAACCGCAGAAGATATCCAATTGAATTTGACAAAACAGAGTAAAGATAATATTTTGTTTTTTGAAGTCAAATTGCCAGATGGATGGAAAAATTCAAAAATTCCTGATATTTATATTAATTCTATAGATAATAAAGTTTTAACTGATTGGTTTTATGATAATATAAAAGGGCTTTATATACTAAAGTGCAAAATCGACAGCAAAAAACCTACAACTATCAATTTTCGTTTCTTTGTTTGTAAAAATTTTTGCTGTATTTTAGATAAAAAATTTAACTTCATTCCTAAAAACATAACAAATAATAAATCCATTTTTATAATGGTATTGTTTGGATTTATAGGTGGATGCTTACTAAATGTAATGCCATGTGTTCTTCCTGTAATTCTATTAAAATTAAGGAATATAATATCTCGGAAGGTTATTATAGCATCTATCATAGGAAATTATTTAACCTTTGGCTTTTTCTCTATAATGTTAGCAATTTTCAAGATATTTGGAAAAAATATTGGTTGGGGAATACATTTTCAAAATATATACTTTCTGAAAATATTAACAATTATATTTTTTACATTGATTTTAATTACTTTTAATAAAATTAATATATTTTGGAATACACAAATAAATATAAAAACTAATAATCTAATATTTAAAAATATTATATCAAGTATAGTAACAACTTTAATTGCCATTCCATGTACTGCACCGATTCTTGGTAGTGCTGCAGCATTTGCAATAACCCAAGAAAATTTCTTTCATTTATTTTTTATTTTCTTTGCTATATCTACCGGATTTTCAACCCCATATTTCCTTGCTTTATTTCTAAATATTTCAAAGTTTAGTATATTATTGAAAAGTCACTTATTCCAAAAATTTGTTAATATAGGTATTATTGGAGTATTTATTTGGTTAATATGGCAACTATTTTACAGAGTTGATATAGAAGAATTTTTTATAATTTTAATTTGTTTTATAATATCCTATTTTCTTTTTATAAAAAATAAAAAGACAATCGCAATTATTATTCTCATAATTTTACCTTTTATTAATCTTTCTTCTCAAAAAGAATGTAATGTATTTAATTTTAATAGAATTCAAGATCTTGTTGATAAAAATCGCATTGTTATAGTAAATATAACTGCAGATTGGTGCCTATCATGTAAATACAATAAGCTTAAATTCAAAGATTCAGAAATAAAAAGAAAAATACAAGAAAATAATGTTGAACTAATTGAAATTGATTTTACTGAATATAATGATAATGTGATGCAATATATCAAACATTATTCTAGAATAGGTATTCCATTTACTATTATATATGGACCTAATAAAAAACAAGGATTACTACTCAGTGAATTACTTTCTGTAAATGACCTTAAGCAAGCTATAGATATGGTAAAGTAATAATGATTAAAATTTTAATAAAATATATATGAATATAATATTTTTGTTGAATAAAAGATAAATGGTGTTAATATATACTGCATGTAAAACCTGATAGGATACTAAATGGAATATAAAATAAATTATGATAATAGTAGAGGTCTTGAATCTTATGTAGGTGAAAGAATTCGTATGAGAAGAATGGAGTTGGGCCTAACTCAAGATAAGCTAGCTGATATGTTAGGGGTGTCTTTTCAACAAATTCAAAAATATGAAGCTGGACGTAATGCAATGAAAATTACTTCATTATATCGTCTATCAAGAGTTTTGTTAGTAGATATTTCTTATTTCTTTGACGGTTTTAAAGGATATTCATTACATGATTCTTCTAATGCTAGTTATTCTACGTTACAATCTAGAGAGATATCTTCTTTAATTCGTAATTATCAGAATATTTCTGATCTCAAATTAAGAAAATCTGTGTCGAATCTAATCAGAACTATTTCAACAAATGAGTAAAATTTTGCATAATTATTTTCATTTTGAAGGATATTTAAAATGAAAGTGCATTTTGTCCGTTCATCGAATCCTAAATCCAAAAACGCTTACCGAGATATGGTTAAGATGTACGGTCAGAATGATATTGAACATGCAGATTGTGTTGTAGTGCTATCTGGAGATGGAATGATTTTACGTTCTTTCCATGAATATTATAAATATAATATTCCTATATATGGAATGAATAGAGGAGAATTAGGATTTTTAACAAATAGATATACAAAAGATAATTTGCTTTTAAGAATACAAAAGGCAAGACCATTTAGATTTCATCCCCTAAAAGCATCTATTCAAACTAAAGACAACAAATATTGGACATCTATAGCAGTTAATGAAGTTTATTTACTTAGAGAAACTCACCAGTCAGCAAAACTTAAGGTTATAATTAATAGCGAAATAATGCTAGAAGAGTTAGTCTGCGATGGTTTGATTACAGCTACTCCTTTAGGAAGTACAGCTTATAATTACTCTGCCGGAGGTCCTATAATTCCCTTGGAATCTTCTTTGTTAGCTTTGACTCCTATTAGCTCATTTAGACCAAGATGCTGGAGAGGAGCATTATTAAAAGGTGATACAGAAGTTATTATTGAAGTTTTAGATAACTTGAGACGTCCTGTATGTGTAGTTGCAGATTATGTCGAATTTAGAGAGGCTGTGAAAGTAAAAATCTCTTTAGATTTATCGCGTGTACTAACATTATTAGTAGATCCGAGTAATACTCTACAAAAGAAGGTCTTAGAAGAGCAGTTTGCGACTTGATTTTGTGTTAATTTCAGTTTAGAATTAGCTGAATTAGATTTATGGAGAATATTTATGGCTAAGTCATCAACGATGCTCGTAAAAATGATGAGTACTGCTGATACAGGGTTCTTTTATGTAAAAAAGAGAAATCCAAGAAAACAGCCTGAAAAAATGGAAATGAAAAAATACGATCCTGTTGTTCGTAAACACGTCATTTTTAAAGAAATGAAGATGAAATAGTTATCTACATTCTTACGAATGATATAGTTTAATAATATTTAAATAGGAAATTATTTTAGTTTTATTATCTCTCAACCATTTTAAATGGTTGTTTAATTTTATAATGAATCATATACACTTCCTTCTGATGATACGCCTTCCCCTTCATTATCGTCTTCATCAGATTCATTTTGTTCTGCTGATGATATAATTTCATTATTATCGACGTATATTTCTATATTATTTTTTTCATTTTTTAATAATGGTTCAACGCGAGAATTTTTAGTAATTTTTGAAAGATAATTATCTATTAATCCTATCGTTAATTTATCATTCATATTTGTATTTTTACTTAAAATAGAACTCATTGTACTTTCTAAAGATTCTCTTAAAGTGTTTCCATTTTCACTATTCGGAAATGTCCCCAAAATTAAGATTGATTTATTTAATAAATTCTTAATTTCTATATTAGCTAATTTTGATAAACCGCTTTCATTTTGATTAACAAGTATACATCCTCTAAAAATTTTAGAATTCAAGTTAAACAGTTCAAATATAGGGATAGCAGCCAATTTTTTTGCGCATAATATTATATTACCAGGTAAACATAATTTGTTACTAATAGCATAACGAATCGCTTCCATAACATCTCTTTTGAATCTATTATTATCAACATTCTTACAATTAACTCGCATTATATTATATCCCCTGTTTGCCAAGAGTTGCACAGAAGGAGAATATTCCCATTTAAAATTATTTGATAAATCAAACATCATAATAAGGGGAGGTTTATTTGTTCTTACTGTAGAGGCATTAAAAAACATCTGTATTCGAGATGGAGTAGTATAATATTTAGTTGAAGATAAAGTATATTGAGGTATATTTGTTGTTTGGTTTATTTGTTTAATAACTCCATTTCTTGTATCATATAACAAAAACTTATTTGGAAATTTATCTGAAGTATTGCAAATCAACCAAATTTTATCGTCAGAACTAGTATCAATTCGGTACCAGGATTCGAATTTACTATTTAGTCTATTAATATGCAATTTTGTCTTATTATCTAATGGTATATGTAATAGCCTTCTTGCATTTACTGTAATAAATATTGGATTTCCGTACGAATTAAAATAAATTTGACATTGTGATTTGCTTGGAATTTTATCTAAATTATAAATAATTCTTGTCTCTTTTGTGACGACATTTAATGATGATAATATTAATCTATCGTTTTTAATATCTGTTTTATAACATATCAAATTATTATTAATAGATAAATATTGAGTATCATTCTGATTAATTACTATTTGCTCTAATAATTGTAAAGAAGAATCATTGTTTTCCTCTTCATCATTATATTCCATCATGTCTTCTATATTATTTTTTTTCTTAGATGAATTATCTAAATTATAATATACATTTTCGACATTATTAGTTGATTTCATTATAATTATTGGATTTAATTTTGAATTAAATAAAGCTTTTGTTGGATGATCTTGACCTTCTTTCATAAGATTACAATTTCCATTGTTATTATTTATTTTGTAAAGCGAATATGAATTTCCATCAGAACACTCAATTAAATAGGCAATATTATTTTTTGCCAATATTTTTAGAGTTTTCATTTCGCTCATTAATTGCAATTGTTTTTGTTTAATAAAATTATTAGATGCTAATACTAACTTCGCTTGTAAAAAATTACTTTCATCATAGTAAGTATATAAGAGATTTGAACCTATAAATTTTATATTCTTTACTGGTTCCTCTGATTGAATTAAATAATCAGAAACATTTGTACGAAATATTGATTTTATATGAATAATTTTATTGTCATTAGTATTAATATAAGCTACATATTGTGCATTAGGAGACATTACTATTTTTTTGATATTATTTTGAAGCAAATTGTTTCTTTTAATAATAGGAATATTATTTTGTTGAATATTTTTGGTTGATATATTTTTTGAATTTAAATTATTATAAAATTGGGAAGAATAATTTTGACTATATTTTTTGTTGTTACTGTTATTATTAGATCTATTTAATATATTTTCAACTTGAATTGCTTTTCGAAGCACATTATCGATTACATCAGCATAGGAATAGGTTGTAAATATTAAATAATATATTGCAAATAATATTCGCATTGTCATATCTCCTAATTTACAAACAGTATATATTAAAATCGTAAAAAATAAGTTAATAAATGTTATTTGTAAAAACTGTAAAATAATTTTATTTTATTAATTATTTTTTAACAATTTATTTTTATACTGAAACAAAAAAAGGAGACAAAAATGAAAAAAACATTGTTAATATTAGCTGTTGCTTTTATGGGTTTTAATGATACACATGGCATGGAATTAAATTCAATAGAAGAAAATACTATTACTAATTCTAATACATCAATGACTAAAATAGAGAAGAAAAATGCAACAAATCAAATTCCTTCAGTTGATGTATCAACAATAGCTCCAGTAGTAAATCCGGAATTTATCGACACTCATGATGATCTTTTAAGCGCTGGTAAATGTTGGTGGCGTACATATAATGTTATTAGAGCAGGACAAGTTATAGTTAACGGTCTTGCAATGGTTGGTAACGCATTCGTAGCTAATAATTATTTTTCTGGTAATGGAAATACTAAAACGGATGCTATATTATGCACAGTCTCAGCTGTTGCTAATGGTGCTGCTGCTTTAACTACATATTTACTATATAAAATCGGCGGAAGAATTAATGAGATTAATGAAGAATTAGCTAAAGATGATGATCATGAATCTGTTTAATAAAATAATATGTAACCCAAAATACTGTTGTCTATTTAAATTAGACAACAGTTAGAATGTGTAAATAATTGTTTTATATACCATGCTAAACTGAAAAAATCTAATTTTATTTTTATTAAAAAATAAGTTTAGTTTAGCTTTGTTGCTCTTTTTGTTTTTAAATATACATGATTGCTACGTCGCTTTGATCTTCGTGATGACGCTATAGACACTTTCCTTTCTCCCCTTTCGCGTCATTCTGAGTGAGTATTCTCCATTCCTGGCGTCATTCTGAGCGAACGAAGTGAGTGTGAGAATCCATTTGAGTACTTTCACCCTGTACCATTATTATGGATCACCACGTCGCTTCGCTCCTCGTGATGACGCCAGATGGAAGGCACCATGGAGCACCACATGACAAGCTGAGGAGGCGAAGCATATATGGCTTCGTGCAATAACGCTAGAGCAGGTACATCGCTTACACCTCACGTCATTCTGAGTAAAAACATACATCATTTTTGTCATTCTAGCGAACACACTCCTTCCTTGCGTCATTCTGAGCAAAAACGTATCTGTCCTCTCGTCATTCTAATTGTCCTACACACCTTAACGTCATTCTGAGCGAACGAAGTGGGCGTGAGAATCTATTATTGCTCTCTTTTTCTAAAATTGCCCTGGAATTATTATGGATCACCACGTCGCTCTGCTCCTCGTGATGACGAAAGGAGAGAAAGTTCCTCGTAATGACGAAATGAGAGAGTTTCCCGTGATGACGCTAAAAAAGACTCCTCGCAATGACGAAAAGTGAAGGAAGCGAGGCTTATATGGCTTCGTGTAATGAAGCCAATAGGGCGTCACTCATCCATATCCACATTTTTTGCAGATTCATAGCCTGCCCAGTTTTTGATATCTGAAGCTATTGCAGATAAAGCTGAGTTTAGCCCTGTTTCATCTGAAACATCGTACATATACGGTGCTGATGTCCCAGTTGCGCAATTATTAAGATAATTGTAGTCAAAATCTTGAGCCTCATGAGTAAGTTTATGTTTATACTGCGTCTGCTTGCGATATTTTATCAAATAAATACGAAGATTACTTCCAAAATCGGTTTTTAGTTTTTTACATGCATCTTTTGTCACGTTTTTTACACCTTCAGTCGCATCATAAGTTGTTATTGTCCCACTACTATTGGATTGCCATTGATATTTATGAGCTGTATTCCCTGATGCTCCCCAA
>CALXQM010000004.1 GCA_944390765.1 uncultured Alphaproteobacteria bacterium | reverse complement strand
AGGAGAGTAGAGATGAAAGTAATAGTGAAATTAATAATATTATTGAGCTATGCGATAGTGGGAGGGATGGTAACCGAAGATCGAAGTTATAATCAAGAAATAAAAACCTCAATAGCTAATGGAAAAGTTTCGGAAATACTGACACGAAATGAGTCTATAGAACTTTTAGATCCAAAAGTGGATTTTATTTTTAAGAAAATTTTTGGTACAGAAGAAAACAAATCCGTACTCATGTCATTTTTAAACGCTTTATTTAAAGATAATCCGAAGATAACCTCATTAACGTTAGGAAATGTAGAATTACCTAAAGAATTATTAGAAGATAAAGCAAGTAGATTAGATATAA
Source organism: uncultured Alphaproteobacteria bacterium (assembly GCA_944390765.1). GTDB lineage: Bacteria > Pseudomonadota > Alphaproteobacteria > UBA3830 > UBA3830 > UBA3830. Next base: position 21,966 of record CALXQM010000004.1, on the reverse strand, counting down.
GAGCCACTTGTAATGATAACACAGAAGTAGATATAGAGATGCAATGCAAGAATACAGGGGAAATACCGGAAAGAGCATTTTATTATTTGTCAAAGATAACAGCGGAGAGTGTAAAAACAACAGAAGCTTATAATAAAACGAAGGTGATAAGTATTTGGATATTTAGAGATAGTATTACGAATAGAAAAAATGCAATAAGTGAAGCATATATGACATTTGAAGAATATTTAGGAGATCCATATGAGAGATTAACTGACAAGGGGAGGATTATATTCATAGAACTTGAAAAATTTAATATAGCATCAATAGATACGAATGATATGTTAGATGGATGGTTAAGTTTTTTAATAAATCCATTATCCGTAAATGCAGAATTTTTTGAAGATAAGAATATGAAGCAAGCGCTAGAAACACTAAAGACAATTAGCTCAGATAAAAAAACAAGAGAAACATATAATGCAAGAAAAGATGCTATTATCGATTTCAATAGTTCCATCTCTAACGCTAAAAACGAAAAAGCTATCGAAATCGCGAAGAAAATGTTGAAAGATGGATTGGCTATTGAACTAGTTTCCAAATATTCAGGACTATCTAAAGAAGAGGTAGAAAAACTGCAATAAACTGCGCTGTATAAATATATAGCTGTTAATATTTTTGTGATTATAGATACTGCAAATGTTTAATTTCATCTTAGATGAATTGAAATATTTTATGTTATTATACAACGATTTTCATTAGATCTTCATAAGTTTCGACTACTTCATACTTTACATTATTATGGCTAATGGTAGCAAAATGTTTTCTTGCGCAAGCTATTTTAGATTTTTCTATGCTTCTTAATTCTAACTCTAAGTTTTCCATGCTACCTTTAGTTTCTGCTACGAAATAAATATGCTTAACTCTATCCTTGTTAAAAGCAATCGCCCAGTCTGGATTATATTTTCCGACAGGAGTCGATATATAGAATCCTCTTGGCAGTTTTGCATAAACAACAACTTCATCAGAATGCTCTAAGGAATTTGCCATATTTTTTTCTATCTTGGATTTAGAGTCTGCAATAACATGACTATAAATGTGTTTATTAGGCGTAGGTAAGGTATTTCCAAGGAAGCCTTTCAATTTAGGTTCTGTGAAGACATTCATATCATAAGTGTCATTAATCCGATCATATTTAATTTCTTCAATAATAGTCGTTGACTTTTGTTCATTGATTATATTGGATACACGGGTAATAAATTCTTCTGGATTAATTCCAAAAAGCTTAAATTGGCTTTCTTTAATACCTATCAGTATATCTGCTAGTGTTTTTCTAGTTAATCCTGTTGATTGAACTAGTTTATCCAATAAATCATATTTTACAGAAGAAAACATATTACATTGAATTGTTTCTCGGCGTTCTACACCATTGCAAAAAGCTTCTCCTATTTCAACTTGTTCTTTATTTAATTCATTCATTTGTCCAGTTTTAATAACAGCAACTGTTTGACTGATATAAAGTTTTTCATTCAAAGCATAAATAGCTTTCTTAGTCAATTCATCACTATCGAAAACAACACGATAGGTTGACTTAATATTAATTTTTCTCCATAAATCTTGAAATTCTTTTTGATGAAGTCGTTTATCATTAAGTTTAATTTCAACTACCCGATTTCTTGCGTTATCAATTTCAACAGGCTTATAAATTGTTTCGATAATTTTAATAATTCCTAAGCTATCAAAACCTTCAATAGGATTAAATTTGCCTGTATAAATATCATTGTGATACTTTTCTGTTAATTTGCCATGTTTGATGTAACCACCAACAACTAAACTTTCGTAAATATCTTGAGACTTTTCTTTATTGATAACTTGACCGCTAATAATTCTATTTTCAAACAGTTCGCTTGAAATGATTCTAGGTCTGTCATTCATCGCTGAAGCAATATCTGTTTGCAAATTTGAAACGAAGTCTTCATAAGATTCGCTAGCAATAACTGTTAGCTGATTAACTGATTGAACATCATTACCCAATATGCTTTCATCCATACGTTCTCCATTTTGATTGACCGACAAACGCAAACCTCGTCCGATTTCTTGACGTCGAGAAGTATTATTATAATTTTGTTTTAAAGGGCAAATTTGAAAAACATTCGGATTATCCCATCCTTCACGTAATGCAGAGTGAGAAAACAAAAAACGTACAGGCTCTGATAAATTTAAAAGCTTTTCTTTGTTCTTCATAATTAAATCATATGCGTCTATATCATCTGATCCAACGCTATTTCTTTTTTCTTCTGAATCTTTAAATTTCTTACTTTTCTTATCGATAGAAAAATAGCCTTTATGACATTTGGTAGCATCTGTATTTTCAAGAAACTTTCGATAATCTGGATTTAAATCAAGCTCGGATAGATAAGATTCTTTAATATTATCATATTCCTCTTCAAAAATTTTTGCATAAATTCCGTTTGCTTCCCCGTCATCGTTAGAAAGCCTATAATTGGCGACTTCATCAATAAAAAACAAAGACAATACCTTAATACCACTTTTAAATAATATCTGCTCACGCTCAAAATGACTTTGAATAGTTTCTCTAATCTGAATCCGCCGCAATTGTTCTTCTGTTGCACTCCCTACTACAGCTCCAGCAGCAAGCGTTATTCCATTTTGGAAGGTAATTGAATTTGAACGACCATCAATATGTGTAATCAACCAACCATTACGGTATTCGTCCAATTGATTTGATAAATCATAAAGATTATCTCTTTCATTGCAATTTCTGATTTTTTTAACAACACCTGATTTGCTACGCCAATCAAACTCTAATCGAGCTGTCGGGTTCTTGTTCGCTGAGATATTAATTCCAGCTAAATAAGCATATCCTTCGGTTGCTGTGTCTCCGATTATACCAATTCCTTTTACTGCGATTTTCTTTACCAGTTTGCGATTATAAGCGTCTTGCGCATCTAAACGATAGATAATATTTTTGTTTAACTCTGGCGGTGTTGCTGAATAACTAATACGAAATAAAGGATTAAACCTTTTTATGGCTTTTTGTGTAACAGCATCAGCGGTTCTTCCTAAAGATTGAGGTTCATCTAAAATTAAAATCGGATTAATTTTTGCGATTACATCAATTGGTTTGCGCCATTTAAAATTTTCTTGTTCTGAAAATATAATACGTGATTCTTTACTTTTTCCATCTTCTTTGAGTGATGTCGCAAAAGCTTGTGAATTAATAATCATTACTCTAATTTTGTTATCTGTAGCAAAGGTCTCTATTTCATTTAAATTTTGAGAATTATACACAAATTCCAAAATAGATTTATTATATTCTTGTTGAAAATGCTTGCGTGTGTTTTCAAAAGTTTTTTTCACACCTTCTCTAATGGCAACATTTGGTACCACGATAATAAATTTCGTCCAACCATATGAAGAATTGAGTTCATAAATCGTTTTTATATAAGTATAGGTCTTACCTGTACCGGTTTCCATTTCTATAGTTAAATTAATATCATCTCCTACTTTACCGCTAGGTTTTAATCCGAGAGCAATTTGTTTTTCATGAATCTTATTCCAAATATTGTGCTCGGAAATCAGCAATGGACTATTAGCAAAGGCATTCTGTTCAAAAGAAACTGTGTTTACCTCTTTCCCTGGATCTAAAATATAACTAGCAGGTTCTGATTTTGGCTGACCATCAAAGATATCACAAACTGCTTTGCAGGCATCTATCTGAAATTGCTGTTGCTTAAATTTGAGTTCTATATTAGTCGACATTACATTACTCTTATATTATTTTTTGCTTGTTCATCATCCCAATGACAGATAGTTTTGAAAATCTCAAACATATTGATCTTTTCATCATCTTTTGTAAAGCAAAAATCCCTGAAAATCACTCGTATTGGATTCTGTTCTGCCATTTTAGTAATAGTTTCAGTATCGATATCTTTATCAAAACATGAGACTAAATCATTATCTCCCACAATATGAATAGTATTATTGCCTACTTTGATTTCTTTCAAAGGTAAAGAGAGAGAAACGCCCCATTCCACCATAACACCAAATAATAAATCAAGTGGCGTGCGATCTGACTTTATGTTATCAATGCTATTCAACAAATCCGTTTGTTTGAGTTCATTTGGTTTATAATAAACGTCTCGCATATTAGAATCAGCAACCTTCAAAACCCTAAAACCGATATCTAAATCCGTTGCTTCCGGATGTTCCGCTTTAATCTTCTCTCCCGCACGACGAATACGTTCCTTACCAATTTCGCAAATATTCTTATAACCAGCTTTATAGGCTTCAGACTTTTCATCTGTTAATTCAGGCAACTGCACCATGATAAACTTGCGATTACCTCCATCTTCAGCATTGAGCCGCATCACCGCATGCGCGGTCGTTGAAGAGCCTGAAAAAAAATCAAGAACTATATCGTCAGCTTCGCTATCTGTTCCCATTTGTCCCATCTTTTTTAACATTTCCACTGTCTTTGGATAATCAAAAATTTTTCCATTAAACATATTCTTTAAGAGAAGAGTTCCTTTTTCTGTATTGGTATCTTTATCCCACCATACCGATCGAGCCATCACTCTACCTTCTCTATACTTTTCAACAATCATAAAACTACCATTTTTCATAGGTTTTGCTTTAATGTTTATATTTAAATTTTGTTTAGATTTTTCCTTTCCCCAACGCCATACTGTGTTTATACCTTGAGACTCTAAAGGAAATAATTCTATCCAATTATCATGAGGCTCAAGTGAAATTGTATATAAACTATTTTCATCCATTTCAGTTTTATTTATATAGAAGGGATAATACAAATTAGGACGATTTTGCTTATTAAATTTTATATTTCTATTTCTTAATTCTCTTAATTCAAAACCACCAAACTCATCAAATGTTTTAAAAATATTACTTTCATCTGAAATTAAATTAAGAGATGCATTTTCTCCTTTTTGGTAAACTAAAATGTAATCATGCATTTTTGCTATTCCACCATAGTCTCTTCCCCTTGGATTTGATACCACTGTGATTAATCCTAAATGATTATTTTCACCAAATACCTCATCACAAATTTTTTTAAGGTTAGCGACTTCGTTGTCATCAATAGAAATAAAAATCACGCCGTCATCGGACAATAAATCACGAGCTAATTTCAAACGAGGGTACATCATAGAACACCAGTCGGAATGAAAACGTCCGTTTGATTCCTTATTGCGTACAAAAGCTTTACTCAACAAACGGTTGTTTGATTCATCAAACAAATCTATACCTTTGTTCATTTCTTCTTCAGATTGCACTCGATTATCATGATAAACAAAGTCATTACCGGTATTATACGGCGGATCAATATATATCATCTTGACTTTGCCCAAATAACCTTCTTCCAAAAGTTTCAGTACTTCCAGATTATCCCCTTCAATGTAAAGATTTTCTGTTGTATCCCAATTTTTACTTTCCTCTTTGCAGGGACGCAAAGTTTTGCGAATGGGCTTATTGGCTTCCACAATAGACGCGTTCTTTCCTACCCACTTAAATTCATAGGTTTCGTGAGTATTTTCATCTACAACATCGGATAATTCGGCCTTTAATCGCTCAAAATTAACTTTTCCATTTTGGACTGCTCCTGGACAAAGCTCTGCCACTTTTGCTAAAACCTTATCATAAGGCTTTGTTTCCATTTTTAATTTTTTGATTTTGATGTCTGCTGTTTCCTTAGTCATAACAGCTCCTGATTCTGTACATGGAGATATGTTATCTATTGTTAACAACATCTTTTTTAATAATTAATAAGGTTATAAACATTCTTTTCATATTTTACTCTCCTAATATTATAAAAATCATAACTCAACCTAAAATATTATCTAAATTTTAAATATATTTAATATAATTTTTAGTGCGCAAACCATTTAACACAACTTTTACATTTGCATATTATAAAATTTATTGCAATACGCAATTTAAACTTTTTTCAAAAAAAAATTCATTATGTTTCGATGGGTTGTTTGAATTTATTGTAAAACCCGTTACGATATTTTAAAAACGTCAAATTATAAAAATATAAATATTATGAACTGCCTCTTTAAATTACATAACTTAATGCTTCATCTAAATTAACGATTGTTATAAATTATTTGATTGTCTAATAACTAAATACCTCCTCATTTTTTCTTTCTTTTTCCTTCTATCTTACTTATTATTGTATTTTAATTGATAAATTTTAAAATTCGCATAGAATAAAAGCATTTTTATTAAAACCTTAATTAATAGAGAATACGCTTTATTTATTTTGCAAAGAATTTTAATATTAAACAATATTTGCTAAGCGTATTCACCTGTAATTATTTAATTATTTTTTCAAATCAATGAGTGATACTATATTAATTTGATTCTCCTCTGCAATTTTTTTTATTTCGTTTTCAATTTTTCTTCCCATACAATCTATCAAATCTGGCAGTACAAGATTCATTATCAACAGGAAATCCATTTCTGATTAATATGGTCACTTTTTCTATAACATCACTTTCGTTTTGTAAATTATGTTTGCACATGAACTCATCAATGATACTTTTTATACCATCTAATCTCTTATTGCCAGAAAAAATTTTATATTTATAAGGTTGCTTATCTAAAGCTTGAGCCATCACGATAGCACACCAAATAGGTAAATCCTTATATTTATCCTTTTTTTCCCCGTCACATACTTTTCTTCTTGCAATTTCAGTGGCAAGTACAAAAGTCTCTAGTTTGCTTTTAGACTTTATATATTTCCACTCCAACGCCTTTTCTTGTTTCTCATTCAAATTTTGTCGTAAATCTTGATTACTCCGATATTGTGGATGTATTGATTTACGTATTACACAATTTCCCGGTTGATCAGAGTTTCCATTGTAATCTAAACTAAAATTGAAATATTCGTTATCAGCAAGTATCTTTACGTAATATGGATCAATTGAATCTTCATCATCAGATCCTTCTATACGTTGTAATGGTTTATATTTTGTATTATACTTACCGGCCCGTCTTCCGATTCTCGCTGATAATTTGCTTTGCAATATTTGAATAAAACTACCAACAACCTCTGCAAATGAAAACTTTGAGAAATCCAATATGCACCTATTACCACATTTTTCATCAAAACTAGTATCATAAATCTGTGGATTAAATAAAGAAAAAATTGTTAAAGGTATTCCATACAAAGGATCTGTAAAATTACATACTTCCATCGGCGTAATTTCTTTACATAGTTCTATTTGAGTATTTTCTAATTTTTGCAACTGCTCGTATACATTATTTATTAAGCTACTTTGTTGAACAGATTTTGTACCCATTCCATATATGTTAACACAAGCAATAATTGCCGTAACCACAAATATCGTTCTTTTCATAATTCACCTCATTAATAAAAACAATTTTATTAGAACAATAAATTATTCAAAATTAAATAATTAAAAATTTGCTAATGTATAATGAAAAAATAATTAGTAAATATATTCTATAATTATTCTTGAATTAAAAGTAATTTATGCTAACGTTATAATTAGCGATTAACTAATCAGAAATAGATAGTTAGTAGAGGTGTGGTTTGGAACAAACGAAAGAAATAAATGGCATTTGTTTTTCAGAAAGAGAATTGGATGTCATCGCTTGTTTAATTTGTGGGAAAACATCTAAAAATATAGCTAATATATTGCAAATATCTCCAAACACAGTCAATACTCATATAAGAAATATTGCTTTACGTATTCATAAGAATTCTAAAAGTGATATTATTAAATTTATCGAGAATTCACCAGAGTATAAAAATCTACGGCAAAGATACGACAAGATATCTGGTGAAGATATAAATTGCCTCCAATATAATAGTATTCAATCTAATAATCAAAATAAAATAATATTAATATTTTTTATTATCGTAATCATAATTACTTCTTTATACCTTCGAAAAATATTGTTAGTTAATGAAAGCAATAGTATAAAATATATACCATCTTATGTAAGTAATAGTATTTTATTAGAACGAAAAGACATATGCTTACAAATTGACAATAATCTCAAACATAGTGAAATAAATCATATAATTCTAACGGGAGAAGGCGGTATAGGGAAAACAACATTAGCTAGAAGTTATTTAAATCGTAAAAAAGCAGATGTAATTTTTGAAATCAATGGAGAAAATGCAAATACTGTTTGGCATTCAATAAATATGTTAGCACACTTATTTATAACAGATAAGAAAACCCAAATTCAAATTGATCTTATTGAAAAAATAACAAATAAAAATGCGCGAAAGAAAAAAATAATAGAATTTATCGCAAATAAACTCAAAAATAGTAAGAATTGGTACATTTTATTTGATAACGTAAATTCATTTCAGGATATTAAAGAATATTACCCAACTGATTCCAATATTTGGGGAAATGGTACGGTTTTAATTACGACAAGTAATTCTCATTTATGTGATACAGCTTTTATTAATAATAAAAAGATCATTAAAATCAGAGAATTAAGTAATAATGAAAAATTTGATTTATTTCGAAAAATTACTAAATCACATATAGATACAAATATGCTAAATTCAGTGCCTCCCTCTCCTTTAGACATTTGTATAGCAGCTTATTATATTAAATCAACAGGTATTTCGTTTTCAAATTATATAAAAACCATTTGTAATAAAAGTACTAATAACTATATTAAAGAAATATTAAATACAACAATAGATTATCCTAAAACTAGATATTCAATAGTAGTTACGTCACTTAGTAAAATTCTTGAAAAAAACAAACAAAGTGCGCCCCTTTTATTTTTAATTTGCTTATTGAACTCCAACAATATTCCGATAAGAGTTTTAAACAAATTAGCCACTACTAATGTAGTAAATGATTTTATATTTCTGATAAAAAAGTATGCTTTAGCTGAAATCAATGATAATTCATTAACAATTCATCAAGTAACGCAAAAAATAGGTTTACAATACTTATGTGAGATTTTGTCAAAAACAGAACAAGATAAAATATTGAAAGACATAGTTTTTACAGAAACAGAATTTAATGAATTAATGTGGTACTACTATGATGATCAAAAATATCAAATGAGTTATAAAGAATTAAATGAAATTATTCCACATCTTGAATCATTACTCAATAATTTATCAATGATAGAAACTTCTTCAAAAAAATTATATACACAAAGAATACATTTAGCTTTACTTTATGCAAAATCTCCGGAACTAACGAGAGACGAAATAAAAAAATTTGCACTAGAAATTTTACAAAATAATACAGGTGAAATATCCGGATACGATTTAATTGCTCTGAAATTACAGTATGTTTACTGTTTAATGGATAATCCTCCGAAAAAAGCCGAATCACTATTAATGGAATGTATTACAGATGCTAAAAAAATTAACGCAGAAAATTTAAGAGCCCTTTCCGAAGCATATTTAGCTACAATATATTGTTCTTGTAATAAAATTGAGCAATGTAAAAAATTGCTAAGCAATTCCATGTCTCAAAAAACTTCTATAAAAATGAGATTATTACTGAATTTTAGATATTGTTCTATATATTCAAAAATATATGCTAATCCAGCAGAAATTAACTCTATTATACAATACACCCTTAATACGATAGACATAGTTAATTCAAATAATAAATTAACAAAAATATTTGATTTAGAAGGAGAATCCAAGAATTGTATTGCTGCTTTATATAGAAGTCTAGTATCTTTATATAATATTATAGGTGACACAAAGAAAGCAGAAGAAAATTATAAAAAAGCTTTAAATATCTACAATCGAAGAAAAGCTAATGGTAAAAGTAATCCTTTTAGCTTAATAAGTTCACTCAATATTGAATACGTAAATACATTAATTATAGCAAATCAACTAAAACAGGCTGAAAAATTACTTGATTCTACAATCGATCTTAAGTTATCTAAAAATAATTATCAGAATTTATTTAAGGCATACGTATATAAATCCATGTTATGTATAAAATTAAAAAAATGGGAACAAGTAATCCAAATAAATCAACTAGCCAAAAACTGTCGTAATATAAATAAATTTCGAGAAACACAAATTATGGAATTAATTCTCACTTTTAATGGAATTGTTGCATGTATTAATATGAATAACAATAACTTATTAAGGCAAACAGTTTACGAATTCATTGAACAAGCAAGTAAAATAACGCATTATAAAAATCATTGCGTTAATACACTATTTAATGATAAGAATATATTAAAAAATATAAAAGAAATTTTTAAAGGAATTTTGGGAAAAAATAATTTTATACTTAACAATTATATTAAACCTATATGTAATAAAACTGAAGCACCAATAACCAATTAATTAAGTTATTGATGCTATATAATATTAAAAATTATAACCATAAGGCCTTTGTTCTGTTATATTTAAAATGTTTCCATAAACATCATATTTAATTTCTACAAAAGTAAAGCCATGTTTATTTAACAAATCAAATGCAGCCCTATACACTCCATTCATATAATTAAATGTAAGAAGAATATGTTCATAAGACATAATCTTTTCCTTTTCACTTATATCAAGTTTATCAATTTTATATACACTATCTGTATAAGAATTCATTGCTATATTTTTCGCTATTTCTTCTGGACACGAAAACTTACATAAATTGCAATAAAGATTCTTTCGATTATCGGAAAAAACCAATCTATTTTGAGCCTTGTACCCCTCTACTCTATCAAAAAACATAATAGAAATTAAATATACAAATAATAAACTAATTTTCATAATTCACCTCATTAATAAAAACAATTTTATTAGAGCAATAAATTATTCAAAATTAAATAATTAAAAATTTACTAATTTATAATGAAAAAATAATTAGTATTAATTACAATTGCAAAAATTTTATGTTAATGTAATATTTGATTCTTTTAATTTAGTAACTATCATAGCGTCAAATACGTTTATGGTTACCTCAATCTAAGAATTACACTAGCGCTATATAAGTTATTTAATTTTTTGACTAATAAAGCATATTTATAAAATCTTCAAACGATTTAGCAACAAATGAAACCCTATTCCAATTCTCATCACAATTATCATGACACCACAAAACTATAGGAGGATTATCTTGAGAATGTAACCTATAATCAAAACAAATATAATCCCCTCCTCCTGTATCTCCAAAAGGAATCAATTTTTTATCAAAATAATTATAACACTTAAAAATATCTGTATCTTCAAGGTCATTTGTTGATTGCTTTAACAAATCGCAAATAGTTTCTTGTATATTTTTTACTTTTATAAATGCTATACTTTCTCTACTATCTCGTTTGTGAACCTCATCATAAAAATCAAAGGAATCTATAACTAAGCTTGCCCCATTATGGGATACAATAAACTCACTATACTCCTTAGGAAAAATCACAGAAATGTTTTTTTCTAGCATCCTTATCTGATTTATGTTTACAGTTCCATAGTCTACTAGTACGTTCTCCTTTGATAAGTTTTTTACTACTTTTTCTCCATACCCCATAAAGCATCTCCACCAAAGTGTCCTGTTTGTCTATGTATATCTTCTGGAACTAATTGCATTCTACCTAAATCCTCATGATGATGCCATGTATAAGCTCCTATTTTGGATTTACCTGCTTCTATTTGCTTCCATTCCAAATCAGAAAACAACTTCCTATCAACTTTTCCCGCTTCAATATCTGCTTTCAGTTGCATAGTTGCAACCTTTTTATGTGCTTCAGGTTTCATATACGATAAGTCCCCTGTAATTTTCACTTCCACTTAGCGATATCATCGAAAATAGGCATTCCCCTTTCATTAAAGACTATTCCTGTTTCTTTATGACGAGCCCCTGCAAGTTTCACATTTTTGGCGTTTGTCTTTGGCATCGTGCTACTTGTAACACTATTAATTCCATATTTAGTTTGTAATAAATTTTCTATGGCTCTAGGAGCATACGGAATCTGATTAAATCTTGCATAAATATTTCTCGAAAATCGTGCTTGCAGAGTAGTTCTTATCGCACTAATCGTTTTACCCGTCATATTGACCCCTTTAGCAATTGCTCCAGGAGCAAATATTTCTGCAGTTAATTTTGCGATATCTCCGGTATTTTGTGCAACTCTTTGGCTAAAACCCAAGTCATCTCTTACATATCTTCTGGTATGTGTTCCCAGCCATTCAAAACCTTCACCTATTTTATTCATCGCTCCAGAGACTACATTCTCTGTCGCATCATCTAATGCCGATATCCCTTCTCCTACCTTAGCTACTCCTTTGTACAACATATATCCTGTACTCAGTTTCGCTAATACTTCAGGATTATTTTTCGCTTCTTCTGGTAAACGTGTACGTTGTAATTCTACATAATCATGATGATTTAATGAGTTGGCTTCGTGGGCAAGATTTGTAAACGCTCCCGCCACTGTTCCAAATGCCATTTGCCCTTGTCTGATATATGTATCTTTCAACAAATTATCTAATGAGCTTGACCTTCTTAGACCTACTTCATTATCTCGACTTAAAAGCTCATTCAATATGCTGTATTGATGTATTTTTTCTTCGATAAGTTCATTTTGTGTTTGAAGTGATGCTTGTTGTACTTCATTTCGATTTGATGGAGCCTTTAAATTTAATTCTGCTCTCTGTTTCTCCAATTTCTTTATGGATTTATTCAAAGACTTTACAACTTTAGCTTTGCTTTCTTCTGAAATACTTTTACCTTCAGTAAGTTTTAGTATTTCCTCTTCTCCTATCTCTGATTTTACCTCTTCTCTTAAGTTGTTTTCATTATCTTCTATTCTCTCCGCTGTTTCATCTACTTTCGCTTTTCCTTCTTTCACTTCTTCCGCAAATCGCTCTATTTTTTTTGATGCAACTTCGATTGAATTTCCTTTTTCAATCATACTATTGAAGAGGCTTTGTTTAATAGACTCAATTTCTTTATTAAACTGTTCTCTATTAAACCCTACAAGTTCGATATCGAGTTCATGATTATTATCAACTTCTGTTATGTGTCCTAATGATGAAAATCCATCTCTTGTTTCTGACTCATCAGAATTTGTAGAATCTGCATTGGAGGCATAAGCTGATGCTATACTTCCTATTAGTGAGGATGTAAAGTCTCCTAATCCTGCAGACTGTGCTAATTTCCCTGCTCCGTAGCCTAATATTCCTGATTTTACCGCCCTTGTAAAACTTTCTCCAAATGCTTCTGTCGAGGATATATTAATTCCTGAAAACGCTACTCCCCATCCTCGAGTTTCATTTATCGGCGCTCTATAATAATAGCTGTAATTCCCTCTAATTTCACCTTCTACAGGCACTGAGTCGTTTGTTAAACTTCCTTCAATTCCAATATCTCCAATAACTCCTGTTAGCGGATTAGTTTCAATATAAGAATGTCCTCTTCCTCCTCCTAAATTCATCTTAGGAGCAAATCCATATCGATTAGAGAACACCACCCCTGTGTTGTACATCGAACTATTGCTCCTGTTTACATCATATATTTTAGTAAACTTAGTTTCTCCTTTAAACCTATTCTCTGTTGCTTGTAATAATGGATTCGTCATACTTATATGTGGTGCTTGAAAGGTATTAATTCCTGAACTCATAAAAGTTGTAGGTTGATGAACTTCTTTCGTATTCTTGCTGTTCATCCCTCCATCTCCAAATCTACTATCACCACTAATTATGTTGTATCCCATTGATGTCGTATGCTGATTCACAGTCTCAGTCTCTTCTTCTACATCAGGAACTACAACTATTTCTTTCCCTGCCACAATAGTTGTGTTCCTCGCTTTCGCCTGATGCCCTGTGAATTCCGCTTTTTCCATGGCTTCATAATATAAGTCTCCTCCTACTATGTCAATACTTGGTATACCATAACTCTTCATAGAACTCTGATGCGTATAACTATGCGAAATCCCGAACCCTCCTAAATCAAAAAATTTCGCCATTAATTCTTTCATCGTTCCTGTTGTAAACTCTCCTCCTGAATGCTCTAATGCTTCTGTTACTGTCCTTAACGTATCATATGTCGTTATCCCTGCATTTACTAACGCTGATGCTTTGTGCGCAGAATTCCTAGCCCTAAATAAATTCTCAAAGGTACGCAAATGGATTCTCACGCTCACGACGTTCACTCAGAATGACGCAAGGAAAGAAACGCTCAGAGTAACATGAAAAAAGATGAAAATTCGACTATTCTATCGGATTTGTACTGCTCTGACATCGCTTCGCTATAATGTTAAGTTTTACAACCCTCTCTTCTTCCACCATTCGTCGGTTTTGAATTCTGGAGGAAGCTTTTCATCATCCCATTCAAGTTTTAGATTCTCAAGAATTTTAAAAAATAAATCTCTCTTTGATGTTGGCAATTTTTTCCCACAAAAAGGACAAAATAATATCCTTATATACGAAGTTCCACCATCATGAATAATAATTCCAAATTCATCAAAAGAATCGGAATAACAAATCAAATTATCCGGACAATCCCATATATTATCACCATGTTTAATACATCGATATTCTAAATTTCTTCTCATATCTTCACAACAAAAATTACTACTATTTAACATCAATAAATCTACCTCTTACCATTAGCTCTGGATGAAATATGCCATCACTTTTTAAAACACCTATATGTTTCCCATTTTTATCATAAACTTCTAATTCCCATCCCTCATTTGATTTTTGATAATACCTAGCATCTTTCCCATTACCGCTTTTCCATGTTGGTTTTCCTGATTTTGTACCATGAGTTTTAATAAATTCATGAGCTTGAACTTTCAACTTTACAAAGTCATCTAATTGACTTTTATTATCTAATTTTCTCTCTTTTTCCGGATCTTTCTCCGGCTCCAGGTTTGGACTACCCCCAAGGTGCATTTGGTTAGATGCTTTAAAACCTTTTTTACCTATTTTTCCATGCTGACGTTTCTCGAGAATTTGTCCTATGTTCCACATCCCTGAAGCTGTAGACATCGCGTTTTGCACGAATTGCGGATTTTCTGACAACCAGATCGCCATTCTTAACAAAGCTACATCTATTGCTATCTTTGTTACAGGCATAGCTTCTGCTGTCTGCGGTGTAATTATTGAGCTTAAGCCATCCAATACTCTTATTGCTGTCCTTTTCGCGAATTTTATTGCTTTATTTAATGTTGTTAAATTCTCTTCCGTAGATTGTGCTGAATATTCTAGTATTTTTAATGTTAAATACGTCCTCATCGCCTTTTCTTGTGGCGTCTCAAGTACATGTCCTTGGTTTAGTCTCGACAATAATATTTCAACTACTTCCGCATTAATTTCAGAATCCATTCCTACATCTGTAAGATTGTGTTCTACCTCCTCTTTCCTTACCTCTTGGTCTATCTTTACTATTTCTTTCGTTACTACAACATTTTTCTTTACTTCTTCTATCGCTTCTTCGTCTGTTTTCCCTTCTGCCTTCGCTTCTTTTATCGCATCTTCTGCCCACTCTCCTATAACTTCTATGCGTTCTATCGTTTCTTCTTTTGAAGCACCCTCAGCAACAGCCTCATCAAATATTATCTGTTTAATAGACTCAATTTCCCTATTGAATTGCTCTCTATTAAACCCTACGAGTTCGATATCGAGTTCATGATTATTATCAACTTCTGTTATGTGTCCTAATGATGTAAGTCCATCTCTTGTTTCTGACTCATCAGAATTTGTAGAATCTGCATTGGAGGCATAAGCTGATGCTATACTTCCTATTAGTGAGGATGTAAAGTCTCCTAATCCTGCTGACTGTGCTATTTTCCCTGCGCCATACCCTAATATTCCTGACTTTACTGCTCTTGTAAAACTTTCTCCAAATGCTTCTGTCGAGGATACATTAATTCCTGAAAACGCTACTCCCCATCCTCGGGTTTCATTTTTCGGCGCTCTATAATAATAACTGTAATTCCCTCTAATTTCACCTTCTATTGGTACTGACTCATTTGTTAAACTTCCTGTAACTTCAACATCTCCTACTATCCCAGATAGTGGTTCGCTTTCGTTATAAGAATGTCCTCTTCCTACTCCAAAATTTATCCGTGGAGTAAATCCATATCTACTACTTAACGCTACCCCTGTGTTGTACGTCGTACTACTGCTCCTGTTTACATCATATATTTTAGTAAACTCTGTTTCTCCTTTAAACCTATTCTCTGTTGCCTGTAGTAATGGATTCGTCATACTTATATGTGGTGCTTGAAATGTATTAATTCCTGTACTTATAAAGGTTGTAGGTTGATGAACTTCTTTCGTATTTTTGCTTTTCATCCCTCCATGCCCAAACCTACTATCACCACTAATTATGTTGTATCCGACTGATGTCGTATGCTGATTCACAGTTTCAATCTCTTCTCCTACATCAGGAACTACAACTATTTCCTTCCCCGCCACAACGGTTGTGTTCGTCGCTTTTGCCTGATGCCCTGTAAATTCCGCTCTTTCCATGGCTTCATAATATAAGTCTCCTCCTACTATGTCAATACTTGGTATACCATAACTCATTATCATTGCCTGATGCGTATGGCTATGCGAAATCCCTATTCCTCCTATATCAAAAAATTTCGCCATTAACTCCTTCGCCGTT
The DNA here is from genome assembly GCA_944390765.1 of uncultured Alphaproteobacteria bacterium. GTDB lineage: Bacteria > Pseudomonadota > Alphaproteobacteria > UBA3830 > UBA3830 > UBA3830. The sequence continues at coordinate 5,365 of CALXQM010000004.1, read as the reverse complement.
CCTCCCGTAAATTCTCCTCCTGAATGCTCCATCGCTTCTGATATCGTCCTTATCGTATCATATGTCTCTATCCCTGCATTCACCAATGCTGATGCCCTTTTCGCCTGACTATTCGCTCCAAATAAATCATCAATCGCTTGATACATCGGATGTTGTAATAAAATTTGCCTCCCTGCCTCTGAAAATTGCATAGAAAATGTCGCGTTCATCACTGATGACGGCAACCCTAGCGATATACTCGTAATATCTGCTATTACTTCATCTTTTTTCGTTACTTTTAATGGCTTGCTTATTATATTTTTCGCATTTATCGTTTTCCGTCCCACTATTTCCGCTTGTACTCCTGTCGCATAATAGTTCTCCAATGTATTTAATATAAAATCTCCTCCTGCTCGAACTATATTCGGTGCTATTTGTGGATTCTCTAAAAATCTTCTCACATTTGCGTTGATAAATATTCCTTTTGCTGTCTCGCTGTAATCTAATAGTTGATAAAATGCTCGAGATGCCATACTTACATCTCCTCTTGCCGCTATCTCTATATCTTTCTCAGATGTAATTAATCCTTCTAAATTCACCCTACCCTTAGATTGAATATCTATGTCTGTCGCTGTCATTACCGGCATTACAACTTTTTGAGCGTAACACTTCTCATGCCTTACTTTTGATGAAAAAAAACTTTGTGATGCTCCATATTCCTCATTCGCTAAATATTCATGGGCTAATACTGTTTGTCCTATTTCATTCGCTTTTATTTTCAACTTCCCTGTTGTATGAATTTCTGACCCTGTATTTTCAAATACATCTACTTCTAGTTCTGTATCCCCATTTACATCAAGTACACTCTTTAGATATTCAGGAATTACATAACTTCCATTCTCATTAACTGATACTTCATTAACCATTAGTGGCGTTAAAACAAATTTGCCTTTCGTAACTTTTAGTCCTCCTCCAATGTGTGCAATTATACCCTGTAAATTCGCTGTTTCTCCTTTTTGCAAACATATCCCTAGCCCCTTTCCTGTAGTTATTATCACTGGACTTCTAGATGCTGTAAGTATTTCCCATTTCGTTTTCGTTCCTGTCGTCTTTGAACCTAACAACCCATTACCTGATGCACTTGCAAAATTTTGACTCGTAATTGTATGGCGATCAAATGTTTGTGTTTCTATATTCGCACTTTTTGCTTCGATTTCTGTACGACCTCCTGACATCATTGAAGCTGTAGCATCAAATTTACCTTTTGTTTCTATTTTTATGTCTTCTTCTGCTCTTATTACTCCATATGGATCTCTCAATATTTGATGTAAACTATTCTCTGATAAATACAACTCTGGAAATAATGTTATCTTCCCATAATATTTATCAGCATATTTGTACGGTCTAAAATATATTCCAGATTTCACTTCATCTGGCTTTACTGTAAATATATTCGTCGCTCCCTTTGCAAAATGAGGTAATTTTATTGCATCTCCATGAGAATTTTGCTCTGCTAATTTCGCTCCATCTTCAAACGTTGGCATATCACTTAACCTTGAAGTTGAGTAGTTCTTTAGCATTTCTCTATACATCATTTGTGCATATTCCGGTATAGTCATTACTGGTTCTGCTTTTTGCAATTCTTCAGTTGTAAAACTTCCATCATCAATTATTGCAATTGGTATTTTTATTTCATCTGTAATTGAATTTGTAAACAAATAATCTGAAAACAAATCAGATTTATTAACAGCCTGTTCAACTGTTAGCTTTTTATTAAATTCCGGAACTGCCTCAAATTGCAACCGCGATTTATCTCCATGAGAAAACCCTAATTCTCCTATTTTTTTCGCTTGTATCGATTTCGCATCAATAACTCCCGTATTAATCGCTCCTGCAAAACCTTGTTGAACTAAATTTTGTGCACTTGTTATCGCTGCCCTTATCATATTATCTTTGACTATTTCATTTATATCTTGCCACCAGTATGTTATTGTTGTACTACTTCCTGTGCCAATTCCACAAAAACTATGTGATGTATGACTTACATCAACTCCCGAAATTGTATACATCCTAAAATATTCTGTTCCTACACTTTCATTTACAAATCGAGCATCTATTCCATTTAATAATCCTGTCGCTATTTGTCCATTTAAAAACATATCTCCTACTGAAGATAGATAACTCGCTCTATTTTTAAAATATTTCGATGCATCAATTCGTAATATTCCATCACATAATAACGTCGCAGGATCCGTTGTCGCTGTTGCTATCTTCCAATATCTAAGCTCTTCATCATTTGTTGCCATCGTTCCTATTGTATTGACAAATTCCTTCGTTTCTATATGAGAATCTTTTCCAAGTACAATATTCCCAGCATAATTTAAAAATAACGTATCCGTTTTCGCGTCTAAACTTCCTCCAATTTGCATATTTCCAAATGATGATATGAATTTATCACAATTTATTTCCATATCACCATATGATCGTATAATACTTCGTTGTGGCACAAAAAAATCATATGGAAAATCAAATACGCCATCATGACATTTATATTTATTCTGTGCTCCTTCCACAAATGGAAGTTGTATTATTTTTTCATCCCAACTTGCCCATCCCGTTTGTATCTTTTTTCCGTTCAACGTTATTTTTTTCTTACTTTCAATTGTTCCGCTGTTGTAAAACAAATCATCCGCTTCGAATATTAGCGCATCCTCTCCAAGTATTGTCGCTTCACAGTTAAATTTTTCTGGACGAATATAAATACGGTCACCCTTTGTAACTGAAACATCATGCTTGTTCTTAAAATCATATTCATAATCATACAAATTGTAAGCATTAAATCGCTCTATGTTATCCGACAAATTATGCTCATATCCATTTTGTATAATTTTAGATTTTATTCTTAATGGTGCTTTCGTTCTTATTTGTCCTTCATTATAGAACCCTCTAGATAAAAATACAGTCGGCGCCACTCTACCAAATGTCGATATCCTATCATATATCGCCTCCGAAAGTATATTCGATGCTTTTGAATGAAACTCTTCTGTTCCATATCCTAACACACTCTCTAATTTGCTTAACCGTGCTTTTATCTTTACATCTTCTTCTGTTTCATATAACCCCGTTAAATATACATCTTCTGAAAGAATGGCATATTTCATAGAATAAATTTAACTATGCAAATACTATTATTTTATGTAATATGAACAATATAGTTACTTCAATGAGGAGATACATTCCAATGAATTTAGAAAAAATATCATTATTAATTGGCGTTGTATTTGGCATGTTATTATCTTCATTTATAGCAATATTGTTTGGCATTTTTTTCATTATTTTTTTAATTCCATTAATTTTGATACTATTATATACCATTAAACGTTCATGGACGCATTATCTTTCTAAGGAAATGTTTTTTCAAAGTCTTGAAGATAAAATTGATATGCTAAAAATAGGAGTAAATGATAAGTCGTTGCAAGTCTTGAACTATTTTAGAGCATGTGTATACGATTCTTTATTTTTTAATTTTCGAAATATATTTAGAAAAACTGAATTGCCAAATTTTCAGCATGAATATTTCAAACAATGGTTATTAAAGTATGACGATATAAAAAAAGAATATAAATCGAAGGGAATCACCAAGATTTCCCCGGAAGTTATGTTTTTTCGTCATGGATTAATATATGCAAATGAAAAAATTTTATCATATATAAAGGAACGCGATATATTAGACTTAGGTGCTTATATTGGAGATTCAGCATTAGTTCTTAGTAATTATACTAATGCAAAAGTATATAGTTATGAATTATCTAAAAAAAACCACAGAGATATATGAGCACATTATGCAACGGAATAATATAAAAAATTATGTATTGATTAACGCTGGAATAAGCGATGAGATTTCCATAAAAAATATTAATGATAATTGTAGAGAAAATAATAGTTTATATAGCACAGGTGATGCATCAATAAAAATAACCACCGTTGATAATGAAGTTATGAATAAAAAAATTAATGTTGGCTTTATAAAAGCAGATCTTGAAGGATACGGATTTAAAATGGTTAAAGGGGCGCTAAATACCATAAAAAAATATAGACCTGTGATATCGGTGGGGGTATACCACGGTTATGAAGAATTATTTAAAATAAAACCTTTTTTAGAAGCTTTAGTAAAGAATTATACATTTGAATTTCAGTTACATAGATTTTCAAAAGGAAAATTTGTTGAACTGACGCTATTTTGTTATCCAAACGAATTAAGAGAAGAATCTTCGTCTAATTAACTAGACTTAAAACGATAAAATATCATTAGTATAAATTATTTTATTTTTAGCTTTGGTTTTTATAAAATATAGACATTATAAAAAAGAAAGTTTCACATTAGTAATTGATAGATATAAAAATCGTTAAATTTTAGAAACTAAGTTTCGTAGCGCTTAGACGATTTAAAAATATTACAAAAGTGAAACCCTAATAAAAAAATTCATTTCGAAATATGTTTGACGTTTTTTCTTACAACCCTTCCGATAAGAAACTATTTACTTGGTCTATTAAACGATTAAATTCATTGGATGGAAACACAATTTGTGGAAATGAATAATCGGCTAGCTTAAATATTTTATGTAATTCAGATTTGGAATTTGTCTCGAACTCAAACAATTCTCTTGCACGAAATTTAATAGCACTTATTGTATTACTTAATTCTTTATTTCTTCTTTCAACAATATTATTCCAATGGTCATATACAGGAACTCCTCTCCCTTTCCCTGCTGAAACTTGTCCAAATATTCCTGTTGAATGTCCCCACCAGCCTCCACCAAATTCTTGAAAAGCATGACCAAGATTAATACCATTTTTGTAATAATCAATTTCACAAGCCCTATGCCCCCAAAAAGGAGAATCATTGCGAGTAATAACCACAATATCTTCAGCTTCTAAATAACTCCGAAAAATCTGTTCTAATTTATTATAAGCTTGTTCAGTGCTAATCCCTTTATTATTCAAATAATTAAGTTGATGCTTCAATCTTTCATGAGCAACATGCAAAGGCGTTCCCATTTCTTTTCCATTAAAATTACTATTCTGTACAAATGAAAAAGTTCCAAAATGTCGCAATATTGCATCTTCTGTAGTTTGTTCTAACCAAGTTTCTAATGCTCGTAGATCGCTAGAAGTAGCTTCAACTCCAAGATCGCCTCTATCTAATAATTCAGAAAAAGGTAAAAATCTTTTATATAACTCATTTGTAACTTTATGTCGTTCAAAAATACTCATTTGTTCTATATCTGTAGCTCTGTACTGAATAAGCGTCTTATCTGTTATATTTATTCGTAATAACAATCCTCTTAAAATATATTTTTTTTCTATATTGTTATAGCGTTCTTTT
>CALXQM010000003.1 GCA_944390765.1 uncultured Alphaproteobacteria bacterium | reverse complement strand
AACTGGGATACGAGGAACGAAATGCTGATGTTCGTGTAGCGCAATATGAGTCTGGTTATCGTGTCCCTAAAAAAGACACGCTCATGGAAATTGCTAAGATTTTAAATGTGAACTATATCAATTTTATCACCGAAGCCCCTGGATGCGCCGAGGACATTATGCAAACATTCTTCTGGCTTGACGAAGACAATCGCAACACCTTTCATTTATTCCAACTTGTGCGTAATCCCGGTAAGTGCAACGCTTCTGATGATAAATCTGTCCGATATAATGACAGCGACAAATGGCCTGCTCATGCTCCTGTAGGTATGTGGATTGATTATGGTCTGGTAAATGAATTTCTTCGTGAATGGTGTCTGCGAAAAGAGCAGTTAAAGAACGGAGAGATTTCAGAAGACGAATATTTTGAATGGAAGATCAACTGGCCTGCAACCAGTAGTGATGTTGATGAAAAAGGAAATGATAAACATAATAACAGTTATATCTGGAAATCCTTAATATAAATATGCTGTTAAATTCTATAAAAACTGTATATATAATTGCAAAATGGAGGAATTATGATAAAAAAATTTAGCTGTCAAAATTTTAGAAATATAAGCGCCTCAGAATTAGAGTTTGCCAAAATCAATATTTTAATAGGTCCAAACAATTCTGGAAAAAGTAATTTTATTAAAGCACTTACATTTTTTTCAGAAATGTTAAAAAAACCAAATGATGGAAATTTAAAGTCTGCATTTTTAAATGCCATTTCTCGTAATGGTTGGGGCCATATGTTAAACAATGCAGCTGACGAACATTCGCCTATTGAATTTGCATGGGAACTTAACTTAAATAACGAACCTGTCAGATATAAATTTTCATTCTCAACTGGAAATACTGTAGAACAATGTCATATTTTATTGGAAGAACTCAATTCAACCGATTTGCACAATGATAAATATGAAGATGAGTTTAATTATTTTAGATGTCATGATAAAAAATTAGGACGCGGTTATTTTTCCTCAGCCATAAAAAAAGGGCAACTTAATCGTCGTTTGAATTTTGTTGTTGATAGCCAAGAAACATTAATGATGCAATTTAAAGATATCTTATTAGAAAATAAAAATTTGTATGGCAGTGAACTTATACGGGTAAACATTGCGCATTTACTATACGATATACAAAATTATTTTGAAGGTTTCAATGTTTATACAAGTGCTCAATTTGACACCAAATCAATAAGAGAACCTGTAAATCTAAAAAACGTTGATCTTTACCTCAATAATACTGGAACTAATTTTATAAATGTATTTAACAACTATAAATCCAATAATATATTATGGAAAAATATCTTTGAGCAGTACTTAAGAGAACTAATTCCAAATCTTCAACAGGTTGATACTGTATCTCTGTATGATAAACTTATATTCAAACTTGTATATGATAATAAACAATATGATTTATCTGATATTTCGGAGGGAACACTAAAAGGACTAATACTTAATCTATTAATTAATATGCCTCTGGAAAAACCTTGTTCTTTATTGGCTATAGATGAACCAGAAACAAATCTCCACCCAGCTTGGCAAAAAGTGATTGGAAATTGGCTACAAACATCGGACAATTTAAATCAATGTTTTATAAGCACACATTCACCTGATTTTTTAGATTCATTTACCGAAGAATTCAAACATAATCATGTTGCTGTTTTTGTTTTCGACAACAACGGCGTAAATAAAATTAAAAAGATTACTTATGAAGATATCGCTGATGAGTTAGGAGATTGGGAGTTGGGCGATTTATATAGGACAAATGATCCTGCGCTAGGAGGCTGGCCATGGTAACAAAACGAATTGCATGTTTTTTAACATGTGGATATACAGAAGCTGGGGCAATGCAAGCTTTTTTAAGAAAAATTAATAATAACTATGAGTACAAACAATATCTTCCCAACAAAACTATTAAGAAAAAAGGGGATTCTAAAACTATCTCCCCCAAAATCAGTGGACTGACTGGTTCAGCATTATTAGAAAAAATTTATACCATTATTCAAAATCACTCTATAGAAATTGCGCAGTATAGCGCAATACTTATAGAAGATGATTTAGACGGTAATTTCTATGGAATGGATAAATCTCAAATACAAGGATATATCCATTCCATACAAGAAAAAATACATTCTATCTTAAAATGCAATATTCCTATTTTTATTCTCTATGCTTCCCCGGAGATCGAAAGTTGGTTTATCGCAGATTGGGATAATGGTTTCGGTTATATTTATACTTCTGATGCTTTTGTTACAGATATTGATTTACCTACTAAAATATTTTTTGCTCATCATTTAAGACAATATCTTAATACATATGTTCTCAAAGAATATAGCAATGATATTGAAAATTATGGATATTTTGATCAAAAATATTATAAATTAAGCGATGAAATCATTGAAGCAATCCAAACTAAGGTCAAAGAATATATTTCAGAGCTACCCAATACAAACCGATTATATTCCGAAAAAATTTCATCTTCAAGGGATTTATACTATTCCAAAAAAATACATGGTGATAGGATGCTAAGAAAGTTAGATCCCCTTATACTTTCAAAAAAGTGTAGACATTACTTTGCTCCTACATTCAACTCTTTTAGAAACCTTATTTAGTATTACAGGTATCAAAAAGGTATCACACCACACACCAAGAGCCGGAAAGTCCGCTATTTATGCGGCTTCCCGGCTCTCTGTCTACTATTCGAACTCTATCGTTCCCGGCGGTTTTCCGGTGCAGTCGTAGAACACTCTGTTCACGTGTTCCACTTCGTTGACGATGCGGCTTGTCACCGTCTCCAGAACGTCCCACGGCAGCTTTGCCGCCTCGGCGGTCATGAAGTCGGACGTAGTCACGGCCCGCAAGGCGACGGCATAGTCATAGGTTCGGAAATCGCCCATAACTCCCACCGAGC
>CALXQM010000002.1 GCA_944390765.1 uncultured Alphaproteobacteria bacterium | reverse complement strand
AATCTCCTATGAGTATTTATGTGGATTACTTAATTCCTCATTCTTAAGGAATTTATATGAACAGAATGTAAAAGAAGGCGGTCGAGTTTTTCCACAGGTTAAATTAGAAAAACTGAAACCACTTCCTGTCATTATTCCAACAGATAGTGAACGCGAACAAGTTGAACATATGGTTCATCAAATAATTATAGCCAAAAAGAACCATCATGAAGAACAAGCAAATAGCTTTGAAAGGCTATTAAACCAAATTGTAAATAAATTATATTCATAAGAATAGTAGAAGAGTGGAACCTGCAAAAATAATCAATTTCACAAATTTCATTCTTCTACTTGAACAATCTGTTTGGGGATAAAGTATAGCTTTGGGTAGCTTTGGGAAACTTGTTTTCATATACCTATAATAAAAAAACGACCCGCCGATTTGAGCATTGTGAAGAGGCTTGGCAGGTTCTAATGGTGCAAAGATATGTTTTTTACCTCAAAACACGGAATGTTTCATCAAAATTTTCAACATTTTTTCATTGGGAAATAGGATATAATCTGCGCCACGAACACATTTCCGAGGACGGCAACGGTAATCTGTGGATAGTAAAACCCCGTGAAAAGACAAACAACCTATGTAACACCCCGCTTTTGAGCATTTCCAAACAAATACTTGATAAGTATAAGGATACCCCCCACTGCATGGATAAAGAAACTTTGCTGCTCATTCCGCGCAATCAGAAGATGAACAGTTTCCTGAAAGAGATTGCCAACCTGTGCGGCATCAAAAAGAACCTGACCACACACCAAAGCCGCCATAGTTTCGCACCAGTTATCGCACTGGCTAACAACGTGTCACTGCCGAACGTAGCTAAAATGCTGGAGCATTCATTCACCCGAATGACGCAGCATTATGCGAAAGTATTAAACCAAACGATACTAAAGGATATGCAAGCCGTTGAAAAACAACTATTTGTATAACAAAAGATTACTTAATACATACTTATAAAACCAATATTCTATAAAATTGTGAAGAAAATTTTCTTCATAATTTTATAGAATATTGAACTATTTCTTTATATTTGCAGAAAATTTTCTGCAAATATGGACAATATAAACATAGAACTTAGTAAAATAATTGATGCAGCTGTTCAATCTTCAATCGATATAGGTCAGGTTACATCCTTAAAGGATTTATATAAAGAAAAGAAAAATTCACTAAATTTATCAGATAGACAGATTCAGAAAATTTTAGGAATGGATTCTAAAACTATAAATCCTATATTAAATGGAACTGCTAAACAAATCAATTTTATAAATATAGTGAAATTGGCTCATTTTTTAAGTCTGTCTGTTAATGACCTAATAAAAGTTTACGTACCAGAATTAGCTCCTAAACAAATAGGAGAAATCCAACGAGCAAGAGAAGCTGGATATATCGTTGAAAATTTTGATGTATCTATTCTTGTTAAGATGAAGTTTTTTAATTCCAATGCTTCATCTAAAGATATGAGTGATAAAATCAAACGCTTTTTTGACATTGATAATATTTACAGTTACTCGGAAAATTCTTTGCTTCCCGTTTTTAGTCGCTCTAAAAGAAACTCGAATGATTTAATGCGTAATTTTTGGATACAATCTGCGTTTATCCAATTTAAATCTATTGCAAATCCCAATCCATACATAAGAAAAGAACTAATTGAACTAATACCCAAAATTAGACCATACACACGAGATATAAAAAATGGTCTAATTAGAGTTCTGAAAGCACTATTTCGTATTGGGGTCACAGTTATATATCAACCAAGTTTAGAAAAAATACAAGTTAGAGGAGCTACCATGATAATAAATGATAAACCATGTATTGTACTTTCTAATTTACAAAATAATTATCCTACATTATGGTTTACTCTTTTACATGAACTACATCATGTACTTTTTGATTTTGATGAAATCAAAAAACAGACGTATCATATTAGCAATAATGAGGGAGATATATTTTTAATGAATGAAGAACAAGCAGATAATTTTGCTTGTGAATATTTATTAAATGAATCTCGATTAAAATTTGCATCAGGGTATATTACATCACATTATAATATTGAAAAACTAGCTAAAGAATGGGGAGTACACTCCTCTATTATATATGCAATGTATTGTTATAAAACCAACGAATGGGCTTTTTATAATAAATATATACCTAAAATGAATGAAGCCTTAGAGCTTATAAATACTCACCCATTTGAAAAAGAAACGTTAATGGAATCAGTACAACAAATCAAAGAATTTTTATACAATTAATTATGGAAGAAAAAAAGGAAAAAAAATCTCAGGAGGAATTAGAAGAACTCCAAAGAAAGCAAGAACAAGATTTAGAGCGTGCAGCAATTTTAATGAAAGCTGATGAAATCAAAGAAGAAACATTTGATTTTAATGTAAACGGTCATATCGAACTCAAAAATGAGTTGGCAGATATGGTTTTAGAACAAATCGATGACCCTGAAGCTAAATATAATTTATATTATAACGTTGTTAATCGTCTATTAAGAAAATATCTTCCAAAAGGTGATACATATAAAGATGCAAGAGAGTTGATTTATGAAGAAAAGAACACATTTTTAACTCGTGGACACAGAAAAGATGCACAAGGCATAAGAGGAGCAGACGGAAGAATGTCCTATATTTCAGACATAAATGAGCTTGTTAACATTATCACTGAATGGATTTCGAACAAAGGAACAATGTTTGATTTATATACTCAAATTAGGGATTTGAATCTTTCTAAAGGATATGGTATTCCACAGTCAAAATAAAATGAATAGAACTATATATATACTCATAATTTTTATTTTAGCCTTTCTTTGTTTACACAGTTGCACTGTGGATATTGACCCTAAAATAGCTAATACAGCCTTTGGGCTTACAGCTATAAAATATGAATATATAATAATGATTTTAAGTTTATGCAGTGGCATCTTTTGTATCATTGGAGGTATTATACTTACCATTTTAGGGTTTACTGGGAACATCAATTGGATTATTGAAGGAACAGATTTTACGTCAAAATTAATAAATGCTTCTCCAGGAGTTTTACTAATAGTAATAGGAGCCTTGATTATTATTTTTAAAAGATTGAAAATAAGAAGTAAGTAAATAGAAAAGCCAGCAACACAGTTTTCAAGAAAACGTGATTGCTGGCTTTATTTCGCTCTTGCGGATTTTTTCGCTTCGCTCAACAACTCGTGTAATCCGCAAATATTAAGTATTAGGAACCAAAGGTAGACAAAGTCAATTATAATTCGATAAACACTTGTAAAAATCCGTGTTTTTCCGCATCTTTCTACGTCTCCTGTGTTCCATTAAAATGCACATTTTCATACCGTACAACGTATAATTACAGGTGAATTTTCAATTGTAAGCATTCTAAGAAATACACATTGCATGCCCTATGGTTTGATTGTAATTTTGCCTCCGCATAACAATCAAACCGAATTGCAATGAACAGAACTGAATTTGAAGAATTAGAAATGCAGGTGCAACA
>CALXQM010000001.1 GCA_944390765.1 uncultured Alphaproteobacteria bacterium | reverse complement strand
AATAAATATAACAGATAAGACGCTTATTCAGTACAGAGCTACAGATATAGAACAAATGAGTATTTTTGAAAGACATAAAGTTGTAAACGAGATATACGAAAAGGTTTTACCTTTTGCTGAATTATTTAGTCGAGATGATTTGGATGTTGTTGCAACAAGAAATGATTTTTTTGAACTCAAAGAATATTTAAGTAGAACCACTATTCAAGCTGAGCCGATCAAGCCAAGAGCAAAACCTGTTTGCCATAATCACGGTTACTGTGGTTGTCGAGGCGGTGAGATAGAATGGAATTATAGTGGTTGGGCTTGGATCAATAGTAGTATTCAGCCTTGGCTTAGAGAAATGGGAGTTAATGATTTTGCCGCTGGTGGTTGGGATAACCGAGCTGGAGGTAACTCGTGGGGCACTCAAGCATATATCAACAATTGGCATCCTCGCGCAATGGCGGAATATAATCGAAGGCTTAAGGAATACAATGATAAAACGTCAGAACGTAATGCACAGATAGAGAGAGCAACGGCAGAGCCATTCCCCGCTGAGGCGTTCAATCGATTAATAGATCAAGTGAATAAGTTCTTTATCGAGGGACTTTAAACAAAAATAAGGATAGAATAATGAAAAAGGTTATGAGTTTTCTACTAGTCAGTAGTTTTCTTGTGCAAATTTTATCATAGTCAAAACAAAATGCTTCCCTATAAAATTGTATTTCCTATTAATGAGATAATAAATATTTTAATACGGCAATTTAACCAGTTTTTATCTATGCTAAACGCGAAATACGAGGAATAAGATTATTTATTTCGGTATTTTTAATATATCATTATATAATGAACTATTATAGAATTAAGTTTTAGCATTATAATATAAAAGAATATTATGATAGATTATCGAAGTAAAATTATCACTGGATATACAGCGCTCTTGAGTGTGTTAGGAGTTGTTTGTTTTTGTATATTATATCATTCAAACTGGATTTTTTGCGGAACATTGGCAGGGGACGATTATCAGTTTTTGATGACTACGGCAATCGGTAAAATGTCCCATGGCTCTACTTGGCGCGCAAGATTCTGGCCATTGGGGTTGAGCGATTATTCTGTATTGTTATTACTCCCTTATGGTAAGACTCCACTAGCTCATTATATTTATAATTCTGTCATTTTAGTTATTTCAAGTTTGTTATTTTTTAATTTTATAAATAATATTATCAGATTTAATATAAAAATTTCATTATTTTCATTATTCTTACTATTTTGTTCATCTGGATTTATGCAAATTCATATGGAATGTATTTATGCCGAACGAATGATATTTTTCTTATTATGTGTATTTATTATTTTTTATAAAAAAGCCTGTGAGACTAAAAAAGATTTTTATTATTATATAGCTTTTTTTGTCGCTGTATGGGCAACCTATATGAAAGAATTAGTATTTGTAATTTTTGTAATTATAGCGATGACTGAGCTTTTTTTCCAATCTTTAACAAAGCAAAGGAAATTGTTTAATTATGCATTACTGTTTAACTCTTTTGTTTTTATTATAATATACATATATCGTAGAATTTTTAGAGTACATGAACCAGCTTATGCTACAATACATTATAATATATCTTTAGAGCAATTTTTTAATGAGCCTATTTTATACTTTATTGTTATATTAACTGGTATTAGAATTTATGCTGTTTTAAAAAAAAAAGAATATAAATGCATTTTTACAGATGCGCTTTTATTTGCCGGTATGGGCTATGCGCTATCTTATTGTTTATTGAAATTAACATCTGGTTATTATTTATTTCCTTCCATTGTACTGTTTTTACCAGCATTTGCTATATTTATAAACAAAAGTAATAATTTTGTAAAATTAATGATATTTTTGGGGGCGATATTTTGTGCTATTCCAAACCTAAAAAAATCTGTTCATATAGTTATAAACAATTGGTCTCATAGACAAACAGATGAATTGTTTTTTCAGTATATAGTTGATGAATTTCATAGAGGTAAACAAATATATTGGTTAAGTAATTCAGACTTACAAAAAAATAATCCTGAGTATGAACATTTAGATGCGATAATGTGTTTAAATAGATTCCAGCATTTTATCAATTATTATAGTAAATTCCAAATTCAGATAGAACGCGTGTTTAACACTATAAATTTGAATCAAAATAGTATAGTTATTTGTGGTTATCCGACAGTAAATTCCATAAAATTTAATCAAATAAAAACACAATTGGAAAAAATAGGATTATATCCAATTAAAGAATTAGGCGGAAATATGTTATTTACGACGAATTCTCTGCCCGCAAAAGCTTTATAATTATTGCTAATGTATGTTAGTACTTTTCGGTAATATAGAATTATTTTTATTTGCTATTTTCATAAAATATTGCCTATTTACTCAAAAATTTACATATAAAAATAAATTAATGAAAAATTCAATGAGGTAGAGCAATCTCTAAATTTACAATTGCCAGTGCAATATATTTACCGTATTAACCTAAAAAATCTTTAAGAAAAAGCATGTAAGACTTTGTAAAGATAATATATGTAGCGTGAAATAGCTTTAGAACATATGGATGATGTTTCGGTTTATGAAAGATATTTATATTAAAATCGACCAAGTGAATAGTTTCTTATCTGAAGGATTGTAAAAAATGCTAAAATAGAGTTCTTACAAAAGTAATTTTTCTTGATTTTTCAGATTTAATAATCAGAGGCTTTAAAATTCTGATATTTATTTAGCGTCATTATACGAAGCCATATAGGCTTCGTTTCTTCCATTTATTACGTGGCAATCTATTGCGATATCAAAGTGCAGAGACATTAAACGCAAAAAAGGATTCTCATGCTCACTTTATTCGCTCAGAATGACGAGGATGAGGTGCGCTCTCTCTCAGAATGACGCAAAGTGGGAAATTCGACTTCCGCAAGAGGTTTATTTTAGATTACTAATTAGCAACTTTT